>CACWSW010000025.1 GCA_902763655.1 uncultured bacterium
ACTGCGAATAGGAGAAAGACATGCATCAAGCAATCCGGGCGGGAAATGCGGAAATCGCCAAAGCGATTTCGCCTATTGACATCTGTTCTCATAGGAGATACACCTCTACCTTGAGGGGAAAGACGAGGGGAAGTTGCTGAGTGACTTCAAGCCTGCGAACGGCGACCTTGTCCGCCTGGCCTTCAAGGACCTCGGCGCGATCTTGCGCAAGCTTCCGCCACGGGAACAAAGGAAGTTGAGCGTGCCCATGGTTAAGAACGGCAACGAGCTGGTCCTGGGGGTCAAGGACGTGAATCTCGCCCTGGTGGCGAAGCCTAGCCGCGGGGTCGCGCTCTCGGCGAATTGCCGCACGGCCTCAGCCAAAGACGCCGACACTCTGCGGACACTGGTGAAGAATCTCATATCTATGACGGCGAACCCCGATGCCGGGCTGCCGAAACAGCTGACCGATTCGCTCAACCGCACAAAAGTCGCCGGCGAAGGCGACGTGTTTGAAATCGCATTCGATGACGTTCTTTTCGTCGGAGTCACCATCCCGAATTTCATCGCATACCGCAGTGCCTCGCAGACTGCCGCGTGCATCAGCAACATGAAGGTGCTCGTGACTGCGGGCGAGATGTGGCTCCTCGATCATCCAGGAACGACCGCACCGACCCTGCGCGACCTCTGCGGGCCTGAGGACACGAAATACCTGAAGAAGACGCCGACATGTCCGAAAGACCACAGCGCCTACACGATCACAATCGAAGCCGGTGCCATCAACGTCAAGTGCGGCAGCGGCGATCCCGAACACGTCCTGCCCTAATAATCAGAGTTTAGGGCGTATGGTACGCGAATCAAGTTTGTGAGTTTGCGCAGCACATGAAAGCACTCATTCCAGCGGCAGGGCACGGCACGCGCTTGCAACCCGCATCCGCTGGGCCTGCCAGACGGAGCAGAAAGGCCTCGTCCACGCCGAAGTGTACCTTCGTCTGGGACACCTAGCAGAGCTGGCGGAGCGCGGCGTAGTCGAGGCACATCGCCACCCGGTGCTGGAGGTAGCGGTTCCACTCGGCGCCGATGCGCATCACGCGGATGTTCTTGTGGTAGGTGTCGATGGAGACGATGTTGAATAGGTCCTGGCTCTTCTCGCCGGTCACGCGGCGCGAGTCGCACCACAGCTCGAAGTTCTTCGCCGTGCCCACGTTGATGAAGAGCTGCTTCTTGCCGTTGATGACGCCGCAGAAGTCCGTATGCGTGTGGCCGCCGAGCCAGCAGACGAACTCGCCGCCCGCCTTCTGGAAGGCGTCCACCGCCTCCACGGCCTTCGGCAGCGCCCCGCCGAGGCTCTCGCGCTGGAGGCTGTCGAACGGACAGTTCGGGAGCCCGGTGCAGTCCTTGCCAGCCGGCGGGTAGTGCTGGGAGGTGACGACGGCGAGGCCCTTCGCGCGCGCGTCGTCGAGCGTCGCCACGAGCCACGCCTGCTGCGCGCCGTCGTAGTGCATGCAGTCGAGGCCGATCAGGCGCACGCCGCATGTCGGGTAGTCCTTGTACCAGTAGCAAAGGCCGTCCGGGTTCGCGCCGCCGGGCTGCGTCACGCCCCACGACTCGATGCCGGCGAAGTACTTGTCGTAGCACTCGCGCGGCGTCGCGTTACGGTCAGTCTTGTTCCACTTGTAGATGTCGTGGTTGCCGAGGGTCTTGAGGACGCCCTTGAAACCGGGCACCGCCATCATCTCGTCCTTCCAGTCGTTCCAGCTGCCGCCGGCGATGTCGCCGGTGAGGAGCGCGTCCGTGAGGTAGGGCTTGTAGTGGTTGGCGAACTCCATCACGCGGCGGAGGTTCTTCACGTCGTTGTGGATGTCCGCGAAATGGAGAAGGATGAGCTGCTCCTGCTGGTAGACGGGCGGCTTGTGCGCCACGGGCTTGATGGCGCGCATCTGCATGTTCTGCAGCATCGGCAGGATGTCCTTGGGCGGATTGAGCTTGAGGATGCTCCGGTCGACCGGGGCCGGGCTTTTCCCCTTCACGGTAGCGGGCGCCGCTTCGGCAGGCGCGCCATGCAACGCCTCGCACGAGGCCGCTGCGAGCAGCGAGCCGGCGATAAAGCTTCTTCTCTTCATTGTCGAAGTTCTCCTTGCCTGTAACTTTCTTATGGTTTCGCTTATTTGCTTTCGCTGCTGGGAGTTTTGGAGTTTAGGAGGCTTGGAGGATTTTTATGATCTTCGCCGAAACTCCTGATCTCCTAGCAGCGAAAGCAATTTCGATGACAGCAACATGCCCAAATCACCCCTTTGACTATCTCAAGATGATCATGAGACCGTCGTCGACGGCAAAGGACGAAAGGAGTGCCGCGCCAGTGTCGCTCTCGCCGGGCGTGTAGGAGAACGTGAGCTGCTCAAGCGCCAAGGACGAGTAGAAGCGGAAGGTCTGCTGACCGTATGCCTCCGTCACCGTCTTGAACGACTTGCCGTTATGCATGATCTCGAGCGTGCCCGTACCTGTCACCTGCGCATTGCCAACGTATCCGCGATTGCGGCCCGTCGCGTTTGACCAGGACGCCTCCAGAGACCCGCCCGGCACCGCCACCGCGCTCTCCCCGACCGCATAGACCTCCGGCGAGGCAGCGGTCACGGCCAGCCCCTTCCCGAGAATCGCGGCGTATTTCGGCCGCCAGTCGAACTCGAAGCAGCCGATGTCCATCGCGCCGTTGTACACGCGCTGCCCGCCCGCGAGGTCGGTGTCGCCCAAGCTCACCGGCGTCTGTGACACGTCGCCCGCGTCGATCGCCACGCTCCCCGCCAGCGGCACGCCGTCCGGCCCCATCCGCAGGTCGCCCACAGCCGGGTTCACGTTCGGCGCGTCCGGCCAACGGTTTTTCGCCGTACTCGAATAGGCGCAGTTCACGAGGTTGGATGAGACGAAGCTCGACGTGCCGAGGATCGTGTTCACCACGGGATAGCGGGTTTCGCTGGTGCCCTCGTTGTTGACGGCTGAGGTCGAGCTGCCCCTTTGCGTGCCGAGGATCGTGCTGTTCCAGACCTTTGACTTGTAGATGATGGAATGGCCGGAGTTGTTGTCAAGGAAACACCCCTCGACGACGCCGAAATAGATGGCCACGCCGGGCTTAGGCGCGCTGTTGTTGAGAAAACGGCACTTGCGGTAGGTGCCGCAGTGCCCACCGCCGCCACGCGCCGCAGCGCAATTGGTGATGATGCAGTTTTCCACGAAACAGTTCTGTCCGTTCACGAGCGAGCTGGCGTTGGCCACGCTCACGCCGCCGCCGCGCGTGTCGACCGAATCCGCATAGCTGCTGCCGCCGCTGTCCGTATGCCCGTTGTACAGCGTGAAGCCGCGCACCGTCGCGTTCGCGCAGAGGAACACGCACCGCACAGCGTCCGAGCCGCACCCATAACCGTTCGCGCCCGTCGTCGCGCGCGCGCCCTCGATGACCGTCATCTCCGGGCCGTCCCGCGATTCAAGCGTGACGAAGTCCGGCACCACCGCGCGCGCGGCGATCGTCGGAATCGTGCTGCCGCTGACCGCCTGCGCGGCCGTCGGCACGGTTGAACCCTCCGCGTACGTGCCCGGCAGCGCAACCACCGTGTCGCCCGGCTGCGCCGCCGCCAGCGCGGCGGCGAGCGTCTTGTACGCCGTCGCCTCGGTCGTGCCGTCCGCCGTCGCGTCGTTGCCGTTCACCGCGTCCACGTAGTTCGTCGTCACCGCGCGCACGCTGAACGCGCCTGCGGGAATCCGTCCATCCGTGGCGGCAAACGGAACGCCGTCGAAGGTGACGGGCAGATAGCCATTGTATGAATAATACGTCAACAGGCTGAGAGCCGTGCCGGCGGACGTGGACAGCAGCCGCCAGTCGCCCGTCTCGGACGAGACAAACTTGATCGGGGTTTCATTCACGTTGCTTCCGTCCACCGTGACGTTTTTCAGCGCATAGAGGCTGTACCTCATCGCCTCGAACGAACCGTACACGTCCGCCGTGCCGTTCCCGCCCATCACGCAGCCGTAGACGTTCCCGTAGCCGCTCGCAAGCACCGGACAGCTGTTCGCCGCGAACGTGCAGTTGTATGCGCTGGCCTTTTGGCCGATGACCATGCCTCCGCCGGGATTGTGCTCGAAGACCGACGCAAGGACGCGGCAAGACCGCAGAAGCCCCAGTTTCGTTACATTGCAGCCCGTCATGCGGCAGCGCTCCAGCGTGCCGCCAAACACCACGCCGCGCGAGCTGACGCAGTTCGTGATCACACAGTCGGCGAGCACGCCGCCGTAGGTGGAGGAAATGCCGTACGCATTGAGCAGTGCGGCGCCGTGGACGGTGTCCGAATCGGCGTTGTCCGCGTGGTAGCTCGCGCGCCCGTCGCGCAGGGTAAATCCCTGGAAGCAGCAGGCGGCGTTCGTGGCCACGCCGATGCAGCGCACCGCCGCCGGGCCGAGACCGTAGTCGTTCGCGATGGCCGGATTAGGATCGGCCGCGCCTGTGATGAAGGTGTTCGCGGAACCCGCGACGGCCTTCACGCGCAGTTCCTTCTTCGTGCTCACGTAGACGCGGTTCGAGCCGTTCCAGTACGCTTCGCCCTCGGCGTAGTCGCCCGCCCGCGCGAGGACGAGCGTTTCCGCCGTGCAGTCCACGGCTTTCTGGAGCGTGCGGTAGGGGGCGTTCTCCGAACCGTCGTTCGCGTCGTCGCCCGCGACGGGATCGACGTGCACCACATTTCCCAATACGAAGCTCATCGTCTTGACATGCTCCTCTTCCGGCACCAGATACACCGTATCGTCCTGTAAAGGCCAATAGGGGGCTACGCTGAGATAGTAGCGGACAATTCCGCGCGTCGCGGAATCCGGCTCGAAGCTGACCTTGACGGTAAACGGCCAGCCCGTCCGCTGGAACCAGGTGCGGTATCCCTCGTTGAAGGAAACGTCGTTCATCTTCCAGACTCCACCCTGACCCGACAGGCGGAAGGCGACGCCGCTTCCCGTCTCGTCGGTGACGTCCTGCACCGCGCCGCAATGCACCACGCCGTCCGTCGTGCGCGGGTTGCCATAGTAGTCCGTGTCGCGGTACGCCGCCGGAATCTGCGCGAGCCAACTCGCAGATCCGGTCGTGATCGCCTTCGCGCCCTTGTTGATGCGATAGTCGTTGTCCATCGGCGACCAGACCTCGGCCGTGGCGTACACCAGCGACACGGCGCAGCTGTTGCCGTCATGGTGCTCGTGTCCGTCACGCAGTTGAACGTGAGGGACTGCGGCAACGCGACATCGTAGTTGTTCTGGCAGATGCAGTTGTGGAGGCTCAGCACGCTGCCCGTCGTGACGACGCGCGGCTCGCAGTTGATGATCGTGCAGTTGACGATGTAGCGCATGTAGGCAAGCACGCCGCCGGTGAGCTTCGTGTCCTGCCCGAGGCCGGGCACCACGTGGCAGTCGTCGAAGACGCTGTTGTAGGACGAGCCCGCGCGCTGGCCCGCGCCGTATTTCGTGTGGCGGCAGCTCTTGAAGAGGCAGCGCACCGTCGTGCCGCCGTACGTGCCCGCGCCGCGCGTCGCCTGGCAGCGGATGAACGCGCAGTCGACGATGTCGAGGTTGTCGGCATTCACCGACGTGGCGCCACCATAGCCGAAGTAGATGCCGCCGCCGCTCGTCGCATCGCCCGAACCCGTCAGGAACGGCGCGGAGCAGTCCACGAACGAAATGCCCTCGATGGTCGATCCGGCGCCATCGACCGTCACCCACAGGCCGCGCACGCAGTTGTCGCCCATGCCGCCCGTCTTGCCGTTGCCGGTTCCGCCCTCGTAGTCGTACTTGCCCACGATGCGCGTCACGTCGCGGCTGGCGCGTCCGTTCTTCGAGCGGAGCGTGATCGGCTTCGTGATCTGCGCGCGCGACAGCGTGGATGAGACCGTCACCGTGCCGTTCGAGTAGTCGCCGGGCAGGAGCGTCACGATGTCGCCCGTGTCCGCGAGAGCGATCGCCTCCTTCAGCGACAGCTTGGCCGTCGCCTCAGTCAACCCGTCGTTCGCGTCGTTGCCGTTGATGGCGTCCGCGAAATACTCCGCTGCCGCCAGCGTGCCGGCAAGAGGGATCACCAGCAGTGCCGCAAGAAACCTTTGCATCTTTTCGCCTTTCATTTTTCAGTATCTCATCTCAAAACAAACAAGGTGCCGGAGCCCTTGCGGACGAGAAGCGTGCCGCTGCCCGTGCCGCGCGACAAGAACCCTAGACGGGTGTCAGAACCGGCCTTTGCCTTCGAGTAGGTGCCCGACGGCATCGGATGGTCGTTCACAATCATCCATTCGACCGTCTGCGTCGTGCCGTCCGCGAGGGAGAGCGTGCCCTGCGACGGATCCGGCACCGTGAGCGTGCCGTTCGCGTTGAGCGCCCCGCTCGCCTTCGCGGTGATCGTGCCGCCCGTCAGCACCACGTTCGTCGTGCCGCCGAGCGCATTCGCAGAGTTGAGCGTGAGCGTGCCCGCCTGCATGAACGTCGCGCCCGTGTACGTGTTCGCGCCGTTCAGCGTGAAGTTGAACGAACCGGCCTTCACGAGCGTGAGCGGTCCCTGGATCCACGAGTGCGAGCTACCCCACGCCCGTGCCGTCGTGCCGTTCACCGTAAGCGTGGCGGGCTTGCCGTCCGGCGTCATCACATAGCACTTGTGCGAGATCCTGTTGGTGCTTGTCTCGTAGAATCCGGTGAATGTCTGGTCGAATCCGTCGAGGTCCAGCCGCGCGTGCGACTTGTCGTCCGCGTCCTTGCCGATGTTCACCACCGCGTTGGCTGGAATCACGTTCTTAGCGCCCATCCGCATTGTTCCCTGCGCGATGTACATCCCCGTATAGACGCTGTTCGTCGCGTAGAGAATGGCGATGCCCGCATCGTTTCGCGACGTCGAGACCGTGCCGTCGATCGCGAAGCGGCTGTAGCATTTGATCACGCCCCCTCCACGGAAGTTGAAGGACCCAAGCTTGCCACGGATAGCGTTCGTGCCGCCCGGCGTACCGATTTCGATCGCTCCGTCCGTCGTCGAGTTCCCCCAGTTGATGATCTGGAACGAGGCGCCTGTTCCCGCACCGCTCTCGCCCACGATGTCGCCGTGCCAGCCGGCGGACGCGGCCGAGGAATCTTTGGCGATGTATGTGCGCCAGCCGGGCACGTTGCCGGAGATGAACGTCTTTCCTGAAATGAACGTGTTGTCCATCAGCGTAAGATTCGGGAAGTGGTTGTTCTCGCCGCTGTAACCGTAAATCGTCACGGACGAGGCGTTCCCCAGCGCGTTCGACCCCGACAGGTACAGGTAGATGTTCTTCGTGTCGGCGAACTCAAGGCCGTGGTTCCGCGTATCGAACCGCACCGCGCCCGTGAACGTGTTCGTGCCGCGCAGATAGTGGGTGCCGTAGCCGAGATTGATGGCGAGGTCATCGCCTGCGATCACGCCGCTTGCACGCTGGTCGAGGGACGCTTGATGCGCCACCGTGATGGACGTGCCGTCGAGCGTGCCGTTCAGCACGTACTTGCCGGCCTCGATCGTCGTCGGCTTCGTGTAGCTGTTCGCGGTGGAGACCGTCAGCGTGTTCGTGCCGCGCTTTGTGAACGAGGAGTGCCCCGTGATGCCGCCGTTGCCCGTGAACGTGTAGGCGACCTCATCCGCGTCCACGACCACGGCGGATGGATGCACGGTTTCGTCGATGCGCACGGTCGGGCTCGCGCTGCCCGTGTTGTCGAACGTGACGAAATCCTGCTCCGCGAACGTGGCCTCCGTCGCGCTCGCGAGCCAGTTGGGCGAGGTCGTGTTCCACGCGGCCTCCGCCTCCGCGCCGCCTTTCCACGTGAGCGACTGCGCGTCCGCCATCGTCATCACGAGCGCGTTGCCCTCGATGGCGAACGTGGTGCCGTCGGGCACCGTGTCGCTCGGCACGATTGCCGTGGGCGCGGAGCTGCCGCCCCACGTCATGAGCGTGTACGTGCCCGGCGCGATCGTCGCCGCGCCGAGAATCGACACGTCCACCTCCACCGCGCCGCCGAACGTCGCCCCGTCGCCGAGGGCGATTACGTCGTTCGTGCCGGCGCCGAACTTGAAGAGCAACTTTGCGCCGTCGGCGATCGACACCGACTCGCCGTCGAACGTGAGCGCGCCGCAGCGGTCCGCCGAACCCGCCGCGAGGCGGCCCTTGGCGAGCACGGCAGTCGTGCCGTGGACCACGCCCGTGCCGCCGAGCGTCGCGTTGGCGTCAACGGTCATCTTCGTCGGTGCCGTGCAGGTCGCGGGAACCGAGCCGTCGATGTTCAGCCGCCCGGCCTTCACCCGCATGAGGCCCGACGCCGTATGCGCGCCGGTGAGCGTCCACGTGCCCGCGTCCTCCTTGTAGAAGGCCATGTATCCCGGCAAGGGTGCCGTGAACACGCCGTCGCCCACGCCGCCGAGGAAGAGGGCGGCCAACGACTGGGTATACTTCGTCGTGCGGCTTTCCGTGAGCGAACCGGTAAGCGTGAGGCAGGTGCCCTTGGTCTCGTTGCAGAAGCGTCCGCCCCAGTGGTTGGCGGTCGGCGTGCTGTTCGTGAAGCCGTAAATCTGGATGTCGCGGTTGCACGTCGCGTCTGTTGTGCCGTTGTAATAGAGTGTGCCCGTGGTCGACCAGTTGT
Organism: uncultured bacterium; assembly: GCA_902763655.1. Lineage (GTDB taxonomy): Bacteria > Verrucomicrobiota > Kiritimatiellia > RFP12 > UBA1067 > RUG572. The sequence continues at coordinate 8,629 of CACWSW010000025.1, forward strand.
TCTGCCCCATCAAGAATTTTTGGCCCGCGCCGAACGCGCACGGCTGGCCCTTGTTCGCCAGCGTCGCCCCCCGGAAGGAGCCGTCGGCGATCGTGACGCTGCTCGTGAAGGCGTTCGTGGGGCAGAGGAACTGCGCCGCGCCCTTGTCCGTGCGGGTGCAGCCGGTGATCGCAGTGCCGAGATAGGAGTTGAACTTGAACGTGCCCAGGCCACGCAGGTTGATGCCGCCCGTAACGGGGCCGTTCATCGTAAGCGTCGCGGCCTCGGCACTGATCCAGAACTGGCCGCCCATGACGATTGGGCGGTCCGTCGTGTAGGAACCTGTTCCAGTCAGGTAGGAGCCGCCGGTCAAGGTAATCGTGGCCTTCTCCGCCGTCGTCGGCTTGCCGAGCGAGCACGCCGCGCCGATGTTGGCGAGCGAGGCGAAGCGCATGGTCGAGCTCGTCACCGTGGTCGGGCCGTCGTAGGTGTTGCCCGTGTTCGTGAACTGGAGGTCGCCGCTGCCGCCGCTGCGCGTGACGCCGCCCGCGCCCGAGACGACGCCCGTGAACTTGACCGTCCCGCCCTTGGCGATGTTGAACACGATGTTGGCCGGCAGCGTCACGGCCGCCGAGAACGTGACCGTTCCGGAGGTGTGGTTGAACTGCGCCGTGTCGCCGTCGCCCGGCACCGCGCCGTTCTGCCAGTTCGAGGCCGTGCCCCACACCTTGGTGCCCGTGCCGCCGATCCACGTGCATGTCGCCGCCATCGCCGTGCCCGCCAGGCAGAATGCCGTAGCGAGGACGCTTCCAACCGCAAAACTCCTCTTCATCTTCACTGCCTTCCTCTTTGGGCGCACACCACGATAGCGGCGCACGCTAAACCTAGGTAAAGTTTGTGTGCAGCAAGAGTACCATATTCCGCCCGTCTTTGCAAAGACGTTTTCACGGCATTCCGAAGTCAATAATTCATGTGACGCAAGCACGCGGGCGTCCAGATGTCGTCTCCGTGGAGGTCGAGCAGCCTGATGGCCTCGAGCCAGCGCGAAAGGTCCTTGGGCCGAGGGTCGAAGTTGTTGGTGCCGAACGAGAACTTTGCGCCCATCTTCTTGGCGAGCTTGAGGAACCTCTCCGTCTGGAACTTCGAGCCGGCCTGCACCTCGATCGCGATTCCGCGCGCGACGGCCTTGGAGATGACGGCCTTCATGCGCTCATCTGTCCACAGCTTGTCGTACATCGGCGCGAGCGGGGCGGGAAGGTAGGTGGGGTTTGCGAGGATCGAGATAGGTTCGCTGAGTATCTGCAGGTTGTGAGCCACGTAGGCGTCCATCCACTTCTCCGGGTCGCCGATGTCGGCGATGTCCTTCACGAGCCACAGGCGCTTGTCGCGTCCGTTGGGGAGCTTGCCCATGATCATCGTGTCGGCGAGGATGTAGTCGAACTTCGCGCGCGTGGCGGGATCGATCTGGCGGAACCAGTCGCGGTCGTTCACCTGGATGCCCACGGGCATGTCGGGATTCGCCTTGCGCGCGGCGGCGGCGAACTCGCGCAGCCGGGCGTTTGTGAATATCTCCCACTCGCGGCCGTGGTTTTCCATGGCGCTCGAGCGGATGCCGCTCGCGCGTTCGCGGGCGACCGCCATCTCAGGCGTCATGCCGCCGCGGATGTGCAGATGCCAGTCCGTGATCGTGATGCCTCTGGCCTTGCACTCGGCGACGAGCTCCGCAACCGTTCCGTCCATTGGATAGCGGAAATCCGGCACCTCGCCCGGGGCGGTGTAGACCACCACGCGCAGCGCCTTCGCCGGCTTCGCGCCCTTCCCGCGCGCGAGGCGCATCTCCACCAGCACGGGCGTCTGGACGGAAGCATGCTTCGCGACCGTGACGGCGGCCCTTCCGGGCGCGCCGCCGTCCCCTGTGCGGTGCTCGACCGTGACGGCGCACTCGTTCGCGGAGAACGCCGCCTCCCACGCATGGCCCGCGCTCTCCTCAAGGAGGAACCGCACCGTGCCGCCGCGCTGGACGCTGGCGGTCATCTCCGCCGGCAACCCTTTGAGAGCGTACTCGCTCCCGTTCCTGATCTCTTCGGCCGCCTGCGAGGCAAACAGCGCCAACGCGGCCGCAACGGCCGTCAAGACTATCTTCATGCTCTTCATATCCTGCTCCTTGCAGGCGCCATTATACCAAAACGCAGACCTGGCGGCAGAGACAACCGTGACCGTAGCGCGTCACGGCATCTCTACCGTCACGCGGAAGAACCTGTAAACGCCGCCGTTGATCTCCGTTTCGGACAGCGGATTGGCAGACCATTCGTCCGAAAGCCGTTCCTTCCCGTAGACCTTGTATACGCGGCGGATTTGCCCGTCTTCGTTCAGGTCTGGCACCCAGCCAACATAAATGACCCCGTCCTCGAACGCAATCGTGGCATAGAAGACATCATCTGGGTCGGACGGATCCGTGCCCGCGATGAACTCGTCGAGCAGCGTCGTCTGATTTCCGTTCGCATCCGTCTTACCCGTTTCGGTCGCCATCGCGCGCAAGTAGTCGCCCGCTGTCGCCGTGGCATGGTCGATTCCTCCGTAGGTCTCCATGAACACGGCGAATTCCTCGTCATACGCAGCCTTCTCCGCCTGAAGTGCCTTCTCGTCGGCGCTCGCAGACGCATCTGGCGTCCAGACCACGTAGTCGAGACAGCCGCTCCCGCCGTTCGATGCGGCGAACGAAACCTGAACGAAGCCGGAGCCGATGGCGACGGAAGCCTCGCCCCATTCCGCATCGCCGCACGAGAGCGCCTCGACGCCGTTCGTCTTCACGCAGTACGATCCGCCCATGCCGCCCTTCTTCCAGCGGAATGCCAACGTGCCAGGCCCCACCACGACCGTCTCGAGCACCGATTCCCGCTGCGCGGAAGCGGATGAGATCGCGAAGTCGCCGCCGTAGGGCGCCTCGCCCGTCTGCGCGAGCCACGGCGCCTCCGCCGTCGTCTTCCAGATAAGCTCCGGCGCGAACTCGTCCGTGTCCAATCCCTCCTCAAGCGAGTGGAATGGAAGCGCCTCGAACTCGAAGGCGAACGCCTTCTTGACCGAAGCGTAGCGCACGTCCACGGTTCCGTCCGCGTAGCCTGTCACAAGATCGTCCAGCCCGTCGCCGTTGACGTCGATCGCCACGGGGCGCGTCCGCTCGTAGAGGTTCGTGGTTGCCGCGCCCGCGAGCGACAGCGGCCTTGAACCGTCCCAACGACCCTCGCCGTCGCCGACGTAGAGCGCGAGGCCGCCGCGTCCGCGTCCGACGGCCATGACCGGACAACCCTCGTGCGTCCAGCCCGCGCTGAACGCGGCTGCGCTGCGGACGGGCGAAGCCTTGTCCACCACCAAGTCCTCGCCGGACAGGTTCTGCAACGCGAAGCCATCGAGGCGCATCAGCTTCCCGTCGTCGCCGCCGATGACGAGACTGCCGTTCCACACCGAAAGGACGGCCCTCTCGCGTCCTGCGTTCGCGCCTTCGAGAAGCGTTCCGTCCTTGTAGATCCTGCCGTCGTAAGTGCCGTAGTAGACGTCGTCGTCAATTTTGGCCACGGACACGCCGAGGCAGTTCGCCGCCGCGACGCCAGCGACGACATTCTCGCCCTTCTCGCCGTCGAAGCCATAGTAGCACGCCTCGCCCGCGCCGTTTTTCTTCACGCCGACGACGAGCTGGCCGCCGAAGTTCGCGGGCGCGGCAAATGTTCCGTCAGCCGCGAACAGCGCCGTACGTTTGGAGAAGTGCACAAAGGAATCGATTCCCGAGTTGCCGTTCAGCGGATTCCCCGCAGTATCGGTGACGAGCCCCGCGTCGACCAGGAAGCGGAGGCGCCCGACCGGCAGGGTCCTCTCGCCGCGCGTCCACACGATCGCGTTCTCGCCCGCGCGCCACCTGAACTGCGCGGCGGCAAGGGCGACTTCGCCCGTCACGGCCCCGCCGACGTCCAGCAGCTGCATCCTGATCGCGCGGTCCAACCATCCGCCGGACTTGATGGAACTGAAGTTGACGGGTTCGGAGAATACGAACTTCACCTGCGACGCGCCGTTGCTGGCGACGGACATTCCGCCTTCCACGCCGTACATCTCCGCACCGTCGAAGAGAATGCGGACAAGCTCCGGCGGCGTCGTGTCCGGTGGCGTGTAGCGCCAGGAGACGCTCGCCGACTCCTCGTCCATCTCGCCGTGGAGTCCGGAGGAGAGCTTCTCGACGAGGGAAACGTCGAACGTGACCTTGTACGTGCCGCCGGACGCGGTGAGCGCGTCGAGTCCGGACACGGTCCAGACGAGATTCGACTCGTCCGGCGTTACCGTCAGCGCGTCGGGAGGAATCTCGACGGATTTGCGGGCTCCCCTCTTGATCGTGAAACACGAGGCCGAGACGTTCGTCACCGGCTCGGAGAAGACGAGCGCCACATCGTTCGTGAGCTGGCCTTCGCCGTCCTCGGGGAATCCGGCGAACGAGAACGAAAGCGGAATCGCGTCAATGAAGAACTCCTTCTCGCTGTCCGAAGTCTTGCCGCTCGAGTTGGCGCAACGGACGACGATCGTCCCGCGTCCGATTGGCAGGACGGCAGGCTTCTCGAACGACGTCTCCGCTTCCGGATAGAATGCCTCGACGAGCACGGCCTCTCCGCCGGCCGCGTCGCGTGCGAGGATCTCCACGGAGTAGGCGCCGTTCGTGAGCGTGCCGTAGATCGTCACGTTCCGCTGCCAGGTCACGCCGTCCGTCGCGTTCGTGCCCCAGTCCGGCGTGAACGCGAGATCGTCAATCGGCGCAGGTGGTTCCGAGCTGAAGTTCCACTCGCTCGTCGCGGCAGTCCCGTCGCCGGCGTTTCCGCTCGCGTCCCTCACCTGGGACGCGTCGAACGAAAGCGCGTAGGCCCCGTCCGCGCCCAGCGCGGCGTCGAGCCCCGAGAGCGTCCAGGTCGTGTCCGAGACCTGCGTCAGCCGCGCGGACGCCGGGATCGCGACCGCCACGCCGTCGCGCGTCAGCGAAAATGCGGAAACCGAGACCGTCGAGGCCACGACCGGCTTGGAGAAGGTCAGCGTCCACTTGTGCGAGCCGAACACCTCGCCGTCGTCCGCCAGCGTCGCCGTCGGCGCGTCCGCGTCGATCGTCACGGTCGCCGTGAACTTCGCCGCACCGGCGACGCCGGACGCGTTCCGCACGCGCGAGGTGTCGATCTCGATCGTGTGGTCGTTGATTCCGCGCCGCGGGACGATCGCGCCGTCGAGCCCCGTCACCCGGAAGCTCGTGTTCGCCTTGTTGAGCGCCGTCACCGTCACCGTGTCGTCCACCGCCTGGCCGTCGACCTTGATTGCCTGGTAGGTGAAGCTCGCGGGATCGATCGCGGCGGCGAACTGCACCGTCACGTTCGCGACGCTGTTCACCGTCGAGCCGTCGAGCCAGCCCTTGATCGACACGACGGCCGGCTTGTCGACCACGTAGTACGTCCAGCCGACCTGGCGTCCCGCAGACTTGCCGAGCGTGCCGGAAAGCGATGTGACGCCAGCCGAGAACACCTGGACGATGAAGCGGCCTTCCTGCTCGGCGAAGCCCCGTTCGAACGCGAGTTCGTAGCGCGAATAGTCATCATCCACCGGCGTGATGGACGAGATGACGCCGTTCGTCAACACGCCTTGCCAGCGCACCGTGATGTCATCGGCCGTGAAAGTCGTCTGGTCGATCGCCTTGGAGAAGCCGACAACAAGCCGCTCAACCGGGTTCGTGACGAGCGCGTCCGCCGTCACGCCCTCGAATCCCGTCACCTCGGGCGCATCCGTAGGCTTGGCCCTGAGCGTGACCGTGTAGGACTTCGCGCCGGCGGACGAAGCGCTGTCGAACAGGTGGAGGAAGGTCTCGACCTTCGGATCGGCGCCGTCCACGAACGTGCGGTCGGTGATCCAGGCATTGCGAACGGGAAGCTCAGCGCCGCCATCCCTTTCAAGTCCGACGATCTCGTACTCCTCGGCGCCCGGCAAGGCGACCTTCGCGTAGAAGGGACCGCTCCCGGGGATGGACGCCGTGACCGCGACCGTACACTGCGCGCCGCGTACCGAATCGGCTGTCGCCGCCGTCGCGTCGCTCCGCACGTCCAAGACCTCGCCGTCGGCGCGGTAGAGCCTGTCGGGGTTCCCGTACCGGGAGCCGTCCGCCGTCAAGAAGGCGGGCAGCTCGTCGCCCACGTCGACGCTTCGGATGAGCGGATGGACGGCGACGTCGCGAATCAGGGACGTGTCGACGATCCCCTGCGAGTTCAGGTGCGTCACGGACGCCCTCATGCCGGAGAAATGGCCCTGGAGCGTGGAGGTGAGCCACCATTGCGCCACGGCGCTCGTCCGCGCCCCGATCGTGCCGAGGTTCACGTCGTTGAGGCCGAGTCCGGCCGTCGCGCCGTTGAGCGCCGCCGCGTCGAGCGAGTAGTCGGAGAGACGGAAGTCGATCATAAGCCCCTTCTCGTTCTCGACGATTTCCGGCTGGACGCTTTCGATCTTCACGTTCTTCGCGTCGCCGTAGCCCTCGTTGCGGATCAGCACCGCCAGCTCCGCCGGCATGGACGCCTCCACGATGTCCTTCGTGAACGGGTTGTCGGCGTAGACGTCGCGCTGCACGAAGTAGTCAAGATAGAGCTGCGGCATCGGATTGACCTCGAGCGTCACGGGGATAAGCGTGATCGCGGCCTCCTCGCCCGTGAACGGATCGCAGTAGTGGACCTTGCCGCCGAATTTGTACGCAACGGGTGTCTCGGGCGCGGCCGCGATCGCCGGGACGAACTGCACGACGGCCGTCCCCTCGCTCTTCGACGCGACGTCGTTCACGTTCACGACGTTGCTGCCGTTCGCCTCCAATGAACCGCCGGACTTCGCGCTGATCTCGAACAGTTCGTTGCAGTTGTCGCCCGCCTCGTTCGTGATCTGGAGTTCGAGCCACACGTTCGTCATCGCCGTGGAGTCATGCCCGTTGTAGAGCGCAAGCGTGCCCTCGAACGCCTCGCGCGTCATCGTGTACTTCTGCGAGAGTTTGAGCGAGACCTTCGCGCAGACCCCCGCCGTCGCCTCGTCGTCCATGTCGTCGAGGATCTCGTAGCAGACGGAGACGAACTCCTTGAATCCGCCGACGATCACGCTGCCGTAGCCCTCGCGCCGCGCGACCGCCTCCGCCGCCGCGATCCGGTCGACGAGCGCGTCGACCACGGCGAGCCTCACGACGCTCGCCTCGCCGAGCGCGGCGTATTCGTCGCCCGCCTGGGGCGCGTTCTCCCGCGTCGCGGCCATGCGCGCGACAAACGCCGCAAGCGCCTCCTGCGAGACGGCCTGCGGCTTCGCGTAGGCGATGGACTCGACCGACAAGCTGTCGATGTTCGCCTGGACGGCATCGATGAACTCGGCGAGCTCGTCGATGTCCGCGTTCAGCCACTCGCCTCCGCCGACGTACTCGACGGCGCAGTTGATGATGTTGGTCGTCGCGTCGAGGCATGCCTCGATGACGTTCATGCGTGCGCTTGCGTCGCTGTAGGACGGCGTTTCGTCCGCAATCGTCTGCGCAAGCGTCTTGGGGGCGACCGGCGCGGACTGGAGACGGTAGATGTTGACGCGCCCGCCGTCGGAATTCGCCGGCGCCCTGGAGTATTTGTCAAAATCGGTCTTGAGCGACCTGCCCGCGTCGTATGCCGTGCCGACCGTGTTGAGTTTCTTCATCACCGACGACGCCTTTCCGCCGGCCGACGGCGGAAGGGCCTTCGTCGCGTCATGGCCGATCTTGAGCCACGCCTTCGTCTTGTTCCAGTTCGGGTTTTCGGAATTCGCCGCCGCTGCGAGGTCCGCCTTGTACGTCCCGTCGAAGGACTTTCTCGCGAAGTTGGCCATGGCGAGTCCCCTGTCGAGGGCCGTGACGTTCTCCTTCGGTTTCTTGTCGGACTTGTCGCCGGGGTAGTAGTCCTCACCGCTTGCGCAGGCCGACGACATGTCGCCGAGGAACGGAAGCCAGGAATTCGGGTCCTTGCCGAAGTTGGAGAAATCGTCGGCAGCGGCGGCGCCCTGCGAGAAACCGGGCATCGCGCCGCCGTAGAAGAGCAGGCCGAGGTCGCGCGCGGCCGTCGCCGTCCTCTTCAGGATGTCCGGCAGGACGCTCCTCACGCCGCCGTCGCACCCGTTTTCGAAGATCCAGAAGTTCCCGCCGTCCATTCCCGGCGGGATGTTGACGGACTGCTCCACGCCGCGCGACGGGCCGGTGGGATCGGGATCGCCGAGTTTGATGTCCACCCCCGGCGCGTCCGTCCTCGGGCAGTTGTCGTCGTAGACAAGCTGTTTCGACGACACGACCCAGCGATCGCCGTCGCACTTGTAGCTGTAGTCCCAACGCAGGAACCCCTTGCAGGGATTCGCGTTGAACCGCTCGCTGTAGCCGCCGGAATCGCCGGCCGGCGTCGCGTAGGTGCCGCTGCCCGCGCGCTTCGCGTGCTGCAGCACGACCATGCTGACGCCGCCGTATTCGGCTTCGATGTAGTCCGCGAGCGTCACGTCGCCGTAGGGGGCGGAATGCCCCTTGTCCTCAAGAGTCTGCCTGATCGCGCTGAAGTCGCCGCCGCTCGGCCGGTTGCCGTTGGGGTTCTGCTTGAACGCATCGTAGTCGCCTTCAACCGAATAGGGCAGACGGTGCAGCACCACCGGCACCGCGCGCGCCGCGCCCGCCGCGAGCGAGAAGCTGCCGGCGGGATAGACCCACACGTAGCCGTAGAACTCGGGGAGCGTGAACGACACCTTGTCCGCGCGGATCAGACCCAGGTTGGTGAACACGGCCTTCGTCGCGTAGCTTTCGCCCGGCTGGATATTCGGCATCTTCTCCATGAAGTCGAGCTTCACCACCGGCACCGGCACGGACGTCTCGAATTCAAGGATGAGGTCGACATGGTACTGGTCCTCGATCTCCGTGCGCGTGACGGTCCAGTTGGCCGTGATCGCCTGGTACTGGAGAAACGCCGTGACGCGCGTCGTCCGTCCGGGATTCACCTCGACGACGCCGGCGTAGTTGCCGTGCTTCGCCGCGGTTACGACGAGCTGGTAGGTGCCCTCCGGTATCCCGTCCGCGAGGAAGAGCCCGTCCGCCCCGCTGTCGCCCTCCGCGACGACCGCGCCCGTGTAGGGGTTCGTGATCCTCACGTGCGCGCCTGCGAGATGGGGCGCGGACTCGAGGTTGTACGTCGCGTCGTCCACGCAGTCGACGCGCACGCCGCCCGTCTCCTCGCTCACCGCCATGAACGTCATCGGAACCGTCAGGAACGTCTGCTCGGCGTCCTCGCCCTTGTTCCTGCCGTTCACCGCAAGACGCCCGGAGAAGTTGCGGTTGAGCTCGATGTCCGCGCCCGGCGAAAGCTCCAGAGTGACCGTCACCGACTGGTTGTTCGTGAGCGACGCCGTCTCCGCGCCGCCCACGACGCGCAGCCAGTCGACGTCCGGCGAGACGACGCGCACGTCCACCGCCTCGCCGTAGCCGAGGTTCGTGAGCTCGAACGACACGGTCCGCGTCCTGCCCTTCGTCATCGTGGCGGATATCGACGCCGGTGTGCTTTCAAAGTGCGCCTTCTTCGCTTGCGAGTAGAAGAAGACGGGGATCGTCAGCTCCGCGCCCTCGGCGCTGGTGAGGCGAATCGAGAACTTCTCGTAGTTCTTGCCCACAGACGCCTTGACGGCAGCGAACACGCACCGGAACTCGATGAACTCGCCCGCCGCGAGAACGCCGCCCGCCGGAATGCCGAACACTTCCAGTCCGCAACTTTCCGGCATGTCAACGGCCTCTACCGTCACGCCCGTGAGCGCGATGCCGCATGGATTCCTAATCCGCGCCGAGGCGTTCGTCACGACGTCGCCGAGCGTCAGGTCCTCCACGTAGCGCGCCGAGGCGAGTCCGCTCAGCGCGAATCCCGCCACGTCGCACGTGGCCTGCACAGCCGCCGCGTTGATCCCCGGATAGCTTGCGCCCACGCTGAAGCGTCCCGCTTCGCCGGACATCGGCGTGTAGCTCGCGGCGAACTCGCCGTTCTCGTCCGTCGTCACCGAAACCGTGCGCCGCATGCCGCCAGAGAGGATGTAGACCTCCACTTCCACGTTCGCCGCCGGCGTCGTTCCGTTGGGCCGTACCGCGACGCCCGTGACCGTGATCTTCTCGCCAGTCCCGTACACCGCCTTGTCGCATGCGACGTCAGTTGTCACGTACGCAGGGCTGACCGTCACCGCGTCGCTCCATGCCGAATTGTTCACGCCGTCCAGCTCGGTGATCGTCCCGTCAGGATCGGCCACGACCGCGATCCGGCCGTTGCCCGCCGTTTCCGGGGCGGGCACCTCGCAGACAACGTGGAGCGGCGCGTTCGTCGATACGCCATCCTCCGTGACGCCGGTGAAGACGATGTTTTCGGCGGCGTAGCGCCACGTGTTCGTGCCGTCCACCCAGTAGACGGAATACGGCACGGATCCGACGCGGTTCCTGAAGCCGACGTTCGCGAGGTCGAATTCGATCTCGATGGTCTCGCCGGCGATGATGCTCGACTCGGCTGGCTGGATGTTGCGGACGACGAAGTCCGGCAGGTTCTGGTCGGTGACGAGCACCCATGTCGAACCCGGCGCGAAGCCCGTGGCCTCCGCATAGACCGACACGACCTTCGAGCCGTCCTCCTCGCCGTCGTCAAGCGTCTGCACCGCCGCTGTCACGGAGTTGGCTCCGGCGGGGATCGTGACCGTCGCGGGAATCGCGATCTCGGAGGCGCCATCGTGGGAAAGCGTCACTGTCACGTCCTCCGCCACGCTCGCGGAGTTGGCGCGAATCGTCAGTAGGCCCGCCTCCGCAAGCCCCTCGCGCATCGTCGTCGGCTCCGCCGTGACGAAGAGCGCCGGGCCGTCGTTGTCCGTGATCGCGAGCGTCGCCGAGAGCGCCCCGCCCGCGTCCTGTGGACGCCACGAGCAGCCGCACGAGTCGATGCGGATCGCCGCGTCGATCACGACGGTTCTTCCGCCGCCCGCCTCCATCTCCGCGTTGTCCACGACGCCGATCGCGAACCTGACGGATCGCGTGTTCGCCGGAATCGTCACCGACTCCGGCATAATCAGCGCGTTCTCCTCGCTCGCCGTGAGGAACACCGTGATCGCCTTCTGCAACTTCTCCGCGTCGTCATCCGTCCGCTCAAGGACGGCATAGACGGCGTTGAGCCCCGCGCCTTCGGAGACCGCCTCCGGCGAAAGCGTGAACGAGACGCCGGGAATGTCATCGTCCTCCAGCGTGAAGTCGTACTGCGCGCTCGCATAGCCGCTTGCCGACGCTCTCAGTCTCAACGCCGCCGCGAGCTCGCTCGACGCGTCGTTCACCGACGCGAACGCGAACTCGGCGTACTCTTCGCCCGCCGCGATCGTGACCGACGACGGATACGCGAACTGCGACGTGCTCACGCCGCCAAGATAGACCGTAAGCGCGCTGCCGGAGACCGAAGCCGGACGCCACACGCGCACCGTGAGGTTCGTTCCTTCGTTGAACGAGTTGGTTGTCACGCCCACGACTTCGATCTCAAGCTGGGGCACTTCGTCGTCGGCGATTGTCAGCGCCTTCTCCACGGCGTCGAAGCCGTCCGCCGTCGCCGTGAGCGTGACGGCGCGGTCACCGTCGACCTCGGCGTTGTCCGCCACCTTCGCGTAGAACCCGGCCGTCGCGCTTCCGGCGGTGATCGTGACGGACTGAGGCATGTTCGTGACCTGCACGGCCTTTTCGCCCGTTACAGAAAGCGAGACCGTAAGCGCCGCATCCCTGCTGCCGCTGCGCTTGACCTGTCCCCAGATCGCGCCGCCCTCGCGAACGCTTTCGCCCAGCGAAATCGTCAGGCGTCCGTTCAGCGTCGCTTCATCGCTCATCGCCTCATGCGAGCACTCGTTCTTCTGGATCACCTCGCGGTCCGTGTCGATGCGCACGAGCGCACGCACGCTTCCCGAAAGATCAATCGTGTCGGGTATCGTGACGGTGAACGCGCGCGCGGCCGCGGCGTTCGTCGAAATCCCGTCCGTCGCCCGCCAGCTCTGGAGACGAACGCACCCCGTCGCGTTCGTCAGCCACAGCTGCTCCGTCCACGGCGCGGACGCCACACCGTCGCCGCGGTTCGTGACGACGTACGAGAACTCCGCCGCCGCGCCCGGGCTCAGTGTCGCGGGAAGAACGATCTCCTCGACAGCGAGGTCGGGCAGGTTCACTTCGGTACGCCCCTCCGTCTCGTGGATGCCGATGTCGGGGCAGATGCCGCGTCCGTTCGGCTCGCCGACGGCGACGACGTTCGTCGACGCCATGCGCGCGCTTCCGAAGTAGTCCGTCTCAGGCGAGTACCGCCCGCTGCCCGCGTCCACCGCCGGCGAATCGGCGGCGATGCGGTAGAACGTGTCCACAAGGAACTTCGGGTCGCCCGCGATGTTGTGCCGGTTGTAGCTGGCAGCCGTAAAGGAACACGCTTCGTCGAAAAGGCAGTGGTCGAATGTTCCTTCCGCGCCGAACGACTCGCAGTCGGCGATGATCGTGTTGTAGACGTTCCGGTTCGAGCCCTGCACGGCCACGCCGCACGCGTCGATGACCGAGTTGACGACGTCAAGACGCCACGGCCCCGCGCCTATTCCGGAGCCGCTGGCGCGAAGGACGCAGTTTGTCGCATAGATGCTGTGGCCGCCGATCGCGCCATTCCCCGCATTCTGCACCGTCGTGCCGTACAGCGTAATGTACGCGCCATTGCCGTGGACGGCACCCATGTCCGGATTGCCGCCGCCGTATTCGACCGTACAATACCTCAGGTCGACCCTGCCGTTGCTGCCGCCCACATATCCCCAGTCGCCCGCGGCCTTTGTCTCGGCGGAGGACGTGAAGAGAACCGGATTGTCCCTTTCGCCGAGCGCCTTGACGGCGGCGCCGTTCTCCACCGCGAGCGACGCGCCATCGGCAAACCGCACCTCCGCGCCGGCGGCGATCGTGAGCACGGTGGAAGAACCGCGTACTCTCGTCGGCGCAAGGATCTGATAAGGAACGCCCGCATTCCATGTTTCGGATGCGTTGATCGCGCCGCTGATGCCCACCGTGCCATCGGCCATCAGCGTCTTCAAGCTAAAGCTGTTCCAGGGATACTCGGACACGTCGTACCCCGTCGCGCCTTCGTAGTTGTAGAACGTCGCGTCCGACGGCACGTAGCTGAAGGCGTTGTCGCCAATCACGGGTGCCTCAACCTGGCGGAAAACCACGCTTCTGAGCGACGAACAACTCCAGAAAGCCGATCTGCCGACATTCGTCACGCTGGCGGGAATGGAAACAGACTGCAAGGCGCCATTCCCGCTGAACGCGCTGGTGCCGATGCTGCCGAGACAGCCGTCGTCGGCTATCGCGAAGGTCTTCAGCTGGGAACAACCGTTAAAGGCGTTGTCAAGCAGCGCACTGACGCCGGAAATCGAGACGTTCTGCACGGCCTTGTACGTAAAGCCCTTCACCGTCGTGCTGCCGTTGCCGACGATGACGAGCGACACCCAGTTCGTCTGGCCGCCGAAGATGTCGCCGTCGATCGTTCCGTCGTTGCCGTGCCAGACACGCTGGATGGAATCTCCACCCGCGCAAGGGCACTGCAGTACTCGAACGCATTGGGCCTGATGGTTTCAACGCCCGCGCCGATCGTCGCGTTGGTCATTGCCTCGCAAACCCAGAACGCAGAACTGCCGATGTTGGTGACGCTGCCGGGAATGGCGATGGATTTCAGTGAGACTGCGCGGCTGAACGCGCTTGCGCCGATATTGCCAAGGCTGCCGTCGTCGGCTATCTCGAACGTCTTCAGCTGGGAACAACCGCTAAAGGCGTTGTCAAGCAGCGCGCTGACGCCCACCGTCGTGCTGCCGTTGCCGGCGATGACGAGCGACACCCAGTTCGTCTGGCCGCCGAAGATGTCGCCGTTGAGCGTCTCGGCGTCTGTGTTCCAGACCACTTCTCGCAGCGCCTTGCAATTGCTGAACGCGCTGTTCGAGATGTTGGTGAGAGTCGAGGGTATCTCAATGGACTGGAAGGCGTTGCAGTATCCGAAGGCATAGTTCGGCAGGGCCTCAAGTCCACTGCCGATCACGGCGTTCGTCATGGCGTTGCAACCGCCAAACGCCCATTCCCCCATGTTCTTCACGCTGTCCGGGATGTCGACCGTGGAGAGCCTTGTGTTTCTAAAAGCAGAGCTGCCGATGGAAAGGAGGTTGGTCGACAAGGTCACGACACGGAGGTTCGTGCAGTCGTGGAACGCAGAATTGGCGATGTTGGTGACGCTGGCGGGGACAAGAATGCTCTTGATCCAATTCTTCCCGCTGAACGCAGACGAGCCTACTGCGGTGACTGGATATGACACGCCGTCCGACTCGACGGACGACGGCAACACAAAGTCCTCCGGCCCGGTGCCGGAGTATCCGGTCAGGGTGGCCTCGCCATCCGCGACGGTGAACGACCAGGGGCCGTCCGTTAAAGCCTGTAACGCAAGGCAAAATGTCAATGATACGAAAAATGCAATATTTCTTTTCATGGCAATGCGATCGTCGTGGATGTTGCGAGAGAACATTACGGCAGGCGGGCTACAGCTCCACCTGCCGATTGCAAGGCTTACAATCTGCGATCTGTCAGCTGGCCTTGCCTGGCACGGGAGCCACGCCTTCGGGCGGAACGGGGATGTCCTCGGTCTCCTCGAACTGCTCCGGCGTGAACGCGGCGTTCCAGCCGTTGTAGAACTCGGAGCGCTCGTTCTCCAGAACGTCTTTCATGCGCACCATGCGGCCAGAGTAGGCTGCGAGCGTACCGATGATGCACGTGGCCGTGGACATCGCCACCTGCTCGCCCTCGTTGAGGAACTTGCCGCTCAGGAGTCCGGAAAGGAAATCCACGTGCTCGGCGATGAGACCGTTGTCGGGGCGCCCCTCGATGGCGGCAAGGTCCTCCGCCACGGGCTTGCCGTCCCAGCGCCGGATCTTGTTGCCCACGGAGATCTCGCCCTCGGTGCCCACGAGGCGTGTGCCGAACGGGTTGGCGCAGCCGGTCATGTGGCGGCCGAACGTGGTCGTGTGCAGTTCATCGCCGTAGTCGTAGTCGATCGCGATCTCGTCGTAGATGTCGCCGATGCCGGCGGGACGGCGCCAGCGCGCGCCCATGCCGAACGCGCTCACGGGGAAGCGGCCGATGAACCAGTTCGCGAGGTCAACCTCGTGGATGGCCTGCTCGGTCACCTGGTCGCCGCTCATCTCCCAGAAGTGGTACCAGTTGTTGCAGAGGTAGCCGGCGTTGGTGTCGGTCGGACGGCGCGGACGCACCCAGATCGGCCCGTGGCAGCGGTAGACGCGGCCCGCCATGATCTTGCCGATGCAGCCGTTCCGCACCGGGCCGATCTGCTTGAGGAAGCGGTTCGAGTGGCGGTGGAGCGTGCCGGAGAGGATCGAGAGGTTCTTCGCCTTCGCGTCCGCCACGGTCTTGAGGAACGCGCGCAGGCCGCGCGGATCGGTGGCGATCGGCTTCTCGGCGAACACGTGCTTGCCCGCCGCGACGCAGGCGGCTATGTGGCGCGGACGGAACACGGGCGGCGCGCAGAGGAGCACGATCTCGCACCCGGAGGCGATCACGTTCTTGTAGCCGTTCGCCCCGCTGAACGCCATCTTCTCGTCGACGCCGTACTTCTTGCAGATCGCCTTCGCCTTGTCGGGGAAGAAGTCCGCCGTCGCCGTCAGCTCGACCTTGCAGCCGAGCAGCGCCGCCGCGTCCATTATGTTCTGGATCGCGCCCGTGCCGCGTCCGCCGCAGCCCACGAGGCCGACCTTGAAAACCTTCTGCGCGTCGCCAAAGACCACGCTGGCGGTGGCGGCCGCTCCTGCCGCCGCCACGAACTGACGTCGTGAAATTACCATCTTCTGTTCCTTTCGGTTTGACGTAATTACTTCAATCGTCCCGCGACCCACGCCGCGGAACGATTCTAGTATACCATAAGATTGGTGATTGGTGGCTATGGCGTTGCGGCGCAAGACGCTTGCTCGACCAGCGGAGGTGCCGTCGGAGGACTGGCTTCTAATGGCTGCTGAGCAAGGCCTCCAAGTCATTGCGGGTGGAGACGGAGGCAAGGCGAGATACCATATCGTCGGAAATGAGGCATCTGCACAATCGCGCCAGGAACTGACGGTATCCCGCATGGTTGGGACTGGAGCAGACGATCACGAAGAAAATGTGCGTCTTGGAGCCGTCTATGGCGTTGAAATCAATCGAATGGCCATGTTGGAAAATGCCGATGCCCGCAAGCAGATTCTCCAATCCGGAGACGTATCCGTGCAGAATCGCAAAGCCGTGCATTGCGGCGAAGCCGATGTCGCCATGGGAGTCCTGGGAGTGCGCGACGACGGTCGAGACCATGGCGTCGAGCTTGTCCATGGGCAGGCCGTTCTTCTCGAAAACGGACTTGAGAACCTGGCGGACTACGCCTTCGGCAGTCGTCTCGGTGATATCGCAGACGACGGGAATTGACTTGACGATCTTCTGCCATTCTGCATTGTCTATTGGAATACCTTCGTTCGTATCGCTCATTTGACTTTTCTCCATGTTGTAGTTGCGTGTTGGATCAAGGCTTTACATCCGTATAGCCGCACAGCGCGCCCAGCGCCCAGTCGAGGGCGAAGAATGAAACGCCCTTCAGGGCGTCCGCCGCCTTGAGCTGCGCACGCACGGAGTCCCGGTCGGGGCTCGCCTCGTCCGAGCAGGCGGCGATTCCCGGGACGAGAGCGGACGCTGGCGCCGCCGCCTTGCACAGCGCAAGGTCGCGTTTGAAGGCGATTGGGGACTCGGTGTAGATCATGGGCGAGACGAAATCAACCCACTCCTCCTTCACCCACCGGGGCCAGTCCTGTCCGCGCTTCGCCGCCGCTTCGGGAGTTGGGAACACCGCAGCGGAAAGCGCGCAGCCCGGACGCGCACTGCGAAACATCCGCGAGAAAGTCCGGACGAAAAGCGAGACATCGTCCATCTTCTCTGCGGTCGACTCCTCGGCGGACGGCAAGCGCACGTAGTCGAGCTGGACGCCGGCGACATCCTGCGGGATAGACTCCAGGAGCTCCTGCACGCGTCTGCCGCGTGCTTCTCCGCCGTGGGGAACGGTCCACCGGCCGTCCGAAGACGGCTCGAACGCATTGAGCCAGAGATGGACGCCGACGCCCGCTTTGTCGGCCATCCTGAAAAATCGCCTGACGCCGGCCTCCCCAGAGCCCAGCGCTTCGCGGCGGACGAAGAGCGCATTAAGGCCGTGCCCCTTCATCCACTCCGGCAGCGCCGGCATTCCACCCGGAAAGCCGGGAGGGTTCTGCAGCCATGCCCCGCGCAACTCGAACTTGGCGAGTTCCGTGGCAGAGATGGGCTTCATGGGGCCAGGAAGATCCTGGCAGGCCATGTTGGGCGACACCTTCTGGACGACACTCCTGAGGTGCCTTGCCGCCGCAGGTGATGGAAGCGGCGGTATGTGCGAGAACCACGCGCCGGCGGGCGTGAGCGTCACGGCCGGCGAAATGGCCGCGCCGCTGGGAGAGAGGAACCGGGCCTCCACATTGGCGGAAGCAGAGCCGTCGAAGAACGGCACGATGGTGTTGTCGGTGCTGTGTGGATATGGCGGAACGTCCTCGTTAAGGGGCTTGATGGCGCACCACGGCTGTCCGCCGTGCCAGGCACCGGGCCGCAGACCGAACGCCTCCGAGAGGACGGGGTTGGCCGAATAGTAGACGATGGCGCGGCCGCCTTTGCGGATAAAACCGGCGAGGAGCTCGGCATCGTCGGCGGGGAGCGACGAGGCGTCAGGGACGATGACGAGCCGCGGGGCGGACTTCACGGCGGCGGAAACGGAGGGATGGAGGTCGCAATCAAGCCGGACGCGGGAGAGCGTGGCGGCTACGCGGCGCGCAAGCGTTTCCATCCACGAACCTGCCGTGCCCGAGAGAACGGCGATTTCAGAGACGGGAGCGAGCGAGAGGGAGTTGACGACGAGCCTGCCCGCACCGGGCGAAGGCGAGCGCCACACGCTCACGCGCACCTCGTCTATCTTCGGCGCCTCGCCAACGGTCGGCGCGAAGTTCCCGAACGGAATGCGCAGGCGAGACGTGGCGAGCGCGGCAGTATCAACTTGGGCGGCGGCAAGCCAGTCGTCGCCGATCTTCAAGTGGAATGTTGCGGCCCTGACGGAAGCGGCACCCTCGAAAAGCTTGATGTCGAGCGCGATGGCGCCCGCCGGAACGCCGGGACGGGACGGCGTCGGCTTCACGTCCACAAAGGCCCGGTCCTCCGCCGTTTTCGTGAAGTCCCACTCGAGCGACAACACGGCTGCCTGCGCCACCAGGGCAGCGAGGGCGCAGGCGGGCGACAGGAGCCTTTTCATGGCCCTTTGGAAGATCATCTCCACACGTACCTCTCGTCGTCATCGGCCGGTGCCTTGACGGACTGGCCAGTGGCATTGTCGGCGGCGACGACAGTTGCGGATGCCGGAACGGGCGTCTGGGCAGGGGTCGGCGCGGGCGTTGGAGCCGCTGCCGTAGGTTCCAGCGCGGCAAAGGGGTTTTCCAGCCTTACGGGAGAGTGCTCGTTGCCCGTGTTGCCGTTGTTCTTGATCATGCTGGCGGTCTCGCGCCGGTTGTTCCGAATGCGCGAACGGACCGCGTTTACCAGCGCGCCCAGAAGGAAGATGGCGGCGAGAATACCGAACACCAGATGAAAAAGGTCGTTCTCAAGCAAGTCTTCCATACCGATCAATCCTCCTTCGGCAGGATGCCCACGTCCTCGGCCGCCTGCTGCACGATAGCGCCGTCTATCTCGGGAGCCTTGGCCACGTAGCCGAGCATCAGCGCGGTATCGCAGATGTTGGTGATGCTTCTGGGCACGCCGCCAGAAAGGCGGTAAAGCTCGGACAGGGCTTCCTGGTTGAAGATCCACATGTCGCCGCCCGCCGCCATGATCTTGTGCTGGACGAACTCGATGGTCTCGCTGTGCGTGAGGGGGGCGAGCGTCCAGGTAAGCTGCACCCTGGCGCGCAGGGACTGGTAGGAACGCACCATGTCCAGAAGTTCCGGAATGCCGGCCATGATGACCGTGGCGAGCTGCTGTTCGCGTCCGTCGCTTGAAGTCAGGCGCAGGTTGCTCAGGTAGTGTATGAGGTAGAGCCCGTCATCGTCGCCCAGATACTGCGCCTCGTCGATGAGAATCGCGTGGTGTTTCAGGGCGCCCGGCTTGCGGGAGAGCTCCTGGAGCGTCATGAGGCCATCCGCGATCGAGGCGACCGTCCCCTTCACGCCCAGGCCGGCGATGACATGGCGCAGCAGCGCGAGGTGTCCCTTGGGGATGGCGTCGATGCGGATGTACGGGATGCCCGCCTTGGAGATGCGCTCGGTCAGGTTGGACAGGAGGAAGGACTTGCCCATGCCGAACTGACCGGTGAGGATGCCGGCGACCCGTCCTTCCGAAATCAGGTAGAAGAGCCGTGCCACGCCCTCCTCGAACTGGCTCGAGAGGTAGAGCTGATGAGGGTTGTATGAGTTGACGAACGGCGCTTCCCTGAGATTCCAATATTTCTTGTACATATCAACCTTCCTCCTTCATTGCGGCAGCGAACGAATATTTCGCGCGTTTTTTCGCTTCTGTCTCGGCGGCAGCGAACGAATACTTCGTATGGTCTCCCCTTTCGGGCATGGGCGCGGGATTAGGCATGGGCGCGGGATTGGGCATGGGCGCGGGATTGGGCATGGGCGCGGGATCGGGCATGGGCGCGGGATCGGGCATGGGCGGCGGCTCGAGACGCGAAATCTGGCCGAGTATAGACTGCGTCATGTCCATAATTTCAGGATCTGCCCCATGGGAGAATGACGCCGCGGCCGCCGGCGCCTCAATTCCTTCGGCAGGAATCTGGAATTCGCCCGACGACGTTGGAGCCGCCTCAGGCTCGTCGTCCTTCACGAACCCTTCCCGCGGCACGAACTTCAGCGGCGTATCGTATGGCAGGCGGACGTTCGCCGTCAGTCCCACGTAGGTGAGCACCTTCATGAAGTAGTTGCCCAGCTTGTCGCGGTGGAACCGGATCGCGACCGAGGACTTGTTCTTCATCTCCTCCCACACCTTCTTCGCGGCAGCGGAGACAGGTTCCGGCAAGGCCACGATGGTGGTAAGCCCGGATCCTTCGAGTATCGAGATGAATTCCGTGACGCGCTCTGGAGCGGCAGAAACGGGATGAACTTCGAGCCAGGGTCGGGCGTCCTGGATTAAGAGGACGCTCGCCGAGATGCGGCGGGCCTCCTCGATGATTTCCTCAAGCGATTCCCTGACGGGCAGCACCTCACCAGGCTTGTAGGCATGGTAGATGATCGAGAGCGCGCCGATCTCAGTGGCTTTCTCCAGATCGTAGCCGACTTCGCGCGCCCGCAGTGCGACATGGTCATCGGACTCGGCGAAGACGGCTAGGACCTGCTCATCCAGCCGGTAGTAGCTGTTCAGCGCCGCGCCCACAGCTGCTTCACGGCCTTCGCCCGAGGCACCCGTCAGAAACGTCACGTGGCCGACGTAGATGCCGGAGAACTTGTCATCCAGCACCGGGATCCCGATGGGAAACTTCATGATCTTGTTTGCCATCTACACTCTCCTCCCCGCCGCCACGGCAGCTTCAAGCTCGCGCAGACGGTTCACCATCGCGGTGATGTCCATAAGCGTGCCCACCACCAGGTCGTGGTGATCGCCCGAGCACTTCATCAGCTCGCAGAAAAGCACGTCCACGTGGTTGGGCTTGAGCGACTCGACCAGGATGGGGCCTCCGGAACCGGAATCAACCGTGTTCCTGACGACACCTTTGAAGAGCTCTGCCTTATGCCCCACGACGTCCGCAAGCGTGAAGCCGACCGTCCGCGGGTAGCCGACCAGCGCGTTGAAGCGGCCGTTGGCGCGCACGATCTTCCCCGTAGCGGCGTCGACCGCGAAGACAGCGGCGGCGGTCCCCTCGAGGACGGCGTTGAGCTCCCCGCCCGCGGCGGCTATGGCGACGGCGGCGGCGGTCGCCCGCTCGCAGACGGACTTCACCCGCGCCAGCAGCACCTTTCCGTCGAAGGGCTTGCCTATAACTTCCCACGCACCGCATTCATAGAGCTCTGTGACCGTCTGAAGATCGATGGCCGAGGCGGTCTCCACCACCACTGGCACCGTCTTGGCGATGCCGCTTTCGCGCAGAAACTTCAGCACCTCCCATCCGTCCACCTCCTGCATGACGAGGTCAAGCATGATGGCGGAGTAGCTGTACTCGCCCTTGCGCAGCATCTCGATGGCCTGGGCGCCGCCCGTAGCCTCGTGAACCTCGAAGTCGTTCTGGAATATGACACGGATGATGGACCGCACGACGTTCGAATCGTCGACGATCAGGATCAGGGGTTTCGCGGCCTTGCGGACTCCGTCATGCGTGCTGAGGCGATGATTTGGTATTATCATGTGTACATTCCTTTCCCATGTATCGATAATCGGAGTGGCGTTAGAAATGGCCTAGGAAGTAGAGAAGCACCATGTGGTCAATGTAGGACCTCATGGCCAGGATGTCGTATTCCACCGAAACCGTCAGCCAGTCGGTGATGTCGTAGCTGTAGAGGCCGCCAAAGCCCCAGATGGCCTCCCATTTGGTGTCTAGGTCGGATACGTTCTTGAATGGGGAGTCGCCGGAGTCCTCGAGGTTCTTGTCGTACAACGCAAAGCTGCCGCGCCCGTCGCTCTTGGAGAAGCCGCCAACGATGTCGGCCCGGAAGCGCATCTTGTCCGAATCCGTCTCGTAGCGCAGCACGCCCAGCGCGCGCTTGTCCCAGTAGGGCGTCCAGTAGAAGTCGCAGGGATCGCTCGTGGTGGTGGTGCTGAATCTCAGGCCGTACCAGATCGTCGGCATGGACTCGGAGGACCACAGGGACTCGAGGTTCATGAAGTACATCGCGTTGTCGTCGCGGTAGGTCCAGTACTGCGTGCGACCGGACAGCTTCCAGTAGTCGGACGGCAGCCACGCCGCCGTGAGGGCGATGGAGTCGTACGTGACGTCCTTGACGGCAGAGGCCACGTAGTCGTGGTCGAAGAGCGTCATGACGGAGAAGTTGTCCTCGGGGTTCCACCGGGCACCGAAGGAAAACACCGTCTCGTGGTTCTTGCGCATCCGCGTGAAATAGCCGCTGTTGCGGTGATCCTGCAGGTTCGCATAATCCCCGTACCAGTACTTGCCGGAGTAGACGGGCTTGCGCGTCGACACCCCCCCCGAGCCAAAGAGGAACACCCCGGAATCGAGGCGCCAGTTCATGCCCACGCGCCAGTCCTCGGTGTCGATCTTGAACCTGTACTTCGTCTCCTCGTAGGGCACGTCGGTCATCGTCCGCGCGTTCCAGTAGGGCCGGACGGTCTGCTTGATCTCGCCCTTGTGGTATTCGCCGTACAGGCCGATCCTGTCGTTCACGTTGCCCCCGGCCTTCCCGCCGTACCTGACGATCTCCACCTGGTCGTTGGCCTTGGTGTGGGAGATGTCGACCTGCCCGTAGGGATGGGCGGGATCGAACCAGGGTCTTTCCTTGTCCTTGGACATCTGCCACTCGAGCTCCGGCTCGCGCAAGTCGCCCGCGACCGGCTTCCCCCCCCCGACTTCGCCGGAATCTTCGCGGCGGGCCGTCGCGTCGTTGCGGCGGTCGTCGCGCTCCGCGTCGTGCGCGGACGTCCCGCCCGAGACCGTCTCCAGCAATGGGCGCATGCTGACGGAGACGCGGTTGCGGAAGCGGTGGCGGATGTTGTAGTCAAGCTTGGTGCACAGGTCTTCGGGATAGCCGTCCTTGCGCAGGCTGGCCACGATCTTGTTCGCCTCGTTCGGCTGGTTGAGGAGCATCGCCAGCTCGGCGCGCATCCGGCGGCCGAGGAAGTAGGGATGGAACTCGTAGGCGTGGTCGCCGGTCAAGGTGAAGCCAGTGTTGCTCTGCACGAAGCCGAGTTTATAGGAGCTGGCGGCCTCGGAGATGATGCTGTCGCTGATCGAGCGCTTGGCGCTGATGTTGCACGCGCCAAACTGCCCCACCGAGCCGAGGGGGTAGGCCACCATGGCCACGGCGCAGTCATTCGAGCCCATCTCCCTGCGGATCTTGGCGCGGCTGTCGCGGAACTCGCGGCGGATGCGCCGGTCCCATTCGTTCATCGACTCGATCCGGTTGCGGTCGGCCTTCCACAGGCGGT
>CACWSW010000026.1 GCA_902763655.1 uncultured bacterium
GATCGGCAGGCCTTTGTGTCCATAGCATTCTGTCGGGCGCACGACGAAACGCACCGTCTTGCCTTTCGGCAGTTCGGAAACGGCAAACACGCACGTCCCCTTCGTCGCCTCGCGCGTGGGCGGCAGGTGGAAGCTCTCGGAGAGGACGCGCTTCGACGCGACGGGATAGTCGACGTCCTCGTGGTAGGCGAACGCCTGCACCTCGTAGTCGTACACGCGCGACGTCGCCGAGGGCTTCGCCGCCGGGAAATGCACCGTCACCTGTTCCGTAGCCGTGCCGCGCCGGTCCTTTCCCATGCCGCGCGTCACGGTCACGGCCGCTCCGGACTCGAACTCCGGCGCGACCATCTTCGGTCCGCGCACGTCAAACGCGAACTCCCGCTGCCCGGTCAGTGGCACGTGCCAGTCGGGCCCCACCTTCTCTCCGCCTAGGAACTCGCGCCGTTCGATCACGAGCTTGTCGTCATGCACCGACACGAGCATCCCCTGCTTTCCGAGGTGTTCGGGCAGGAGCGGCATCTGCATGAGGACGTTGTCGTGGTTCTCGCCGTTCTCGCGCCAGTACTGCGCAAAGATGTAGGAGAGCGACGAGGTGCCGATGGACGTGAACGAGCCCTGCCAGACGCACCGCTCGTCCGTAAGCGAATAGTGCGAATGGCCGGAGAACGCCACGGCGTTCGGGTAGGCGGACAGCGCGCGCGTGGCCACGCCCTTGTCGTGTCCCCACGCCCACGGGCCCTGCACCGTGTCGCCGGGATGCGGGTGCTGCGCGTAGAAGAACGGCTTCTTGCCCTTCAACCCCAGCTTGGACTCGTTTGCCTTCAGGAACGCCTCCAGTCCCTTCTCGTAGCCCCAGTGCGAGCCGATGAACGTGTAGCCTTTCACCTGCTTCGCGTACACGCCCGTCCACGGCTCCTTGAACACGCGCTCCCACACGGCCTTGCGGTCCGTGGCGATGCGGTGCGCCGCCCGCGTCGCCTCGTCGGGATATTTCGCCGCCAGCGTCTTCGGCGTGTCGCCGTAACCATGTCCCTGCACGTCGTGGTTGCCGTAGACGAACAGCTTCTCGATCGGCTGGCCGTCGGGGCGCCGGTTCTCGGGAAACACCTTGAACCACGCCTTCCCCACGAGCTCCAGCTGGTCCACAAGCCCGCGGTCCGCCATGTCGCCCGCGATGATCACGCCGTCGGCCTTGCGGTCGCGGAAGAACTCGAGCGCCCGCTCGAACACCGGCACCTGCTTCTCGTCGTAGATGTGGATGTCGCTCAAGACGCCGAGTGTCAGCTTGGGAGGGACGCAATTCATTGCGTCCGCCGTCCTGTCCGAACCGGGAGGGACGCAATTTATTGCGTCCGCAGAACCCGTATCGGTCGCAGCAAGCTGCGACCCTCCCAACAGAAGTCGTGCGCCGCTTGCTGTCGCGCCCGCCAGGAACATTCTCCGTGAAACGTCAAACATGCCAATCTTCCTTTTTGCCAACAAGCCCCGGGGCTATGGGCTCCGGGGCTTGGTTTTGCCTTGCGGCTGGTTGCGTTACGCCTGCTGCGCGGCGGCGTCGGCCTCGCGCATCGCCTCGCGGCGCGAGAGCTTGATGCGGCCGCGGTCGTCCACGCCGATGCACTTGACGCGCATCTTGTCGCCGACCTTGCACACCGCCTCGACGTTCGGCACGCGCTTGTCGCTGAGCTCGGAGATGTGGCAGAGCCCGTCGATGCCAGGCAGGATCTCGACGAACGCGCCGAACTCCTTGATGCCGGTGACGGTGCCGTCGTACGTCTTGCCGGGCTCGGCCTCAGCCGTGACGCCCTCCACCGCCTTCTTGGCGGCGTCCATCATCTCGGTGGACGTGGCGAAGATCGACACGATGCCGAAGTCGCCTTCCTCCTCGATGTCGATCTGGGCGCCCGTCGTCTCGCAGATGCCGCGAATCGTCTCGCCGCCCTTGCCGATGAGCGCGCCGATCTTGTCGGCGGGAATCTTGACGACCTCCATGCGCGGCGCGTACTTGTTCAGCTCGGCGCGCGGCGCGGGGATGACGGACTCCATGAAGTCGATGATCTTCAGGCGCGCGTCGTGCGCGGCCTTGATCGCGCCCTCGACGAGGTCCCACGTCAGGCCGCGGAGCTTCAGGTCAACCTGGAAGCCCGTGATGCCCTGGCGCGTGCCGCCGACCTTGAAGTCCATGTCGCCGCAGTGGTCCTCGGCGCCGAGGATGTCGGTCACGAGCACCTTCTGGGACTGGTCGTCGTTCGTGAACAGGCCGATCGAGATGCCCGCCACCGTGCGCTTCAGAGGCACGCCGGCGTCCATGAGGGCGAGGCAGCCGTTACAGATGGAGGCCATGGACGAGGAGCCGTTCGAGCCCATGATCTCGGAGACCACGCGGATCGAGTACGGGAAGTCGTCCGGCAGCACCTCGGCGATGGAACGCTCGGCGAGCGCGCCGTGGCCGATCTCACGGCGGCCGGTGGAGCCGAGGCGCCCGACTTCGCCCGTGCAGTACGGCGGGAAGTTGTAGTGCAGCATGAAGCGCTTGGACGTGGGGCCGCCCGTCGCGGAGTCGAGCTCCTGCGCGTCCTTCTTCGTGCCGAGCGTGACCGTCGCGAACGACTGCGTCTCGCCGCGCGAGAATATCGCCGAGCCGTGGACGCGCGGGAGCACGCCCACCTGGGCCGCCAGCGGACGGATCTCGTGCTGGGCGCGGCCGTCGATGCGCTTGCCGTGCACGAGCACGTTCTTGCGGACGGTCTCGATCTCGAGGGCGTCGAATAGGTGCACGAAGCCGACGGCGTCGATCTCCGGCCACTTCTCGCTGACCTTCTTGAGCAGGTCCTCCTTGATGGCGCTCACCTTGCCCTGGCGCTCCAGCTTGCCCTTGATGAGCAGCGCCGCGGCGAGGGCCTCGCCGCCCTCGGCGCGGATGAAGTCCATCTTGTCCTGCGGCTGCGGGACGTCGTGGATGTCCTTGTCGGGCTTGCCGAGCGCGCGGCGCATCTCGATCTGGAGGTCGATGATCTTCTCGACT
This sequence comes from uncultured bacterium, assembly GCA_902763655.1. Classification (GTDB taxonomy): domain Bacteria; phylum Verrucomicrobiota; class Kiritimatiellia; order RFP12; family UBA1067; genus RUG572. The sequence continues at coordinate 3,026 of CACWSW010000026.1, forward strand.
TCCTCGTGCGCGCGCTTGAGTGCCGCCACGAAGTCCTCGTCGCTGATCTCGCGGGCAGAGCCCTCCATCATGAGGAACTTGCCGCGCAGGCCGGCGTAGAGGAGGTCGATATCGCTCTTCTCCTTCTGCTCGTGCGTGGGGTTGATGACCCACTGGCCGTCGATGCGGCCGATGCGGACGCACCCGATCGGGCCCATGAACGGGATCTCGCTAATGTGCAACGCGGCCGAGGCGGCGTTGACGGCGAGGAAGTCGGCCTCGCGCGTGCCGTCGCTCTGGATCAGCATGCTGTTCACCTGCACGTCGTTGTAGTAGCCGTCGGGGAACAGCGGACGGATCGGACGGTCGCACATGCGGGCCGTGAGGATCTCCTTCGAGGAGGGGCGCGCCTCGCGCTTGAAGAAGCCGCCGGGGAACTTGCCGGCCGCGTAGAACTTCTCGCGGTACTCGCACTGGAGCGGGAAGAAGTCGATGCCTTCGCGCGGCGTGTCGGTGTTCGTCACGGCCGTGAAGACGGTCGTGTCGCCGTAGCTCACGGTGACGGCACCGGCAGCCTGCTGCGCGAGCAGGCCGGTCTCGATCACGAGGTCGGTCCCCGCGATGTCGACCTTGAATTGCTTGGTGTTTTCCATGTCTCTCCTTAGCGGCGCAGGCCGAGCTTCGCGATGATTTCCTTGTACTTGGCCTCGTCCTCGCGCTTGAGGTAGTCCAGCAGGCTGCGGCGGTTGTTCACCATGCGCAGCAGGCCGTAGCGGGAGGAGTGGTCCTTCTTGTTGGCCTTGAGGTGCTGCGTGAGGAGCTGGATCTTCTTCGTCAGCGTGGCGATCTGGACCTCGGACGAGCCCGTGTCGCGCTCGTGGCGCTGGAACTCGGAACGGATTGCGGCTTTGTCGATTTGCATTTTGTTCGAACTTTCTTTTGGTTTTGTAAACCCCGCAACCGTCGACCCTACCCGGTGCGCGCGTGCGCAAGTTCGAACATCCGCAGGAACTGGCGGACGCCCGCAACGGGGAGAAATCTCCTTAGACGGTCGCAGGAAGAGCGAATATGATACCAGAAACGCCGCGCGCCGTCAAGGGCGGCTCGGCTGATTTTCAGTTTTCGCCTGCGGATTCTCAGGAATCGTCACTTTCTTTATGACGACCGGCTCCGTCGGCACGTTCTGGTGAGGCCCGAAGGAACCCGTCGCGACCTTGGCGATCTTGTCGACCACGTCCATGCCTTCCGTCACCTTCCCGAAGACGGCGTAGCCGTAGGTGCGCGGATCCGGACCCTTGTAGTCGAGGAACCCGTTGTCCACCAGGTTGATGAAGAACTGGCTGGTGGCGGAGTCCACGACCATCGTGCGCGCCATCGCGATGGTGCCGCGCTTGTTGGAGAGGCCGTTCGACGCCTCGTTCTTGATGGGCGCGTTCGTGGACTTCTGGCTCATCTCCCTGGTGAACCCGCCGCCCTGGATCATGAATCCGTCGATGACCCGGTGGAAGATCGTGCCGTCGTAGTGCCCGGCCTTCGCGTAGGCGAGGAAGTTCGCCACCGTGATCGGAGCCTTCCCGTCGTCCAGCTCCAGGGCGATCGTGCCCATCGATGTTTCGATTGATACTATTTTCATTTTGCTTTCTCCTAAATCAGCCCTCGCCTCACTTTGGGCTCCTCGTGACCACCTCGCAGCCGTCGGGGGTTATGAGCACCAGGTCCTCGATCCGCACTCCGAGCTTCCCTTCGAGGTAGATGCCTGGCTCGATCGTCACGAACATGCCAGGCTCGAGCACCGTCTTCGACTTCGAGCGGGCCGTCGGTTCTTCGTGGATCTCGTAGCCGACGCCGTGGCCGAGCGAGTGGCCGAACGCCTTGCCGTAGCCGGCCTTGCGGATGATGTCGCGCGCCACCTTGTCGAGCGCGCCGCAAGTCATGCCCGGCCGCGCCGCCGCGATCGCCGCCCTGTTCGCCTCCAGCACGATGGAATAGACATCCCCGTATTCCTCGCCGCGCCCGCGCACGCACCTCGTCATGTCGCTGCACACGCCGTCCAGCTTCACGCCCATGTCCACGAGCAGCGGCTCGCCGCGCCGCCAGACCGTATCGTCCGGCACGTGGTGGCACTCAGCGGCGTTCGCGCCGGCGCAGACGATCGTCTCGAACGCCTCGCCGTCTCCGAGCGCGTTCATGAATCCGCGTATGATGCGCTGAATGTCCTTCTCCGTCATGCCGGGGCGCATCTCCTTGCGGGCAAGCGACCATATCTCGTCGTTGAGCGCGACGGCCCGCGTGATCTTCGCTATCTCGGGGAGCGTCTTCACGGCGCGCAGCGCAAGCACGTCCTCCGCCACGTCCACGAGCTCAGCGCGCCGAAACGCCTTCAGCAGGGAGCGGTAGCGGCACGCGGGGACAGACCCCTCGTAGCCGAGGCGGCGGACGCCGCGCGGCAGCGCCGCCTTCGCGGCATCGGCGAACGTCTGCCCCCTCTTCAGCTGAACTGTCTTGAGCCACGGCGCCACGCGGTGCGCCATCGGCACGTAGCGGAAATCGGTAATGAACGTCGGAGCCGCATGAGGCGACACCACAAGGCAGCCGTTGTCGCACACGACGTCCGTCACTGCACGGATGTTCGCCTCACCGAATAGTAGCACGGCGTCGAGCCTGCGACGCACCGCTCGCCGAACGAGCGACTCCAGACGCTCGTCGAACGGATTCTCCTCAGCCATTTGTCTTCTCCTCCCGGTGCTTGGCCGCCACCCGCGCGCGATGGCGCCGCACATAGGCCAGCACGCCAAAGTAGACGAGCGGCGTGAAGACCGCGGCGAACAGGAACCCGCCCACGAAGAAGGCCGCCACCAGCTCCTCGCCGAGCTGCAGGACCGAATCCCAGCTCTGGTCCTTCACGACGTCATGCAAGGCGTGGCTGATCGCGCCGTAGGAAAAGCCGCCTCCAAGTAGCCGATTGCCGACCCAGCACTGGACAGGATAGATGATGAATATGGTGAAATGGTTTGTGACAAACGTGGCGACAGTAGCGCCGATCTTGCTCCCCTTAAGCAGGATCGCAGTCGGGATGGACAGGATCAGCTGGAAACCGAACGGGATGGCACAACCGTAGAACATGCCGATTGCCCATCCCCTGGCGATGAACTCGGGAGAGGCCTTCTCGCCGAGAATCTTCTCGCGGAGGCGCTGCCACTGTCGCCTAATCCACGACATGGACGAAAAGCCCCGAGCGGAGCTTCGGCTCGAACCACGTGGACTTCGGCGGCATTATGGCCCCTGCATCGGCGATGTCCATCATCTCGCCGACGGTGACCGGATACATGGAGAACGCGACCGCATCGCGGCCATCCTCCACACGCCCCTTAAGCTCATCCAGCCCACGCACGCCGCCCATGAACGAGATGCGCGGCGAGGTGCGCGGATCGTCGATGCCCAGCACCGGCGCGAGGAAACGGTCCTGCAGCACGGAGACGTCCAGCGACGAGACGACGTCCGTGCCTGCTGGCACGTCCCAGGCGAGATCATACCAGCTGCCCGCAAGGAACATCCGCGCGTGACGACCGGTGGCCGGCGCGCCGTCGGCTGCGTCCGTCACGGTGAATATCTCGCGCGCCTTCGCGAGGAGCGCGTCGGCGTCTAGTCCGTTCAGGTCGGCAACTAGACGGTTGTACGGAAGTATCTTGAGCTGCGAGGCCGGGAAGGCCACGGCGAGGAACCAGCGGCTCTCGCCGGCGAAGTCGCGCTCGCGTGCGTAGCGGGAAGCGGCGGCGCTGCGGTGGTGGCCGTCCGCGATGTAGGCCACGGGAATGCGGGCGAACGCCGCCGCGAGGGCGTCATTGCGATCCGCCTGAATGGTCCACACCGTGTGCCGAATGCCGTCTGGAGCCGTGAAGTCGTACAGCGGCGCATCCGAGCAGGCGGCGGCCACGATGGCGTCGATCTCGGCGTCGTCCTTGTAGGTGAGAAAGGCGGGACCGGTGTGGGCATGCAGCGTCTCGATGTGCCGCGTGCGGTCATCCTCCTTGTCCTTGCGCGTCTTCTCGTGCTGCTTGAGTATTCCGGCAAGATAGTCCTGCGTGTCGAACGTTGCGACGATGCCGGTCTGCGCGTGATCGCCCATCACCTGGCGATAGGCGTAGAACGCGGGCGCTGCGTCCTGCACTAGAGTGCCGCCGGCACGGAGACCGTCGAGGGCCTTCTTCGCCTGTGCATACGCCTCTGGCGAGGAACAGTCGGTCCCGTCAGGCATGTCGATCTCGGGACGGGAAACGTGGAGGAAACTGAAGGGATTCCCGGCCGCAAGGGCGCGGGCTTCTGCGGTATCCACCACATCATAGGGAACGGCGGCAACGCGCGACGCCGCCTCGGGCGTCGGGCGGACCGCAGCGAAAGGACGTACGTTCATTGAGTCGCCTGCAATCAGTAGTTGGGGAAGATGTCGAAGCCGATGTTGAGAACCGGGCAGAACACCATCTCGCTCTCGCGGATCACGTTCACGGCACCAACCTGGAAGCCGTACATCGTCTCGGCCCGGTTGATGAGGCCCAGCTGCAAACCGCAGATCGAGTCGGCAAGGTTCACGATGCCCACCTGGACGCCGCGCATCGAGCGTGCCTCGTTGAAGAGGCCCACCTGCAGTCCCTTGAGGTCGGCACGTCCAGACGAGTTGTAGCAGCCGATCTGCACGCCGGAGAGCACATCTTCGGCTTCGTTGCGGAGAATGTTGAGCTGGAAGCCCTCGAAGTAGCGGCAACGGCCGTAGAAGCCGATGTCAAAGCCCGTCACGCTCTCGCACTCGCCGTAGGGAAGCGTGAACCTCACGCCAGCCACGTCGATGTTCTTCGTGGAGTTGAACGCCAACCACACCGGCCAAGGAGCCTTGTCGCCCTGCGCCTTCGCCGCAGGAGCGGCAGGAGCCTGCGACGCAGACGCAGTCTGCTGCGCTTTAGCGGCCGCACATGCCATAACCACACACAGAACCATCAGAACTTTTTTCATTGAAGCATCCTCTTGAGGTTTGAACGCGAGAATTATAAGCCATTTCCCTCCGTTCCGCAAGGGGAAAGTGAAGAAAGTGGGGAAAGAAGTTCGTTCGCGTCTGAGGAACGGAGCCGCCATGGGTATGCGCCCAACGCCACAAGCGCCTCTCCAACGAGAAACAGCGACCCGCACACGGCCACGGAGTTTCCTGTCCCGCGCGCCCATGCGGCAGCGGCGGACAGCGCTTCCGGCACGGCGGCGCAAGGCGTTGCGCCGGCGATGCCGGCAGATTCCATGCGCGCGGCGACGTCCTCCGGCGCAAGCGAGCGGTCGTTCCGGATAGGCACCGCCCACGCGCGCGAAACGTGCGGCGCAAGCGTCCGAAGATGGCCAGAGACGTCCTTGTCGCCGCAGAATCCGGCCACGAGCCCAACGGGAGCCATGCCGCCAAGGACACGCGCGAGGGCGGCCGCGCCGTCCGGGTTGTGCGCACCATCTACTATGTACGTTACGCCATCCTTCGTCACGCGCTGGCACCTGCCCGGCCACACGACGTGCGCGAGTCCATCGGAGATCGCCCCGTCGGGAATCATGAACGGCAGCATGTCAAGCACAGCCTTAACAGTGGCGGCGTTCTCCTCCTGGAACGCGCCGAAGAGCGCGAATCCGGCGGGAGGCGTCCATGGTTGCGCCGCCACGAGCGGACTACCCTTCTCCGCCGCCACGCGTCTGATCGCGTCCAGCGCCTCGGGCGGCATGGCGCCGCACACGACCGGGCACCCCGGCTTGACGATGCCGGCCTTTTCCGTGGCGATGGCGGCATGGGTAGTCCCCAGCCAGTCGCAATGGTCAAGACCTATGCGCGTGATGACGCTTACGAGCGGCGAGGCGATGATGTTCGTCGCGTCGAGCCGTCCGCCGAGACCAGTCTCCAGCACTGTGACGTCGGGACGCGCGCGCGCGAAGAGCACGAATGCGACGGCAGTGAGCGCTTCGAAGAACGTCACCTCAAGTCCCTGATCGCGCTCCAGTCGGGCAATGACGGAAAGCACCTCGTCCGCCACTGCCGCGAGCGCGTCGTCGGCAACGGGCTCTCCATCGATGAAGAAGCGCTCGTTGATGGCGACAAGATGCGGCGAAGTGTAGCGCACCACGCGATATCCGGCGGCACGTAGCACGGAATCGAGCATCGCCGCCACAGCCCCCTTCCCGTTCGTGCCGGCGATGTGGATGCAGCGGAGCGTGTCCTGGGGATTGCCGAGCGCGGCCATGACGGCGCGGATCGTGTCAAGCCCCGGCCTCATGCCGAAACGGCGGGAGCGGGAGAGGAAAAGTGCGAATGGCGAACCTTTCACCATTCACCTTTCACCACCCAAAGGGCCGTTAATCCGTAGCCGGCAAGGATCAGCCACAGGACCTTGTCGGTAAGCAACACGCGTTCTGGGCGGCCAACGTCCTCCTTGCGGTAGAGGAGCATCATGTACCGCACGATGCCTAGCGCCACGAAAATGGCAGTGAACGCGAGCCCGCGCGTGCCGAAGCGAGCGATTGTGTCCTCCGCCAGGGTATATTGCAGGTAAACGCCAAGCGCCCCAAGTGCGGACAGGCATATGAGCGCGTCAATGATGCGCGGGTGGTACCCCTTCAGCGCGGCGCGCGAGGCCACCGCCACGGACATCTCGTGTCGGCGCTTGCAGAGCGCGAGGAAGAGCGAAAGGGCGAATGCGCAGATGAGCAGCCACGGCGAGATGCGCACGTTCATCGCCGCCGCGCCGGCGACGGCGCGCAGCACGAACCCTGCGGCGATCACGAGCACGTCCACGTACGGGACCTTCTTCAGGAAGCCGGTGTAGGCGCACTGCATCACGGTGTAGACGAGGATCACGGCGAACCCCCACGTGCGGTCCGGATGGCGCAGCACCAGGTAGCACGGGAAGAGCAGCCCGACTGCGAAGAGCGCGAGCGCGGCCCGCACCGCGTCGATCTTCGATATGAGGTCGGCGGCGATCGGCCGCAGGCGCTTCACCGGATGGAGCCTGTCCGCGTCATAGTCCGAGACGTCGTTCAGGAGGTAGAAGGCGCTGGAGACGAGCGAGAACGACACCGCCATCGCGCAGACTATCAGGAATGGACGCAGCCCGCGCGCCATAGAAGCCTGCGAAGCGTCCGCCACGGCAAAGAACCATGCCGCGAACACGACGGCGTTCTTCGTCCACTGGCTGACACGCAGCGCGCGCAGCCAAGTGATCAGCGACATTCGACATTCGGTGACCGACATCCCTCAACACCTCAACATCTCAACACCTCAACATCCCACCACCTCAACCCTGTACCCTCAACTTCCACACCATCTTCAGCGTTTCCACGGCGATGGAGCCGCTGATCTTCGAGTAGCCTGCGCGACGCTCCGCGAAGGTGATGGGGATCTCCTTCAGGCGCAGGCCCGCCTTCCACATGCGGAAGTTCATCTCCATCTGGAAAGAGTATCCGAACGAACGGATGGTCGAGAAGTCGCCCAACGTCTCGAGCGCGGCGCGAGTGAAGCACTTGAAGCCGCCAGTCGGATCCTTGACGGGAAGTCCGAGCACGATGCGGATGAATATGCCGCCCGCCCGAGAGATCGCCCAGCGCTTGAACGGCCAGCCCACGCACTTGCCGCCCTTCACGTAGCGGCTGCCGATCACCACGTCGGCGTCCGCGGACGCCTCAAGCATGCGCGCCACGTCCTTCGGGTCGTGGGAGAAGTCGCAGTCCATCTCCACGACGTGCGTTGCGCCCATCGCGAGCGCACGCGCGAACCCGGCCACGTAGGCGCGACCAAGTCCCTCCTTCTTTTCGCGGTGGAGCACCTGTATGCGCGGCTCGGCGGCACACAGTCCATCGATGATCGCGCCCGTGCCGTCGGGCGAGTTGTCGTCGCAGAACAGGACCTTGCCTTCGGGCGGCAGGATGGCGAGGACGGCCTCGGCCATGGCCGCGACGTTCTCCTTCTCGTTGTAGGTGGGTATGACTACGACGGGTTTCATGCCGTGGGGGCGGCGGCGAGGCGGGCCTTCAGCTCCTTCACCTCGGCCTTGAGCTTGGCGATCATCTTAGGCGCGAGCGTGATGGCCGCGAGGTCCTTCATGGACATCGCCGGAGCGCCGATCACGTACTTGAGAGAGCCGTCTAGCGACTGCGGAACGCCCGCCTGCGGGCCCACCTGCACGCCGTCGGCGATCTTGATGTGGCCCGAGATGCCGGCCTGCGCCCAGATGAGGCAGCCGTAGCCGATCTCCGTCGATCCCGCCACGCCGCACTGGGCGATGAGGCCGGAGTAGCCCTTCACCTTCACGTTGTGGCCGATCTGGACGAGGTTGTCGATCTTTGTCATCGGTCCGATGTACGTGCGGCCGATGCGCGCGCGGTCGATGGTGGTGTTCGAGCCGATCTCCACCCCGTCGCCAATCTCGACGATGCCGAGCTGGGGAATCTTCTCTATGTAGACGCTGCCGTCCTCGCGGCGGCCGTTGTTGAACCCGTAGCCGTCGCCGCCAAGGCGCACGCCGCAGTGGAATATGCAGTCCGCGCCCACCTTGGTGCCTTCGCGTAATGTAACCTGCGGATAGATGTGGGTGCGCGCGCCGACGGTGCAATTCTCGCCGATGAACACCTGCGCCTCAATGACCGCGCCGTCGCCGATCACCGTGTCCTTCTCGATGATCGTGTACGCGCCAACGTGGACGTTCTCGCCGAGCTTCACCGAAGGATCGACGATGGCCGTGGGGTGGACGCCCGGCGCGCGGACCGGCGTGGGCGGCGCGAACATCTCCGCCGCCGCCATGCAGGCATGGTTCGGGTCTGCCACGCGGATGATGGAGCATGGGGCGCCGTCAGACCAGTCAGGCGGCAGCAGGACGGCCGAGGCCTGGGTGGACTGCACGAGCTTGACGTGCTTCACGTCCTTGCAGAAAGAAAGGTCGCCCTTGCGGGCCTCCTCAAGTCCGCCGCACGCGAACAGCTCGACGTCTTCACCCTCCAGCGTGCCGCCGAGACGGGCCGCCAGCTCACTTGCCTTCACTCTTCTTCTCCTTGCCCTTGTCCTTGAGCGCCTTCCGCTTTGCGGGATCGACGTTCATGGCCTTCAGGATGTCGTCGGTAACGTCGAGGTCGTCGTTTGCGTAGGCGGCCATCGTGGAGTCGATCACAAGGTCATACCCCTTCTCCTTCGCGTACACGGAAATCTTGGCGCGGATGTCGGAGGTCTCCATCTTCAGGAGACGGGTCTCGAGGTCGTTCATCGTCTCACGATAGTTCTGCTCGGAGCGGATCAGGTCCTGGCGCGCGGCATTGACCTTCTGCTGCATCCCGTCCAGCTTCTTCTGGGCGTCCGCCTTAGCGGTAGCGGACAGCATGGGATTCTGCAGGTCGTCGTACGTCTTGCGCGCATCGTCAAGCATGGCCTTGAGCGCATCCTGCTTCTCGTCCAGCTTGGCCTTGAAGTCGTCGTTGGATGACTTCACGAGCGCCTTGTTAGACTCGTGGGTGGGGTGCAGCTCCACCAGGTGGATCATGTTCACCGTGCCGATCTTGAGGTCTGCGAAGGCAGACAGGCTCGCGAGAATTGCCAGCGCAATTACAGTCTTTTTCATTGTTGGATGTCCTTGATTTTTACTCTTTGGCTTAGAAGTCGCGTCCGATGGTGAACGAGAACACCTGCTCGTCCACGTCGTCGTCCGGATCGACGATCGGCGTTGCGAAGTCGAGACGGATCGGGAAGGACTCGATGTTGAGGCGAAGGCCAAGGCCGATGGTCCAGCAGAAGTTGTCCGTCTCGAAGTCGAACTCGTCGGTCCCAACGCTGCCGAGGTCGGAGAATAGCGCCACGCTGAGATACTTGATGACGGGGATGACATACTCCACCTTGGCGAACCAGGCGGTCTGGCCGCCCCAGGACGCGTTACTGCCGTGCTTGCCAGCCCGCTTCCAGATGTGGGGAGATATCTCGTACTTGTCAAAGCCGCGGATGTCGTACGGGCCGCCGAGGAACAGGCGGTCGTAGATCGGCACGTCCCCGGAGAACGCATCGAGCGTCTCGCCGTGCAGGCGGAATGCGAAGACATGGCCGTACTTCTTCACGACGGTGAAATACTGGCGATAGTCGAAGCCGATCCTCCAGTAGTCGTTGTCGCCTGCGGTAACCTGCCCGTAGATCTTCGTGCGATGTCCCCTGGTCGGGAAGAAGACCTTGTCGGTAGTGTCGTCCCTCCAGTATATCTGGATCGGGATTTCCCAGTTCTCGCTATACTTGTGCTCCTCTTCCTTGAACGCGCGCCAGGCCGTGTCGCCCGTCTTGGGGTTGTACCAGATGCTGTTCTCGACGTCGTCCATCGAGATGTACTCCGCGGCAAGGTAGAAGCCGAGGCGTCCCGTTGTCCTGGCCGTCGGCCAGAACTTGACCGGATACGAGAGGTCGCCGAACAGGCCGGTGCGGATGACGTCGTACTCGTCGTGCGTGCCGCTCCACCTGCTGTAGCCGCCGACCGTGAGCTCCAGCAGCCGGTCGAAGAGGTATGGCTCGGTGACGGCCGCCTCGTAGTTCTGGACACGGGGGCCGACCATCGCCGAGATGCGCCCCTTCTGCCCTGCGCCGCGGAACCGCCACGGCTTGAAGAGGTCGAAGTTGTGCTCCCTCAGCTCGATCATGCCGTAAACGGAATCCATGGAGCTCGCGCCGATGCCGACCGAGAAGTTTCCGGTGCTGTGCTCGGAAACCTCGTACACGAGGTCGCGCACCTCTGGCTTGCCGTCCTTCGCCTCGCCGCCGTCGACCTTCTCAAGGTAGTACTGCACGCGGTCGAAGTAGCGCAGGTTCTCCAGGCGGTGCTTGCTGCGCTCGGCCTTGTCGGCAAGCATCGGGTCGCCTGGCGAGAGCGAGATCTCGCGGCGAAGCACCTTGTCTTTCGTGTAGTCGTTGCCGCGGATGAGAACCCGGTTGATTATCACGGGCACACCCTCATCCACCGCGAACTCGAGGTCGATCACCTCCGGGTTGGCGCCGGACGGCATCTGCCGGACGGTGACGTGCGTGTCGGAGAGCGGCTTTTCGCCAGATCCGCAGAACACCTCCATCTGGCGCGCGGCCTCGGCCATCGCGGCCGCGCCGGCGATGTCGCCCGTGGCGAGCGTCTTGTTCGCGGCGAGCACCGCGTCGGCAGGATACTGCTTAGTGCCGACGACGGACATGCGGCCCACCTTGTACTGCACGCCCTCCTCGATGGTGAATACGCGGTTGACCTCGCCGTTCGGCAGGATCTCCTCCTCCGGCAGTGACACCTTCACGTCGAGGAAGCCCCTGTCGCGGTAGTAGGCGGCCACCTTGTCGCGAGCTTCCGCGAAGTCCTGGTCGGTGGCAGGGGCGTCGCTGAACCAGCCCCATGGATTCCACCACGGATAATCGTCGAAGGTGGCGCGCAGAGGATAGGCGTCATCCTTGAGCCAACCCTCGGGATCCCACCACGAGTACTTCTCGAAGACCGTGTTCTGCCCACGGAACACGAAGGCGTGTATCTTCTTCCGGGCCCCCTCCTCGATGTCCATCGTCACGTGCACGGCGCCGGGGGAGTCCTGGATCGGCTCGAGCCGGTACGAGACCTTCACGTCCGGGAAGAATTTCTTCTGGTACGCGCGCTTGATCCGGCCCGCCGCCGCCTCAAAGTCGGCCTCGCCGTACGGATAGCCGTCCTTCAGCTCAGAGAGAGACGTGATCTTTGAACGCGACCAGTAGTCGTTGCCATTCACGTTGAGCGGACCTTGGAAGCGGAGCTTTGGCGTCACGACGTAGGTTATGTCGATGCCATTGGCCCCATGCTCGGCCTTGAGGACGATGTTGTCGTACTCGCCCACGTCGCGCAGCGCGCGCACGTCGCGCGCGCACTGTTCGGGGTCGAACTCGTCGCCCACCTTCACCTGGCAGCGTGCAATCACGTCGCCCGTGTTCAGGTCCGTCCCGTCGGACATCTTCACCGAGACCGACGACACCTTCGCCGCCTGCGTCATGCCCGCGATCGCCAGAAGCGCCGCCAGAAGCGTTATTTTCATCTTGCCACCTTTGTTTTCGAGGTTCAAAACTAGTCCTTGCTTTTGTGGTTGGCAGACAGTATACCATATTCTCGCGAACACGGGCGAAAGGATTTGATATACTATGTGGACTTTTCGGAGAAAGAAGAGAACATGGACACTAGAGGAAGCAAGAAGCGCGACAGGCGCGTCGAGATGACGGTAGAGGGCCTAAAGCAGGACTACGCGTGGCACCTGCGCTACACGCAGGCCAAGTACGAGGGCGCAGCGACGCCCCGCGACCAGTACGCCGCGTTCGCGTACGCGATACGCGACCGGCTCGTCGAGCGCTGGATGGAGACGCAGGAGACGTACCACCGCCAGAACACCCGGCGCGTGTACTACCTCTCTCTCGAGTTCCTCATCGGCCGCCTCCTCGGCAACAACGTCATCAACCTGAAGCTGGACCGCGAATGCACCGAGGCGCTCAAGGAGTACGGCCTCGACTGGAACTCCCTGCGCGAGTTCGAGACTGACGCCGGCCTCGGCAACGGCGGCCTCGGCCGCCTCGCCGCATGCTTCCTCGACTCGATGTCCACCCTCGATCTCGCCGGCATGGGCTACGGCCTGCGCTACGACTACGGCATCTTCCGCCAGCGCATCGTGGATGGGCAGCAGGTTGAGGAGCCGGACCGCTGGCTCAAGGATGGCTACCCATGGGAGCTCGTCCGCCCGGAGTACTCGCAGATCGTCCAGTTCGGCGGCCGCGTTGACTGCATCACCGAGCGCGGCGAGACCAGGTGGCGCTGGACCGGCGCCGAGCAGGTGCAGGGCATCCCCTACGACCTGCCGATCGTCGGCTACTCCCACGCCGTGAACACCCTGCGCCTCTGGAGCGCGAAGGCTACGGACGAGTTCAACCTCGACGACTTCAACAAGGGCTCGTACGTGGAGGCCGTCGAGCGCAAGGTGCTCGCCGAGAACCTCACAAAGGTGCTCTACCCCAACGACAACACCATGGCCGGCAAGGAGCTGCGCCTGCGCCAGCAGTACTTCTTCGTCTGCTGCTCGCTCGGCGACATCCTGCGCCGCTTCCGCGTCGACAACGACGACTGGCACAAGCTCCCGGAGAAGGCGTTCATCCACCTGAACGAGACTCACCCCGCGCTCGTCATCCCCGAGCTGATGCGAGTCCTGATGGACGACGAGGGCATGGGCTGGGACGAGGCGTGGGACATCACCCGCCGCACGACAGGCTACACCAACCACACCGTCCTCCCCGAGGCGCTGGAGAAGTGGCCAGTCCCGATGCTCGAGCGACTGCTCCCCCGCCATCTCCAGATCATCTACGAGATCAACGGCCGCTTCCTCAAGCAGATCTCCGGCCTCTACCCCGGCGATCAGGCGCGTCTCGCGCGCATGAGCCTAATCGACGAGGGCGGCGAACGTTCCGTGCGCATGGCGAACCTCGCGATCGTCGGCTCCTCCAGCGTGAACGGCGTCGCCCAGCTCCACTCCGAGATCCTCAAGACGTCGCTCTTCAAGGACTTCTACGAGCTGATGCCCGACCACTTCCACAACGTGACTAACGGCATCACGCCGCGCCGTTGGCTCCTCAAGGCCAATCCGCCCCTCGCCCAGCTGATCACCGACAAGATCGGCACCGGCTGGATAACCCATTTGGAGGAGCTTCGCAAGCTCGAGTCGTTCTTCCAGGACAAGGCGTTCCTCAACACCCTCGCCAAGATCAAGCTCTCGAACAAGCGCCTGCTCGCGCGCTACGTATCCTCGACGCTCGGCGTGAAGCTCGACCCGGCAGCGATCTTCGACGTGCAGGTGAAGCGCCTCCACGAGTACAAGCGCCAGCTCCTGCTCGCGCTCTACATCATAATCCTCTACAACCGCCTGCTGGCGGACCCGAAGTACGACCCCGTGCCGCGCGCGTTCATCTTCGCGGCCAAGGCCGCCCCCGGCTACCACATGGCCAAGCTCATCATCCGCCTCATCCACGGCATCGCAGGTGTGGTGAACGCCAACCCGCGCACGCGCGGCAAGCTCTCCGTCGTGTTCCTGCCCGACTACCGCGTCTCGCTCGCCGAGAAGATCATGCCAGCAGCAGAGGTGAGCGAGCAGATATCCCTCGCAGGCACCGAGGCGTCCGGCACCGGCAACATGAAGTTCATGATCAACGGCGCGCTCACCCTCGGCACCTTCGACGGCGCCAACGTCGAGATCAACCAGGAAGTCGGCGACGAGAACATGTTCCTCTTCGGCATGCGCACCGCAGACGTCGCGACGCTGCGCCCGACGTACAGGTCCATCGACTACGCGAAGAAGGACCCAGAGATCGCCCTCGCGCTCGACATGATCCGCCGCAACGTGTTCTCGCTCCTCGAGCCCGGGCTCTTCGACCCGATCCTCCGCTCGCTGCTCGAGTACAACGACTACTACATGCTCCTCGCCGACCTGCGCAGCTACAGCGACGCGCAGGAGCGCGTGAACGCCGCCTACCGCGACACGGCGCGCTGGAACCGCATGTCTCTCATCAACATCGCCCGCTCCGGACGATTCTCCTCAGACCGCGCCGTCATGGAGTACGCCAACGATATCTGGAACGTCAAGCCCGTCGAGTTCGAAGGTTAAAAGGTTAAATGGTTAAAAGGCTAAAAGGCTAAAGAGCTGAATGGATGACCAGTAAACCGACAGTGGATGTCGTCGAGACGCACATGACGACGCTGGACCTTCCGCCGGGTGGTTTCCGCCTGGAGGAGGGCGGCACGCTCGCGCGCGTCGACGTGGCATGGGAGTCTTGCGGCCCCGAACGCCCCGAGAACGACAACGTCGTCTTCATCTGCCACGCCCTCACGGGCGACGCTCACGTCGCCGGCCGCTACGCCAACGAGACCGAGTCGTCCGGCTGGTGGGACGGGATCGTCGGCCCAGGCAAGGCCATCGACACCACGCGCTACCGCGTAATCTGCGCCAACGTGCTCGGCGGCTGCAAGGGCACCACGGGGCCCTCATCCGTCAACCCAGCCACCGGCCGCCCGTACGGCTCAGCCTTTCCGCGCTTCACGATCGGCGACACCGTGGAGGTGTACCGCGCCCTTCTGCGCCAGCTCGGCGTCACGCACCTCGCCGCACTCGTGGGCGGCAGCTTCGGCGGCATCCAGGTGATCGAGTGGCTGGCCGCCCATCCTGGCGAAGTGGACAAGGCCGTCATGATCGCCTCCGGCGCAGCGCTCAACGCGCAGGCCCTCGCCTTCGACATCGTTGGCCGCTACGCCATCACTCTCGACCCGAAGTGGCAGAACGGCGACTACTACGACTCCCCCGCCGGCCGACCCGACGTGGGCCTCGCCCAGGCGCGCCAGGTGGCCCACATCACCTACCTCTCCCTCGACCTCCTCAACCGCCGCTTCGGGCGCAAGCCGCAGGACACATGGCTCGCCAAGGGGAAGGAGTGGCTGGAGGAGCACGCCGCGCGCTTCGGCACAACCCTCGCCATCGAGAGCTACCTGAACTACCAGGCAAAGAAGTTCCTCGCGCGCTTCGACGCCAATTCCTATCTCCAGATCACCCACGCGATGGACCGCTACGACGCCGCGGAGAAGTACGGCTCCCTCGATGAGGTCTGCCGCCGCGTCACCGCGCGCCTCCTGCTCATCTCCATCTCCGGCGACTGGCTGTTCTCCACGGACCAGAGCCGCTCGATAGCCACGGGGATGCTCAAGGCCGGCAAGTCCGTCGACTACTCCCATCTCGACATCAAGGTCGGCCATGACGGCTTCCTCACCCACACGAAGGAGCTCGCCAAGGTCATGGTCGGGTTCTTCCGCGACGACGCCCGTGAGGTGCCGCCCGAGAAGAAGCGCAAGTTCGCCCCAATCGTGGACATGGTGCCCGCAGGCTCGCGTGTCCTGGACATCGGCTGCGGCACCGGCTCGCTCCTCCACCTGCTTCGCGCAGGAAAGAACGTGCGCGGCACCGGCATCGAGATCGAGTACGACCGCATCTGCGCCGGCATCGCCGACGGCCTGGACGTCCTCTACGACGACGCCGACGAAGGCCTAGACCTAATCCCCGACCATGCCTACGACCTCGCGGTCCTCTCCGAGACGCTACAGACCGTCAGGCATCCTCGCGAGCTGCTCGGACGCATCCTCAACAAGGCCGGAGAGGCGATCGTCTCCTTCCCCAACTTCGCCTCCTACCGCATCCGCCTGCTGCTACTGTTCCGGGGCCACCTCCCCGTCAACCCGCAGCTGCCGTTCGAGTGGTACGACACGCCCAACATCCACGTCGTCACGCTCAAGGACTTCCGCGCGCTCTGCGCTAAGGAAGGCATCGCGATCAAGGAGATCCGCACCGAGGCCGACACGTTCCTCGGCCGGCTGTTCCTGAAGCTGGGCCTCCTCAACCTCGGCGCCACACGCGTGATCGCCCGCCTCGCCCGCGCGTGACGCGACCGTGCCTCAGTCAAGCGGGTTTACGATGACGCAGTCGAACCAGGTCTGCTCGTCCGGTTTCTGCTTCGCCCCGAGGAGCACCGAGAACGAATCAGCCCCCGGCGGAACCTGCGCCAGTATCTCGCCTCGCATCCAGCCGTCCGTCTCCGGATCTCCCATGGTGGAGAAGCAGCCGCGCAAGGACCAGTCCCAAGCGCCCTGCCGCTTCCAGTAGACTGACGCGGACGGCATGGCTCCTTTCGTGCGGAACCGCACGAGGTAGGTCTCGCCCGGCTTGACAGGCGGCGAGTTGAAGAGGAAGCAGCCGTTGCCGCTTCCCTTGATGCAGAGCGAGCTCGAGTCCCCCACGCCAGTTCCCGTGTCCACGCCGAACACGCCCTTCGTGTTCTTGTCGTCCTGCCAAGTGACGTACGGCTTGGGCACCTTCCCCGCATGGAACTTTCCCGCTTCCAGCGGCGTGCCGTATGCGCACGCGCTGTTTCCGTTAAGGTCTACAAGCGTTCCCGCCCGCGTCTTCTCGGCGAGCTTGCGCTCCTTCCATTCCTGGGGATCCTTCAGCCGAGCAATGAGATCGGAGATGCCGGGCAGCGAATCCTCCCACGTGCGGTATTCCGTCTTGTCGGCGTTCCACCGCTTGGACGCGACTCCGCGCCACCTGACCCATGCGCACTTCTCGCCGTATATCCACACCGTGTCCTCCGCGCAGGCTACCGCCTGGCGCAGGTTCTGCGCGAAGTGCCCGAGGCGCGACCCGTCCACCGGCCCCATGTACCAGTGGCTGTTCGTCGGGTTTATGTAGTTGTCCAGGTAGTGACCCGACCCGGAGCAGACGTTTAGGCGGTACAGATCCCGGTTCCGCTCGTCAACGACCTGGAGCATCCCATGCTTCTGCTCCCAGGCCGCTACGTAGAAGTCGCGGCGCGACGCCTCGTAGCGGTAGGCGTGCTCGTTGCCGTCGATCAGCCTCATGGTCTTGGGCAGACGGTCCAGCATCCCGTTCACGAAGGCTGGCCAGAGGTCGCCCTTCGTCTTCAGCACGAGCTGCGGGTCCGCCACTGACGAGAAGTCCTGGCAGGAGAGCGAGAGGAGCCAGAAGAACAGCAGCTTCGCGTTGGGGTAGACCGACGCGACGGCTTCGATGAACTCGCTGCCGCGCCGTCGCGCAAGCCCGTTGACGGAATCGAAGTCGCCGTCGTCCGACCGCAGCTGAAACTGCTTCGAACCGGAATAGTCCTCGGGGTCGATCAGCAGGCCATCGACCTGTCCGTCGCGCGCGATCTGGGCGAGCGTCCTCATGTTGCCGATCGCGCGCGCCCATGCCGCGTCGTCGTTCCACGCGAGCCGCCGCGCCGGAGTCCAGAAGGCGGACAGGTAGCAGTGCGAAAGTCCCGGCTTGCCCTTGAGCTTCTTCAGGTCGGCGATCTCGTTGGTGAACGCCTCCCTGGGCCAGACGGGATCGGTCAGGATCGAGGACATAGAGAGCCGCCGCCCGTCGGGGAGCGTCTTGCGGAGCGAGATCGAGATGCCGTCGAGTCCCGTCTTCGCGAACTCGTCGGCGTGGCGGACGACTTCCGCAGGCGAGACGGCGAGCAGGTCCCAGCCGTGGCCGACCAGCTGCTTCCGCGGAGCGTTCCCCGCGCAAATGGACGTGGCGGCAAGCGCTGCGGCGGAAAGGAAGAAAATGCGTGTTGCTTTCATGCGGCAAGTATACCACACCACCCCCGAACGGGCAACGACGAGACTGATTTTCCGCCTTGCGGCGCGGGGCAGAGCTGTGCTATAATGCCGTCCGCAAGAACAGGAGATGCTATGGCTACTGAAATCACGATGAACGATCTGCTGCAGGCGACGATCGACGAGGGCGCGTCCGACCTGCACGTGCGCGCATTCATGCCCCCGAAGCTCCGCATACACGGCGAGCTGGTGGAAATCGCCGACGAGGCCTTCAGCGAGGACGACACCTTCAAGCTCTGCCACGAGATAATGACGGCGGAGCAGTCGGCCGAGGTCGAGAAGAACGGCGGCGCGGACTTCGCCCTGTCGCACGAGGACGGCACCCGCTTCCGCGTGTCCGTCTTCAAGGAGCGCAAGCGCTGGGGCTGCGTGCTCCGCATGATCCCGTCCACGCTCCTCTCCCTAGAGCAGATCGGCCTCCCGGACACCGTGAAGGAACTCCTCTTCAAGCCGCGCGGCCTCATACTCGTGACCGGTCCTACCGGCTCTGGTAAGTCCACGACGCTCGCCTCGATGCTCGACGTGATCAACCGCGAGCGCGGCGTCCACATCATCACCATCGAGGACCCGATCGAATTCTACCACACGTCGAAGAAGTCGCTCGTCACGCAGCGCGAGGTCGGCGACGACGTGCCGTCGTTCGCCGAGGCCATCCGCCGCGCGCTCCGCCAGGACCCGGACGTGATCCTCGTGGGCGAAATGCGCGACCTCGAGACGATCGGCGCGGCCATCACCGCCGCCGAAACCCGTCGACCGTATCGTCGACGCATTCCCCACGAACCAGCAAGCGCAGATCCGCACGCAGCTCGCCGCCGGTCTCCAGGCCGTCATCTCCCAGATCCTCCTGCCGAAGCTCGGACCCGACGGCGAGGTCCACGGCCGCATCGCCGCGTTCGAGATCATGATCTCCACCGACGCCATCCGCAGCCGCATCCGCGACAACAAGACGAACATGATCAAGAGCGACCTGCAGACCGGCGCGAAGTACGGCATGGTCACGCTCGACGCCTGCCTCACCGAGCACTACAAGAACGGCCTTATCTCCTACGACGAGCTCATCACGAAGTCGCAGGACCCCGACACCGTGGTGTCCAAGCTCAAGGAAGAGATGGGACGGCGCTAAATGGCAGAGCAATTCGACCCACTTCTCGACCTCCTCGTCCAGAACGGCGTCCTGGACGACGAGCAGGTCGCAACGATCCGCGAAGAGCAGAAGAACGATGGCGGCAAGCCAATCCGCCAGCTCGTCATCGACGGCGGCTACGCCACCGAGGACGACCTGCTCGCGATGATGGCCGCATACCAGGGCTGCGAGGTGATCGACCTCGCCTCGATGACGCTCGACACCGACACCGTCAACGCCATCCCCGCCTCCATCGCCCGCATGTACAACGTGCTGTGCGTAGGCGTGGAGGACAGCTCCGTGACGCTCGCCACCGCGAACCTCGTCGACCCGCGCGTCTCCGACGAGGTGGCGTTCGCCCTCTCGAAGGAGGTGCGGTTCGTCATGGCCCGCGAGCAGGACGTCAACGACCGCATCTCGCAGTACTACGGCGACGCGTCGGAATCCGTCGCCGATATGCTGAAGTCGCTCGGCGAGGGCCTCGACGGAGACGAGTCCCTCAAGAGCGACCCGAACGACGTTGCCGCCCTCGAGGGCGCGGCGAACAACAACGCCATCGTCAAGTTCGTGAACATGATCCTCTACCAGGGCGTCGTCGACCGCGCGGCCGACATCCACATCGAGCCGTTCGAGCACGACTTCAAGATCCGCTACCGCGTGGACGGCGCGCTCTACGAGGTGAAGGC
>CACWSW010000027.1 GCA_902763655.1 uncultured bacterium
CATGGAAACCATTATATCAGAATCCGTTTCCGTGGTTTGAGATGATTGTAGGATTGTCAAATGAACCTGCAAGGCACTTCGTTCGTTTAAGAGGATATGTTGACATTTTCGCAGATACTGCAGTCGTTTCAAGAGGGCGGGCCTGTCATGTGGCCGATCCTCATCCTGTCCATCCTTGGCGTGGCCATCATCTTCGACCGTCTCTTCGCCTTCATCGCCTTCTTCCGCTCCCGCGAGCGCCATCCCGACCCGCAGGCGACGCTCAATCGCCTGCAGCGGGGCTTCGGCCTCCTCTCCACCATCATCACCGCCGAGCCGATGCTGGGCATCCTCGGCACGGTGACCGGCATCATCAAGACGTTCGGGGCGTTCAAGCTCTCGGACGCCGCCTCTCCTCTCGCCGCCACCGCCGGCATCGGCGAGGCGCTAACAACCACGGCGGCGGGCCTCATCGCCACGCTGATACTAGTGTTCCCATACAACTTCCTGCTCGGCCTGCTCGCCAAGGCGGCCGCGCGCCTCGAACGCGAAGATGAAGAAAAAGCTTGAGAGTCCCTTCCTTAAGCGCGAAGCGCGCGTGGAACTGGTGTCGCTGATGGACGTCATGTTCCTCGTGCTGGTGTTCTTCGTCTACTCGGTCTTCGACATGGCCGTACACCACGGGCTCAAGGTGGACCTCCCGATCGCGACCGGCACGCTGGAGAAAGGCGAACGCGTGGTCGTGACTATCGACGCGCAGGACGCGCTCCAGCTCAACGGACGCCCACTGCCGCAGGATGACCTTGTGGCAGAGGTCAAGCGGCTCGTCGCCGTCCGCAAGGATACGCCCGTCCTCATCTCAGGCGACCGCAAGGCCAGCCTCGGCATCGGCATCGAGCTGCTCGCCCGCCTCAAGGCCGCCGGCGTGGAAAAGGCCAGCTTCCAGGTGAGCGGTAAGACCGATGGGGGCCGATGATGCGGCTTGCCGTCATACGCGGAATATGCGCCCTCGCCTGCGCCATCGCGTTCCACGCCGCCCTCGTGACGGGCGCGGTCCGTCTGGGATGGCTCTCGCCAGACGACACCACCCTTCCCGAACTTGACCTCACTTCGGTAGACCTCTCATTCTCGGACACGCCAGACGAGACCGCCGCACCCGTGGCCCAGCCACCTGCTCCCGCCGTCGACGCCCCGCCGCCCCCGCCGACGCCAGAGACGCATGCCCCCGAGCATGCCCCCGAGCCTCCGCCTATCGAACTTCCGCCAGACCCGCAGGCGACCGTCATCCCCCGTCCTGCGGAACCACGTCCCACCGACCTGCGCCCCCCGTTGCCCGAACCGCCGGAACCCGAACCGCCGAAAGATGCCCCTGCGCCAGAGCCGCAACCGCCATCAGTGGCAGCTCCGGCCGCACCAGCCCCATCACAAGCACGCATTGCCGTGGACAAGCCGCCCGTGCCCCGCCGCCGCATCAAGCCCAAGTATCCCGATGGGGCGCGCCAGCGAGGCGAGGAAGGCGACGTCACCCTCGAGCTGGACGTCTCGGCGAACGGCATGGTGGACGGAGTGCGGATCGTCGCGTCCTGCGGCTTTGCGGAACTGGAACAAGCCGCCATCCAGGCCGTGAAGCGCGCGCGCTTCACTCCTGCCCGCCGCGGCTCTGCCAACGTCACGTCCACCGCCCGCCTCACGCTCAACTTCCGTTTAAAGGATTAACCCAGCAACGTCACTAGCACGGGAGGGACGCAATTTATTGCGTCCGCCATCCAAGCCCGGTCGCAACAAGTTGCGACCCTCCCGTTCGGCCGTTACCAGGCTCCGACGACCTGCTCTGGCTCGTAAAGGTGAATATCGGGGCTGGATCAAAACACGGCGAAAGTGAACCTAGTGCCGCGGCGGATCGTTTAATGGGGTATCATGAATGCCAACATGCCCGTTCTACTCGGTTCCGCACTTCTGGCCACCGCCCTGACGGCTGCCGAAACAACCACCAACACCGTCGCCGACCTTGGAACGATCGTCGTGGAGGGAACGGCCCTTTCGCGCTACCGCCCCGCCACGGTCAACGGCGCCACGTTCACCGACGCGCCGCCGGAGGAGCTACCCACGGTGGTGGACACGCTCACCGAGGACTACATCCGCGAGCACAACCCCACAGACCTGCACGACCTCCTGCGCTACGTGCCGGGCATCGAGACGGGCGGCAAGTCGCTCCTAGTGCGCAATCCCGGCCAGTTCTCCATCCGCGGCATGGGCGGCACGGAGCCGGCGTTCGACGGCGTGCTGCCGATCGGGCGCGGCGCGGGGCTCTTCATGGATCCGTTCCTCATGGAGCGCGTGGAGATCGTAAAGGGGCCGATCGGCTCCCTGGCCGGCGGCGCTGGCGGCTCGCAGAACGCCTCTGGCGGCGGCGGCGCGGTCAACCTCTACATGAAGAGCGCGCGGCTTGACAAGGACGAGATCGGCCTGCAGGCGAACACGTCGGTCGGCAAGCACACGTTCCGTCAGCGCGGCATGGTGGACGTGAACGAGACGGCCATGGACGGCAAGGCCGCGGTCCGCGTGATCGGCACGGCAGACTACTACGAGCCGACCTACATCAACCAGGGAATCCAGGATGGCGCTCGCCCGCGCGAGTCGTTCACCGTCGCGCCCTCTGTCATCGCCAAGGCAGGCGACGACGTGACGATGGGCGTGAAGTCCATGTTCCAGTACACCGACCAGCCTGGCTACATCGGCGTGCCGGTCTACCGCGGACATCCCGGCGGGGGATACAGCTGGTACGAGTCGTCCTGCCGGCGCGGCGACCGCGCCACGTACGAAAGCTTCATGGTGAACCCGTGGCTCGACTGGCAGGTGACTGAGGACTGGCTCCTTAAGTTCGGCGCCGGCATGATGTTCTCCTCCTGGGACTTCTCCATGCAGGAGCCGTACAACGGCCGCGGCGACGAGCTGCAGAACTACTACGAGACCGGCCGATGGTCGTCCGGCAACAAGTACATGACCTCCGGCTTCAGCGAAAGCAGTTCCGTGAGCCGCAACTACAACCTCTACGTGCGCTCAATCTACACGAAGGAGCTGCCGTGGGAAATCAAGAACGCGTTCGTCGTCCAGCCCGACTACTACTACCGTGAATCGTCGGGCGGCTTCGGCACGCCCACCTCGCGCTACGGACTCCTGCTGCAGGATTCCGTGAACTGGCGCTGGTTCACCCTCCTCGGCGGCCTACGCTACGACCACTTCGAGCAGGAAGCGTACACGAGCGAAACCACGTCCAACGGCGTCACCACACGAACGCGCTACTGGGCGACATCCGCAGACGCCCTTTCGCCGCGCGGCGGCCTCACCATACGGCCTCTCGACTGGCTCGTCCTCTTCGGCAACCTCTCGCAGACGCGCACGCCCATGCTCGGCCTGCGCAACGCGGACGGCAGCAGCCCAACCTCCCCATGGCGCGCCACCCAGTACGAGGGCGGCGTGCGCGTGCGCCCTGCCGAAAAGCTGTGGGTGACGCTCTCCACCTACCGCATCGAGCAGGAGAACGTGCCGGAGGCCGACACAGCCACCGGATACTACACCTACGACGGACGCAACACCTCGCGCGGCGTGGAGCTCTCCGTATCCGGCGATGTCACCGACAACTGGACCATCATGGGCATGTACGGCCACAACTGGTACACCGACCGCAACGTCGCGCCCGGGGAGAAAGGACGCGACTTCGAGCGCTATCCCGCGCACACGTTCTCGCTCTCCACCTCATATCGCTTCGACTGGGGCTTCATGGAGGACGTCGTCATTGGCGGCGGCTACAGGTTCCGCTCCTTGAGCTACGCCACGATGCGCGGCAGCTACGTGAACAAGAACCTGTTCTTCGACCCGTCGCACGTCTTCGACGTGAACGTGTCGATGCCCCTTTCGAAGTTCGGCGGCAGCGACAGCTGGATCCTCACGTTCGGCATCCGCAACCTCTTCGGCGAGAAGTACTTCGAGTCCGCACGCCACTACTACGAGTGCCTCGTGGGCGAGCCTCGCACGTTCGAGATAAGCATACGCGCCACGTTCTGACGAACGTGGCGCGCCTGGCCGCGACATGGCAGCCGTACTGGTTTAACCCACCAGGTGTGCGCCTTCGGAGGCGTTGATGACCGCGCAGGTCGGCTCGTCGCCGTGCTTCGCCTTGTACTTCGCCTTGATCTGGGCGGCGATCGCGTCGGCCGCCTCGGGCTTCACGAGCAGGCAGCAGCTGCCGCCAAACCCGCCGCCGGAGAGGCGGGCGCCGAGCACCTCGGGAATCTCCTTCGCGGCGTCCACGATCGTGTCGAGCTCCTCGCAGGAGTTCTCGAACCAGTTGCGGCTGGACTCGTGAGAGTCGAACATCAGCGCGCCGAAGCCGGCCACGTCGCCCTTCTCGAGCAGCTCCGCGCCCTTCAGCACGCGCTCGTCCTCGCCGATCGGATGGATGGCGCGCTTGGCCTGCGTCTCGTCGAGTCCCGCGCGGTAGAGCACCCACTCTGCGGTGGAGACGTCGCGCAAGTGCGTCACCGGGTGGCGCAGGACGGCGGCGAAGTGCTTGGCCGCGTCCTCGCACGCCTTGCGGCGGCTCGCGTACGCACCGTCGACGAGCGCGTGCTTCGCGTTCGACTTCACCATCATGAACGCCACGGAGTCGCCCATGGAGACGTTCTCGAACTCGCAGGAGCGGAAGTCGCTCTTCACGAGCGCGCCCGCCTTGCCGTAGAGGGACGAGGCCTGGTCGAGGAGGCCGCACGGGCAGCCGGCGAACGTGTGCTCAGCCTTCTGGCCGATCTTCGCGAGCGTCACCTTGTCCTTCTCGATGCCGTAGATCTTCGCGAGCGCGAGGACGGTTGACATCTCGAGCGCCGCGCTGGAGCTGAGGCCCGCGCCGAGCGGGATGTTGCCGCCGAACACCGCCTTGAAGCCCTTGCCGGCCTTGGCGGGCTCGCCGTCGAAGAGCCAGTTGAAGGTGCCGAGCGGATAGTTCGCCCACGTCGCGCCAGACTCCACCTTCTTCACGTCCGCAAGCTTGCACGTGTACGTCTCGCCGTCGTTGATGTCGAGGGCCACCAGCGTGACGGTGTCGTCGTCGGCCGGAGACACGGCGAAGAACGTGCCCTTGTCGATGGCCGCGGAGAACACGAAGCCCTCGTTGTAGTCGGTGTGGTTGCCCAGCACCTCGATGCGGCCCGGCGCGTACGCCACCGCCGCCGGCTTGCCGCCGAACTTGGCCTCGAAAGCGGCCATCACCTTGTCGTAGATTTCTTGGTTCTGCATGGAGACTCCTTGTGGAATTTTGAAAACTGTTGCATTATGCCCAAACCGCACCGGAATGTCAAGCGCGACTATCGGCGATCCGAAAGCGAGATGCGCCCCGAGCCGCGCGGCTTCTCGTACGAGATCGGGTAGTTCGCGAGCCGCGCGAGCGGCGAGAGGGCCGAGGCCAGCCTGGGCACCTCGTCCCCTGCCGCCTTGCCGAAAGCCTTGGCGTAGTCGGCGAGGGCCATGTAGTCGACAACCATCGCGTTCTCCACCACCTTCGCGCTGCGGAACATCGCGAAGCCGTCGCCGCCCTCCACGAGCGTGAAGGCGTTGCCCGCCATGCGGTAGACCGCGTTCGGATCTAGCGGCACGAACACGCCCGCCTTCCTGTCGTACACGCGCACGTCCTTCACGCGGTAGACGCCGTTCGACGGGCCGGACACCCACGCCCCCGTCGCGTCTGTGCGCACGGAGGACTTCACCGACGTGTCTATGGAGTACTTCAGCCCGGCCACCTGCAGGAACCCGCCAAACTCCCCTTCGCCGGACACCTGCGCGCCGAACTCGAGCGCCTCCAGGACCTGCCGACCGTTCGCCTCTACCACGCCGATGTCGCCCGCGAACGGCTGCACCGTGCGCAACGTCTTGAGCGTCACCTTGCCCGCGGGAATGTCGGCGCGCACGTTGCCGCCGTTCATGCACGCGAAGTCGCAGTTGAGCCCCGCCTTCTCGTTGGCGTACCACCATGACGCATCGGCGGCGAAGTCGCCCGCCCCGCAGCCTTCCGAGCGCGCCAGGCGCGTGGTCGTGCCTGGCACGTAGGAGCAGATGGCGGACGGCGCGGAGGCGATGCACACGCCGAGCTGGCGCTCGACGGCGGCCGCGAGGTCCTTCTCGAGGCGCACGACCTTGTCGTCCTGCTCGCCGCGCGAGAACACGGTGCCCGCCGCGACGCACCGCCCGTCCTCGAACGTAAGGAAGCCCAGCACGCCGAGGTAGCTGCCGCTCTGCGTGAGGATAACGTCCTTGCCCGCCGCGTTGCGGACGCGCGACCCCGTGTATTCGGAGTGGGAGTGGCCGTCGATGAACGCCACGAAGTTGGTGGTGTGCTCGATGACGTCGATCGACCTGAACCCGGCGCACTCGGGCGAGATGCCCATGTGCCCCAGCACGACCGTGTAGTCGGCGTGCGCCGCCGCCTCGTTCACGGCCTTCTGCACTGCGGCGTACAGCTCCTCGCCGTGCTCGCCGGCGATGAAGTCGTATGCGCGCCACTTGCCTGTCGGGTCGAGGAAGGTCGAAGGCTTCGCCGAGACGAGCGTGGTGGGCGTCGTCACGCCCACGAACGCGACGCGCGCCGTCCCGCTCGTCACCACGACGTACGGCGGGAACACGAGAGCGCCGGCGGCGTCGGCAGACTTCCTGCTCACGAAGTTGCAGCTGGTCGTACGGAACTTCGCGCGGCCGACGTTCGAGAACATGGCCGCGATGCCGTAGTCGAACTCGTGGTTGCCAAGCGTCGCCACGTCGTAGCCGGCCGCGCCCATGATGTCGATCACACTCTTGCCGGAATCGTATCCGCCGAGCGCGGTGCCCTGCACGTAGTCGCCAGCGTCCGCGAGGATAACGTTCTCGCCAGACGCCTTGATGCGCGCCTTCTCGGCGGCGATCGTGGAGAACGCGACCACCGCGTCATCGACGTGCGCGTGCGTGTCGTTCGTGTGAAGCACCGTCACGCGCGTCGCGCCGGCGAGAAGCGGCGCCGCCATCGCCAGCATCGCCAGCGTCCTGTTAGTCATCGTCATCTGTCTTCTCCTAGTTGGTAGATGGTAGTTGGCAGGAATTTAATCACCTTGCGCGGGCATCTTGTTGTCGGGCTCGACGTGCACGACCACATCGCTGACCTCGATACCTGCGCCGACGACAGCCTCCTGGACCTGATGGCCGAGGTCGTGTCCGGCCACAATCGACAGCGAAGGGTCCACCTGTATGTGCAGATCGGCCTGATAGAGCCGCCCGTACCGCCGCACGCGCACCTTGTGGACCCCGCGCACGCCGCCGACCTTCCGCGCCACGTCCGCCACCTGCGTCGCCTTCTCGGCCATGTTCGCGTCCACCAGCTCCTGCAGCGCGGGCCACGCCAGCGTCCATGCCACATGCAGGATGAACGCGCCCACGACCAGCGCCCCGGCAGCGTCCGCCCAGGCGACAGACGGGAAGAACCATGCCACCGCCACCGCGATCGCCACGGGCACGGAACTCAGCGCGTCAGAGCGGTGGTGCCACGCGTTCGACTCGAGCGCGGGAGACTTCACGCGCCGCGCCACATTCCGCGTCCAACGGAAGATTAGCTCCTTCAGCACTATCGAAACGGCCGCTATCGCCGCGGCGGCGATTCCCGGCGGCGCCACCTGCTTGCCGTCGCACAGGCTTCCGGCCGCATGCGCCCCCAGTTCCCACGCCACCACCGCAAGCGCCAGGGCGATGAACACCGTAACGAGCGCCTCGATCTTCCCGTGCCCGTACGGATGCTCGGCGTCTGCCGGCGCCACCCAGTAGCGGACGCCCAGCACGACCGCGAAGTCGGTCACGAGGTCCGAGACCGAGTGGATCGCGTCGGCAAGCAGCGCCTGCGACGAGAACATCAGCCCGCCAGCGGCCTTCGCGACGGCAAGCGCCACGTTGATCGCCATTCCGGCGAACGTCACGCGCCGCACGCTGCGCACGATCTCTGCGTTCTCGCACTCCATGTTCATGGCCTCAGCGTCTGCAATGCGCCGTCGGGCAGGACTTTGACGACGGTGGATGGAATGCCGCCGGGCGAGATGCCGTCGTCGATCACCAGGTCGGCGGAAAGCCCCACGTCCGCGAGCGCCTGCGGCGCGTCCGTGGCCGGACGCCGACCGCTCAGGTTCGCGCTCGTCACGCGCAGCGTGCCGCCGCACTTCGCGAGAAGCCTTCGCGTCCACGCGTGGTCCGGCACCCGAAAGCCTTCAAAGCCATCCCCGCAAGGCAGGACGAGCGTGAGCGCGCCGGGCCAGCGCTCCGCCGCCAGCGTGGCGGCGGGGGGCGGCATCGTCGCGCCGAACGCCGACACGGCGTCCGCGTCCGCCGCCAGGAGCGCGATCGGCTTGCGCGCGTCGCGTCCCTTGATGGAGTAGAGGCGCTCGACGGCGTCGGGATGCGCGGGATGGGCGGCTAGTCCGTAGACCGTGTCCGTGGGAATGACGGCGACGCCGCCGCGGTTCAGCACGTCCGCGGCGGCGTCCAGCGTCTCCTCTGTGCAGGGGAGAACGTTCATGCGCTACCCGCGCAGGACCTTGTCGTAGCAGAAGCCGTAGCGCTTCAGCTCTTCTGGGAGGTTGTACTTGCCGCGCGCGAACGGCTTCATGAGCGCCTTCGCCTTGTCGCAGCACGTGTCTTCCTTCTTGGCGCACCACTTGACCGTGGCGCCGTCCTTCTTGCCGCGGCCGAGCTCCATGCACATCTGCCCGAGGCAGCACGCCGTGGAGGAGCGCTGCGCCGCCTCGGCGTTCGTGGCCGTCATGGTCGGATCGCCGGCGCGGATGGCCTCAAGCCAGTTCTTCCAGTGGTCGTCGGACGTCTTGAGCGGGGTCTTGGGATCCTTCATCGGCTCGAGGAGCGCGACCTTGGACGCCATGAGCGGCTTCATCTTGCCGCCGGTGGACGAGGACGGGTCGCTGGGCGTGACGGCCTTGCCGCGCATGCAGTAGAGCCATTCGCCGGTGGAGCCGATGAACTTGATTCCCATCGGGTACTTGTTGCACACGTGGACGTCCGTCTTGCCGCCGTTGTAGGAGTAGTGGAGGTCGTAGGTCGTGTGGACGTTCCAGAGCTTGCCGCCCGTGGTGTCCATCCACTCGCACGTGCCGGTGACGGATTCTGGGCCGGAGTCGTCCTTGCCGAGGCCCCACTGCGCGATGTCGATCTGGTGCGCGCCCCAGTTGGTGATCATGCCCCAGCCGTACGGCGCCATCTGGATCCAGCCCGGACGGCTGGCGATCTTCTTGAGGTCCTGCGCGTGGACGCGCGTCTCGTTGTAGGGCGCCTTCTCGTCCGTGGGGCCGAGCCACATCTCGTAGTTGAGGTTGCCGGGCACGGGCTGGACCTCGGAAGAGCCGCCCGGCTTGTCGCAGCCGCAGCCGACCTCCACGCGCACGATGTCGCCGATGCGCCCGTTCAGCGCCAGCTCGCAGACGCGATGGAACTGCATCACGCTGCGCTGCCACGAGCCCACCTGCACCACGCGGTTCTGCATCTTCGCGAGGTTCGCGATGACGCGGCCCTCTGTGATCGTCTGCGAGAACGGCTTCTGCAGCCAGATGTGCTTGCCCTTCGCGAGCGCGGCGCAGGCGACGAGCGTGTGCCAGTGGTCGGGGATGCAGATCTCGACGGCGTCGATGGACGGATCGTCGATGAGATCATGGTAGTCCGCGAACGTCTTGACGGGGGCCTTGTCCTCGCCAAGGAGCTTCTTGTACTGCTGCTGGATGAAGTCGACGCCGTGCGCAAGACGCTTGGAGTCGAGGTCGCAGACGGCCGTGAAGCGGCAGAGGTCGGTGTACTTGATCGCGAGCGGGATGTCCATCGTCGTGGAGATGCGGCCGATGCCGATCACGCCCACGTTGACCTTCTCGTTGGCGGCGTACTTGCGGACGTTCAACCCCGTGCAGCCGGGGAAGATGAACGGAAAGGCGGCAGCCGATGCGGTGCCGAGGAACTGGCGACGGTTCATTTTCATTTTGCGTTTCCCTTTGGGTTTGTCTGTTTAAGCGATCTTGCCGAGCGCGATGAGCGTGAACACCATCGTGAAGATGGCCACGGTCTCGACGATGCCGAGCGCCGCGAGATAGTTTGTGAAGCCCTGGTTCGTCTCGGCCTGGCTGTCGCACGCCGCAGCGCCCGCACGCCCCTGGAAGAGCGCGGAGAGCCCGATGCCGAGCCCGGCGAAGATGCCGAGCACGAGGCACGGCACGCCCGCGCCCGCGACGTTCGTCTTGCCGAGCATGAGGAACATGAGGATCATCCCGTATAGCGTCTGCGTGATCGGCGCACCCACAAACGAGAGCAGCAGGAACGGCGCCGGCTTGTTGGCGGCGTAGCACTTCTTCCACGCGCCCACGGCCGCCGTCGCCGCAAAGCCCGTTCCGAACGCCGACCCGGCCGCGCTCAGGCCCAGGCACGCGATTGCACCTGCTACGATCATGAATTGGTCCATTTTCTTTATTCCTTTCTGTCAGTTTTTACGAAACGGTGAAAAGTCGTACCCAGACCAGGACACGCCCTTGTGGTTCGAGAACTCGAGCGTGTTGAGGCGCACGGCGTGGACGAGGATCGAAAGCCCCGCCATCGCAAAGTTGAGCCCGTGCCCGATGAGGAGTATCAGCACCATCGGCACTATCTTCAGCCAGAGCGGCATGTCCAGGCCCATCGCCATCCCGTTGAAGTTCTCCGCCACCTTCACGGACGCGAGTCCCACCGCAAACAGGCGCACATAGCTGATGATGTCGCCGAGCGCGCTCATCACGTTCAGCGGCAGCATTCCAAGCTCCGCGCCGCGCGTCTTAAGCTCAGACGGCTTCACGGTGAACCCGAACACGAGGGCAAGCGATACGCCAAACACCCAGTAGAACACAGACGGTATGCCTGAGAAGATGCCCACGATCCAGTTGACGACGCAGTACATGAACACCAGCACGCCGGCCCAGCCGAACTCCGCGAGGCAAGTCGTGTCGTTGATCTTGCATACACCGTTCCACACGCGCGCCAGCACGAGATGGCTCACGCCGATCGTGAAGCAGAGCAGCATCATGTGGCCGTACGTGGGGTCGCCGAGCCACTTCACCGTCGCCCAGTCCTTCGCGAACGGCAGGCTCGCACCGAACCACGTGTTGGAGAGGATGCCCCACACGACTGTCGCGGACGAGAAGACGGTGAGTAGCGTCAGCCAGCTGCGCACGAGCGCCGGACGGTGCCGCATGCCCTCCTTCGGCCTGGTCTTGCGCCAACCCCACAGCGTGAGCGCGAGGATGATCGCGCCGTATCCGCCGTCGCCCACAAGCATCGCGAAGAACAGCGAGAAGTAGCACATGAACGGCACTGAGACGTCAGCCTCGGTGTATCCAGGCGCGATGCCAAGTCCCTTGAAGAGCGCCGCGACCGGGCGGAAGAGCTTCGGCGGACGGATGAGCGTGGGCGGCGTCTCGTCAGCCCGCGCATCGCGCACGAGGAGGCCCCACGCCTTAGTCACAGCCTTCGCGCGCAGGCGCGGCAGGGCGTCCACCGGCACCCAGCCTTCGATGTAGGATACCGCGCCCTGCGTGGCAAGCACGTCCTGCGCGGCGGCGAAAGCCACCTTGTCCTTCAGCCCGGGATAGCGGTCGGTTATCGCGGATACGCGCCCGCTCGCGGCGGCGAGCGACGCAGTGATGCCCGCGATCCGCGCCTCCACCCCGGAAAGCTTCGCCTGCGTCTCGGAAAGCCGCTCCGCCGGAAGCTGAACCTCGCACCAGCCCTCGGGCAGCGCCTCTGCGAAGAAAGCCTTGCGCTCCGGCGGCTGCCCTGGGCCTAGCGCCAGCTTCACCGGCACGCCTTCGGAACGCAGCCGTTGCGCGAGCGCCGGGTCGAAGTCGCCGAACGGCGCGTAGGTGCGTATGGTCTGCCGCAGGGCGTCGGCCTCTTCCGCGAGGGCCGTGCGCTCGGCGTCGGCCTTCAGCACCGCGCCCGTCAGGTCTGCGTTGCGCACGGAATCGAAGATGCCGACGCCTTCCGGCGTCGACACGGGACAAGCCTTCACATCGCGTGCGGCCTTGTCAAGGATCCGCACCGCCCGCTCCGCGTCGGCCAGCTCCCCTTTCGCCTCCGCGAACTCCGGCGACGCTGCCGCCGAAAGGTCCAGGTGCACGCACCCGAGCTCGCGCAGCGACTCTAGCGCCTTCTCGCCTTCCGACGCCACGCAAAGAAGCGTGAGATGCTCCATGGGGACGATCATGCCGCATCCTCCTCGCCATTGCCGCGCGACTTGGCGATCTTCCCGCGAGTGACGGCGGCTGTCTGCTCGTCGCCGATCGCGATCTTGATGACGCGGATGTTCTCCCTGCACTCGGGAATCTTGACCTTCTCGAACAGGTTCACCCGCTGTGACGTGGTACGCAGCTCCTCGGCCACAAGCTCCCTCTGTCGCTCGAGGACGATCCGCTCGCTCTGCAGGGCCAGCACGTCAGTCAGGGCAGCGACGGCGTCGTCCACCCACGCGGGCGTCGCCCAAAGGTCTACCGGACGCACCTCGGTATCGATGCCGTCGAACACGGGAATCTCCACGCCGGCGATGTTTGCGGTGGACGTCTTGATCTCCTTGACCGTCACGAGGCCGCTCAGCAGGTCCTCGCCCGTGGCGAACAGACCCACCCACGGTTCCAGCGACCTGCGGACATCGTTCTCGCGCGCCGCCACGGCCTCGGCCTGCGAGACGATGGAGGCAATCTCGCCCTGAAGCTGCTGCTTCTTCAGCTGCAGCATGGGCAAGAAGCGCTGGAAGCGCTTCAACGCGTCCGTCTGCGCCTTTAGTTCGGTCTTTGTCAGCTTGATCTTCGCCATAGCCGTTTCTTCTGTCAGAAACGGGGCTTATTATACACCATCCCGCATGGCGGAATCAAGTGCCAAGAAGACGTCATGCAAATCCCAGCCGATTTTGGCAAGATGGGCAGAATTACGCGAGTTGCGTGCCTTTAGTCTCGGGGCAGATGAAGACCGCCCACAGGAGGTGGAGCACGAGGCAGCAACCGAAGAACGCGAAAATCCACTGCGGAAGCCAGCTCGCCGCCATCATCGGGAACACGAACGTCAGCGCGGCGCAGAACGCCCAGTGCGTGAAGCTTCCGAGACTCTGCCCCTGCGCACGGAACCGCTGCGGGAAGATCTCCGAGATGAACACCCAGATCACCACCCCCTGCCCCATCGCGAAGAACACGATGAACGGGAAGATGCACGCGGCCGCCACGGCGCCAAGGTCGAACACGAACGCCGCCGCGGTGGTGAAATGCGCGGCAATGCATCCCACGGAACCGATGATCAGGAGCGTGCGCCGTCCGAGCCGGTCGATCAGGAACAGTCCCGCGAACGTGCCCAGCCCCAGCACCACGCTCATTGCCGCCGCACAACCGAGCGCGACGGATGCCGTGAAGCCGGCCATCTCGAAGATGCGCCGGGCGAAGTACAGGACCGCGTTGATGCCCGAGAGCTGGTTGAACGCCGCCACCGCGAACGCCAGCAGGATCGGACGTCGGTTCGCGCGCGAGAAGAAACCTCCGGGAGGGACGCGCTCCTGCGCGTCCACGGTCGCGTGGGAACGCGACCCTCCCCTTGCCGCCAGCCACCTCGGCGACTCGTCGAGGAAGCACGCGAGCAGCATGAACGCGAGCGACGGCACGGCCATCGCCCCAAGCATCCACCGCCATGCGTTCTCGCCGAACCCCGCACCCGGCGACCCGATCCACCAGTTCGCGAACTGCGAGACGACCATGCCCAGCACGACGTTGAACTGGAAGAGGCCTCCGAGCTGTCCGCGCCGCTCCGCCGGCGAGATCTCGGCGATGTAGACGGGCGCGGCGATCGATGAGACGCCCACCGCGAACCCGCCGACCAGCCGCGCGAACGCCATCTCGACGGGGGACTGCGCAAACGCACTCCACAGTGCACCGACGAGAAACCCCGCGCCCACGCCCAGAAGCGACTTCTTGCGCCCGAGACCGTCGCAGATGCGCCCGCCCAGAAGCGCCCCCG
This sequence comes from uncultured bacterium, assembly GCA_902763655.1. Lineage (GTDB taxonomy): Bacteria > Verrucomicrobiota > Kiritimatiellia > RFP12 > UBA1067 > RUG572. Next base: position 14,059 of record CACWSW010000027.1, read on the forward strand.
CCACGGTCCCCCACAGCGCCGCGCTCATCAGGCAGCCATGCACGAACGCGGAGAGGTTCCAAAGCTTCTGTATCTGCTGCTCGCCGCCGTTGATGACAGCGGTGTCGTAGCCGAAGAGGAACCCGCCCATCGCCGCGACGACGGCGAGGAACAACAGCCTCCCGCCCTTGATCTCGCCTGTGTCGGACATTTCCGCCTCAGCAGAGAACGCCGTTCTTCTTCAGCTCACCGCGCAGCTCGCCATGGTCGAGCCCGCGCAGGGGCACGCCCTTCTTCAACGCGAGCGCCGCCGCCGTGCCGGCCGCCTCGCCGATGACCATGCACTGCACGGTCGGGCGGATGCAGCCGAACGCCTCGTGCGTCGCCGAGATGCAACGTCCCGCCACGAGCGTGTTCTCCAGGCCCTTCACGATCAGCGAGCGGAACGGTATCTGGAAGTGCCAGCGGGGCGGATAGCTCGTCTCGGGATCGTTCAGCCAGGCGGGACGCGGACGCGTGTCGATCGGATGCGCGCCGAAGCCGATGCAGTCGTCGAACTTCTTCTGCTCGTAGATGTCCATCAGTCCCAGCACGTAGTCGCCCTGGATGTGGCGCGTCTCGCGAACGCCCATCTGCGGCACCTGGAGGAGGAACGCCTTCTCGAAACCCGGAAAGTCCCTGATGCTGTCCATCCACCTGCCGATGATCTTCGCCAGTTCGCATTCCGCCGCCGTCACGTCGTCCGCATTGCAGCCGTCCCTCTTCGCGATCGACGGGCATCCGAGGCACGCCACCCCCTTGTCCGGCAGGTTGTACACCTGCACGCGCGCAGGATTCTTTCCCTTCCGCCGCAGGTCAAACGTGGCCATCTCGCCCTTCTTGTAGCGCGCGAACGCCTCCTCGTATGTGAAGCGGGCGAACGGCTGCCTGGAGAAGAATTCCCGGTGTTCGCCCAGATAGTCGAAGAGACGGTCGAAGTCGACGTTGCCCACCTTGAACATCACGCCCATGGGGTGCATCTCGCCGATCTTCGCCTTCGCGGCGCACACGTCGTCCTTCGTGACGCCCACCGTGTACTCCGCGCCGGCGCGCACGCACAGGTCGCCGTCGCCCGTGCAGTCGATGAACATCTTCGCCGGCACGATCTCGCGGCCCGACTTCGACTCCATCACCACGCCCTTCACGACGGAACCGTCCTTCACGACGTCCACGATCATCGAGTAGAAGCGCAGCTTGACCTTCGCCTCCTCCATCATCTCCACGAGGACGCGCTTGAAGTTCTCGCTGCTCGTGAAAAGGTACGCGCCCACGGTTCCCTCGTTGCCGAGCGCGTACTTCTTCGCGAGCAGGCGCTTCGTGATCTCCATCGGGATGCCCTTCGCCACGTGCAGCGCGTCGGGATCCTTTGCGAGCGTCTCCAGGTCCTTCGCGTGCTCCTCGGGCTTGCCCGAGAACTTCTGGAACATCGTGATGCCGGCATTGCCGTCCGTGAGCATCCCGCCCAGGAAACCGCGCCCCTCGATGAGCATCGTCTTCGCGCCGCCCCGCGCCGCCGCAAGCGCGGCGATCACGCCGGCCGTGCCGCCGCCCGCCACCACCACGTCCACAGGCTCCAGCACCTTCGCAGTCGTCTGCTGGACATACACGCCGCCCGGCTGCAGCGCCGCGCCGCCGCCCGGCGCGCCGTTCGCCTTCGCCGCCGCCACCGACGGCAGCGCCATACCCGCCGCCAACACGGCGGCCTCGCCCAAGAACTCTCTTCTTCTCATTTTATTTTCTCCTTACAATTGCTTCTTGACAACCTCATACGCCAAGCGGCCCTTGCCGTCAGGCCCCTTGACATTGGCCGTGAAGCACAGTTTTCCGTTCTTCACCGACGAGGGGACAGTCCCCATTCTCCTGCCGGACGTGGCAAGGGCGAAAACATCATACTCGTTCGGCCTTTCCAGCGCAAGTTCAATCTGCGCATATCCGTCCTTCACGAGAATGGGGCCGCGCTCTTTGCCCCAGTCCAGCACGATCGTCGAACCGTACATCTTCCCGTTTGAGAACTGATCCATGCCGCGCGCCCATCGCGCGCCCTCGCCGATGGCGTCGGTGAGATGCATCACGACGAGCCGCGCCGAACGCGCGATTGGCGCGCCGTCCAGCGAGACGCACGCCAGCGTAGCCGGCGCGCGACCGATGCGGAACGCAAAAGGTCCGCACGTTATCTTGTCGCGGTTGCGTCCGGAGCTCCCGGCGCACACGCCATCCGCCGAAAGCGTGAAATGCGGGTTGTCCGGCGGAGTCCGGTGAATCCTGAACTGCGGACCGTATTCCATCGATTCGAGCGGCAGCAGGCCCGACGGCGAGTCGGCCTTTTCGCGCGGCATGCCCTTCCAGCCGTCCGGCACACCGAAAGACGACCCCACGCGCGTGCGCCAGGCGGCATCCGTCCAGCTCCAGTCGGGCAACGCGGTTGCGGGCGTGGCGCTCCATTCCTCGCCTTTTGGGTGCCTGTCCGGCGTCGCGCCGGCGAGGTCCATCGTCCAGGCCGGGACGAGCGGTTTCACGTCGCGCCGCATGAAGACGGGCGCGAACACGCGATCGGCCATCTGTCCGATGGGGTCGGTGCACAGGTTGTAGTGGTTCGGCACGCCGTTGCCGTCATGCAGGTAAGCGAGGTTGTGGGAGTAGGAGAAATGCCAGAGGCCGTCCCAGTCCTGCAACGCCGCCAATGCGGCCGTCATGATCGTGCCCGCCGCGCGGCACGGCGACGGCACGGGGAAGTCGAACTCCGTGATCGTGAACGGCACGCCGGGGATGCGCTCGAACGCCGCGCACGTCATGGGAAGGCGCGTGTCCGTGTACGGATTCGTCAGGGGGTAGAGCTGCGGCGGGCGTGTGGCGTACTGCTCGATCACGCCCTTGCAGTGGTCGTGGTAGAAATGCGTGTCGCGGTAGTCGTAGAGATCGCCAGCCACGCGCTGCATGCCCGCCATGTCGCGCCCGCCGTTGTTGTTGCTGGTGACGGCGGCCTTGCATCCGATCGAGGCGAGGAACCTCTTCTGGCGCGTGACGAGGCGCCGCTCCATGTCGCACACGAACGCCATGGCCGCCGCGTGCCGGGAGTAGTTCGGCAGGCGCTTCGCTTCGGCCGTCGGGGCGTACCCCGGATCGGCCGCCCTCTTCTCCGCCAGCCATTTCGCCCAGGCCTCCAGAACGGCCGGATTGTCGAGCCACTCCTCCTCGACGCGCGGCTTGCCGCAGACGCGCCCTCTGCGAACCCGCGCCAGGTCGCCGCCGAGCGGAATGCACCCCTCGTTCACGAGATCGACAAAGGCGATCGCGGGATCCTCCGCCCAGGTGAGGCCGTTGTAGGGATTGCGGTGCGCCATCACGCGCCGCGCGAAGCGCTCCCAGTCGCGATAGGCCCCCTCGTGGCAGCCGATGAGTATCTTGTACGTCTGCCATTGCATGATGCCGTCGCGGTCGATGCCGCAGGCCCTCCAGCTGACGGGACGGACGGTGAACAGGTCGATCGTCATGTAGAAGCCGCGCTTCCCGGCCTCGGCGATCAGCCTGTCCAGCATCCCAAGCGCGTTCGTCGTCGTCTCCGGAACGTGGTAGGGCGGCTGCCTGTGGCTTTTTTGCTGCGCCACCACGCGGTCGTAGTGGTGGATGCGGAACGTGTTGTAGCCCAGACGCTCGAAGCGCGTGAGCATCTTGTCGATCTCCGCCGCGTCCGGAAAACACGCCGAGGAGCAGATGTTCACGCCGTAGAACCTCTGCGGCACGCCCAGCTTCCCCTCGAACTCGAAATGTCCGTCACGCGCCACCACGCGCCCGTGCTTGCCGGCGGGGCCGTCCAGAAGGCCCCAGCCCGAAAAGTCGAGCGCGCTGCCCTTCTCGATGTCCTTCACGTAGTCGATGACGACCCAGCCGTTCGTTCCGGCGCGCGCGGTCTCGACCTTCGCGTCGGGATGCATCTTCGCCTTCACGGCGGGCATCTCCTCGAACGGCACGGCAGCGGCAGCCCCCAGTGCGCACAGCGTCGCCAGCAAAAGACTTCTCGACTTCATGCCCACGCCCTACTTGAACATGATGAGGGTACCACTTGGCGTTGCAAGCTGCAAACGGCGGAAACCGTTTTCAACCTTCACCACGACGGCATGCTCTTCAAACCGCGCATCCTGTGCGGCCAGGGCTGCCAGCTTCGTCCGGAGGCTCGTGAGCAAGGCGTTGGGGACGGTCAGCGTGCCGGACGCCGGCACCTGCGCAAGCGTGTATACGCGTGCCACCTTCTCTCCGGGGGCGGGCGGGATGAAGCCGATATCTACCGAATCGACGAACTTCACGAGATTGTCACTCTGGATCGGCGCGCGCACATACCCTTCCGACGGCAGGACGAAATCGATCTTTGCGCCGACTGCGGATGCGCGAAACTCCACATCTCCTTTAAGGAGCGAGTTCGTGCCCGCGATCTGAAGGTAGCCGGTGTTGCTCGTCGTTTCAAGGATGTTCGTACACGTCGTGTGGATCACGCCGTTCGTGACGTAGCAGAGCGAATTGTTTCCGCGAATGGAGACAAGACCAGTGGACTGGATTTCGCCCCCGGCAACGACGCAGCGGTTGTCGAAGGCGACCTTATCGGCCTTAACTGCGCCGACCCATCCCGATCCGGCGCGACCGATGTAGAGCGTGCCGCATTCCAGCAGCCCGCCGTCAAGGACTTCAAGCGCGTTCGACGCGCACACAAAGCCGATTGAGACGCTGCTGTTCGGGTTTGAGATTATCTTTCCGCCGTTCGAGATGCGGATCACGTTGTCGTGTCCGTTCGTACAGCATCCGGTCGCATTTTGATTGGCCAATCTGCACGTTCCGACGGTCATGCCGCCGTTCGTAACGACAGAGCCGTCTCCGTCCACCTCAAGCACACATCCGTATGGGGCGATATCGTATTTCGGGTCTTCGTTCGCATAACCCAGATAGATTCCCCCGGCACACGTCACCTTGCCGCCGTCCCGCACGTAGATGCAGCCGTTGGTGCATCCGTTCCCGCCGAGCAACAGGCTGTTCCCGCAGGTAAGCTCGGCGCCGTCAGTCACGCATGTCAGTACCGCAGGCAGGTCCTCGAGGCCCAAGTCCAATGCCGGCGACTCGAATCGCGAACCCTGTCCCGAGACGACAAGCCTGCCCCACTGAGAGAACGGTCCAACAAGAGCCCCTCCGTTCTTGACCGTAACGGCGCCGTAGTTGTTGATGCCCGCCACGTTCGTGACGGCGGCTCCATCCACCTCCAGTCGATGCGAGAATCCAAGCATCGACTTGTCGCCGCTCGAAAAACGATGCGATGTGCCCGCGCCGCGGAACGCCAGCAGATGGCCTTTCCCGCTCGGATATCTGTCTCTTAAGGTGGAGCCAATGCTAAAGCGGTCAAGATTCTTCACAACGGCGGCGTCCGCCACGACGAATTCGTTGCTGAACGATGCGGCAGAGCCGGTGGTGGCATTTCCCAATGCGTTCGTGATGGCCAGGACGGAATGGACGTTCTTGTTGCTGAAGACAGTGCCCGAACCGATCACGTACAACCCGTTTGGTTGGCCAGGCACGCTGTAGTACCTGGCAAGCTCAACATTTGCCGCCAGACATGCACCGTCCGTCACAATCACCTTGTTGCCCGCGCCGGAACCGGGTTTTGAAGCCAGATTATGCCCAAAATACAAGTTGGCTATGTCCACAAAGGTGCCCGAACCGGTCACGGTGAATACGTTGTTCGACGCAATGGCATCAGATGCGTAGCGATCCGGCCACTGCAGATATCCCAGCTTTAGCGATCCGTTCGTCAGCGTAATCTGCGCGCCTTTCGTCATGTTGCGCAGTCCGTTTTGGGTTGCGGTCAGCGTCTTTCCGTTCAAATTGATCGTATATCGGGCATTCGCGGTGCTCGCGACAATATAAGGTTTCAGCGTGGCATTGGCCGAGAGAGAAATGTTGGCGGAAGACGCGTTCATGATCAGGTTGTCGCTGCCCGCTATGGTGGTGGGATCTGTTCCGCCCCAGACGGCTGGCGTGAGCAGGTCATGGTACGTCACGCCCCCGATCGTGATCGGATCGCCTTTGCTCCAATCGGCATTGTAGTTCGCCGCCTGCGTCAAGAATGCGAGGACGGAGCAGACCGCAAGAGAAGAGAGCTTGCTGCAGTTCATCATCTGTTCCTCTTTCTCATGCCTGGGCGGCTGGATATTCCTGGCACAGGTAGAAGTCGCGCGGCACGTCCTCCTCGATGCCGGGGAAGCGCGGCGCGCCGTTGAGGAAAAAGTTGTCGTTGAAGTCGTTGCACACGAACGACACCTCGCCGCTCGCCGTGTAGTGGACGCCGTCGATCAGGTAGCCGCCCTCGCCCCAGAAGGAGTGGACGATTCCGGGTTCGAGGCAGACGCTCTGTCCGGGCTTGAGCACCACGCGCGTCGGCTTGGGGAACGAGCGGCGGACGCCGTCGATGGAGATCTCGAACGCGCGCGTGTCCTTGTGCCCGTCGGGCGTGGACGCGGCGAGGTCGATCACGATGTCACCGATACCGCGGTTGATGATGTCCTCGCGCTTGATCTTGTGGAAGTGCTCCGGCGCGCACTGCCCCTCGGGGTCGAGAATGAACTTCTCGCAGTAGGGCTTGGGGTACTTGGAGTTGTTCTTGCCGTTGCGGAGCGTGAAGAGGCAGCGCCCGTAGTGCGCGAAGTCCTCCATGCCGAAGTCCGTCACGTCCCAGCCGAGGTTGCAGTCGCGGATCTCGTCGTACTCGTGGCCCGCCTTCGCCCAGTCGTCCGTCGTCATGAACGCGAACGGCGGCAGGCGCAGCCCGAGGTCCGCAAACACCTTCTTCGCGATCGTCACGATCTGGTTCACCTGGCTGCGCTTCAGCAGCTTGCGCGTCGCCGCGCCCCCCTGCGCCGGCATCGCCAGCGCGCCGGCGGCGAGCGCCGCGCCGCAGATGAAATCTCTTCTGTTCAGTTCGTTTTCCATTGTCCGTTCTCCTTCCGCCGTCCGCCGGGAAGCGCCCGATCGGCAAACCGCCCGCGATTCGACGCAAGCAGTATACCACAGATACACGGCAAGGATTTTCGTAAAAATAAATAAAATTTTTACGAAGACCGAGGAAGTCGTCCGCGTCACTTCGGACGGCATTCGTGCGGGGACTGTCCGACGATCCGGCGGAAGACGGTTGCGAAATGCGCCGCCGAGGGAAATCTGTACCGCTTCGCGACGGCGATGATGGGCATCCCGCGTGCGAGGTCGGCGCGCGCGCATCTGACGCGCGCGTCCAGCACATACGCATGCGGCGTCATGCCCGTCAGGCGCTTGAAGGCCGTGTTGAGGGCGACCGGCGAAAGCGCCGCCTCGCCGGACAGGAAGGAGATCGGGTAGTCCGCCGCCGGGTCGCCGTCGATCCGCCGGACCAGCTCCTCCACGCGCGGGTTCGCCGCGCCGCGCACCGGCTCTCGCTGCCGCACGGCCTCGGCGAGCGCGAGCAGCAGCTCAAGGGCGGCGGACTTGACGTTCAGCCGCCTGAACGCCGACCCGCGCCGACCCGTTTCGCATGCCGCGAACAGCCGCTCGAACGCCGCGCGGACGCGCGCCGGCGCCGTCGACACGCGTCGCCGGAAGCCGGTGAACGCCTCCACGAGCAGATGCGTGTCCTCTTTCGACAGTCCGAGAACCCTGCCCGAGGGCTTCGGGATCTCGAAGATCGCGCGGTACAGGCACATGCCCTTCGGGCTGCTCACGCGGCAGTGCGGCTGGTCGGGGCGCGAAAGGAATAGCTGTCCGGGAAGTATCTTCTCCACCTTGCCCTTCCCGACCTCGTAGCGGACGCATCCCTTCAGACAGAAGAAAATCTCGACGCACTGCGGGTGAACGTGGGGCACGTCGTGGCGGCAGACGGAACGGAACTTCGACCTCGACACGACGGGCAGTCCGTCGCACCGCTCTTTCCGCAGGTCGAACACCTGCCACTCGCCGCCGTCATCATGAACAAACGACTTGGCCTTACAATGGCGCGCACCCTGCTCCGCGCACCTGTTCGCCTCCACGCAGATTGTCTTCTCGTTCACTTCCAAGCCTCTTTGCTGTACCGGATCCCATCCCCCTTCCCGCAAGCAGAAGCCCGTAGGAACAAGAAATAACGAGACTTAGCGGGACTTCAGGTAGGGCGCGCAGGCGGCAAGGCGGCGGTCGATCTCCGCCTTCTCTGCGTCGGACAGCTTGAATTCCTCCACGATCCACTTCCGTCCGCTCTTGTCGCCCTTCGGCGGACGCTTCCGCGTGTACGTGTTCGTGAAGGCTCCGCGCTTCTGAAGCACGTAGAGGTGCGGACCGCGCATCGTGTCGCTGCTGCCGCCGAACGTCTCGCCGATGTTGTACATGAGGAGCAGCTTCGAGTAGGCGTCGACGAGCGTGCCGTCCTTGTCGCCGTTCTCCTGCTGGCGGAAGAGGTAGGCGAGGATGTCCGCATACGCCGGACGCTGCGTGATGATGCCCTCCGTGCCGATGCGCGGCCCCTGATAGAGCCACGCCTTCGCGCCCCAGCCGCTAAACACCGTGTGGATGACAGGCTTGGCGGCGACGAGCTGCGCCATCCGCGCGTTCACCTTGCCGCCGGGCGACTCCTCCTTCACGTAGCCGTAGACGTCCGGGAACTCCTTCGCGAGCTTGATGAGGAGCTCCACGTCGGGCTGCGGACTCTTCCCGTTGTACGTCTGGATGATGACCGGACACTTCGCGATCGCCCCGAGAGCGCGATAGTGCGCGGCGATGTCGTCCTGCGTCTTGGCGTCGTCCGGAGGACGCGCCAGGATCGCCATCTTGATGCCGTACTTCTCCATCAGTCCGTTCACGGTCTTCACGCGCGCAAGTCTCGTACTCGCCCTCTTTCACGAGGTCGACCACCTCGCCCGCCGTCGGCCACAGTATCCCCGCGACCCCGCAGGAATCCACGAACTCCGCCTCCTTCACGAGCGTCGGCACGTCCAGCGCACCGTCCGCCGTCCAAGGCGTGCACAAAAGCGGGAAAGGTCCTCGCATCGCCGGATCGCCGCCCGCAAGCAGCAGCCCACCCGCAAGGGCAAGCGAGATTGACAAGATGTTTTTCTTTTTCATTGGCATTCCTTTTTCAAGGGGAGAACATTTTTGGGGGGACATTCGACGTTCGGCATCCGACATCCGGTACGACAATTCGACGATCCGACTAACTTTTCAACTCTTTGCCCCTTTAACCATTTAACCTTTTAACCATTTAACCTTTTAACCATTTAACCTTTTAACCATTTAACCTTTTAACCATTTAACCTTTTAACCTTTTAACCTTACAGGTTGCACGCCCTGAGCGACACTTCGTGCACGAGCAGGTCGTGGTCGTAGAGCCACTGCGGATTCGGCTTCTCGCCACGGATGATCTCCGCGAGC
>CACWSW010000028.1 GCA_902763655.1 uncultured bacterium
TGGACGGGCGTTTCGTTGACCGCCCTACGCCCGGCAATGGGCAGTCGATGGGTACGATGCTCGGCTTGAACATCTCCGTGGTCGCGGTTGATGGTTCCTGTACGCTCCTGTCGATGAACGAACGTCAGGCGAAGGACAGTGCGGTTCTTTCACCGGAGCAGCGTAGAGATGAGGTGTCCCGCCGCATTTTTGAGAAAATGGAGCATCGACTGCACCAGGCGATTCAGGACATGGTGGTGCGCATGCTTGACGCAGTAGATTCGGGCCCTGTACCCTCAGAGCGGGCTGGAACCAAAATACAGTAGTATTTTGTCGGAGAAACGAGGGAAACGACGCTAATCAACAAATTCCAACAACCAACTAATCCGAAAGGAACAAAAAAGATGAAAAAACTAATGCTGGTGGTTGCCCTTGTCGGGGCTGTCGGGGTAATGCTCGCCCAGGAGGCGGGTACTGCTGGTGCTGAACAAGGTGGTCTAGCGGCGGCTTCGGAAGCGGCTAATGCCGATGGTGGTCAGGCAATTGCCGACCAGGCGACGGCGATGGGGGACAAGCTGGCGGCAACGTCTCCGTCAAAAGAATTCGTTACGGCCGAGGATCAGGTCAATGCGGATCTTGAGAAAATAGGACTTGCCGTCGGTTACGATCCTGAGAAAAAGGCAATCATCCAAGTCGGCGCTTTTACAATGAAGATCGAGAATCCTTCGAAAGATGCGGGGTTTGACGTGAAACGCGAACAGGTGGCCAATGTCGCCTACCTCAACGCAAAAGCGGAGGTGATCCGGGCCATCAATGCCGATTTCTCGGCGGTGGACCGCGTCTGTACCCATCTGGATGAAACGGTGGATGAGAATGCGGAAAAGGTCGCTGCCGTTAAGAATGCGGTGGAGACAAAACGCAAGGAGCTTGCAGAAGCGCTTCGCGAGTATAGCGAGGCCGACGCCAAGGCCATTACGGAAGTGACGATCAATGATCGGTACAATGCTTTTCTTGATGCGGTGATCAAGAAAATTGATGCCGACTACAGCCCTGAGGCTATTGCTACGAAAAAAAAGATAGATGCTGCTGCGGCTAAAGCAGCAGCCACCGCCATCAAGGCGAAGGTCCAGGCCTTGTCCGCTGAATACAAGGCTCTGGAAGAGGCCGCCGAGAAGTTACCGAAGGATCCCGCAACGGAATCTTCCAGTGCGGTTCAGCTTGTGGCGAAGATGCCGCTTCTTGGTGCATGCGTGTTGACGCAGGCTGAATCGTGGGATCAGGACACCAAGGACTATTCTGTAGCGATGGCGATTGTCTGGAGCCCCAAGTTGCAGGAGTCCGCTGTCAGAATCGCAACCGGAGATTCTTCCTCGCCCGGCAAACCTGGAAAATTTTCAAGGACAGCGTGGGTGAAGGCGCAAAACTGGGGGTCAATGGTAGGGAGCCGCCGGTTTACGGATGACAAGGGACACAATATTTTTGTCGGTATATCGTCGATTCAGTTGACGGGTTCCACTGCTGTGCAGCAGGGAAAGAAAAAAATGGCCGACACAATGGCTTGGAAGAATGTGGCCATGGCGCTAATGGGTGATATTGAAACATATCGCGAGGCGTCACAAAACATGAAGGTCTATAAGGATGATTCTACCGCGACCTCGCAAAAATTGAGCGATACTATTGCGGCCAAAGTGGATATCAATCTTAAAGGTTGTATGCAGCTTACGAAAAAGACGGTCAAGCATCCGAATACGGGGAATAAGATGTATGTTGTGGCATATTATGTAGATCCCGCACTCGCGAAGGATGCCGGAGAGGCGCTCAAGAAAGCGTATGCCGATGCCGTGATTGTCACTAAGCATACGCAACGAGAACGAGGCAAGCATCAGGGAATGCAGGATGCTTTGGACTCCGCTCGTCAGTCGCAGACGGAATTCAATCGGGGACGTGCGGAAGGACGTGCCGCAGTCAATCAGGCCGTTGCCGAGAAAGAGGCGGCGGAAAGAGCAAGAAGAGAACAGTCAACGGGCGCTACCGGTTCCGGCAATAAGGATGATAAGCCCCAGGGGCCTGTCGGGGGTACCCACTCAGCTGGTACGATTGATACCGACTTCTGAATTGGCTGAGACGAGAGAGGTTATGTAAGTTGAGAGCCAGGGCTCTAGCTATCCTTCTTGTGAAAATCTCCGGGCTGGCTGGTTTCGCCGCCAGCCCGGAGGCGCGGCTACAATACTATCAGGATTCTCTTGCCGATAAGGAAAGTGGCGTGTATGAACATGAGGGGGATTTGTATGTGCATGTAAAGCAAGTCGCTGGAAAAGGTGAGAACCGCAAAAGAGCGGAGATGAGGGCGGTTTTGTTCGCCAAAGACCTTCTGACGCGATGGATGATTGATCATGTCGCTGAAAAGCGCAGGGAAGGCGAACGGTGGCTGTGCCCTGGTTTGAAACGGGCAGTCGAGGTGCTGGATTCGATGCATTCCAGATGGCGCTTTCCCGATACTAGATATGATTTAAATGGGCAGGAGATCAATCTTGGCATAAAAGACGGTCATTATATCCTTTGTCAGATGTATTCGAAGGTGGGCGTGGAGAAATCGATACCTGAAATCTACTCACAGGCGCCCACAGAACAGTTTGTCAGAACACAGTTGAAGCTCATGATTCCTTTGGCGCTGAAGGAGAATGCAAGGCATCTATATGCCGATTGCAAGACACTGGATCTTGTGCCGAATTCGACCGACTTGCCTTTTGTTCGAGAGGTTGCGGATTACCTGAAGAGATCCGAGTATGCTATTGGTTTGCGCGAGAGCATGGGACGGCAGTACGGTCCAGAGTCGGTTTCATGGAGCGATTCGCCGCCGGAAGTGAGTGAGAGCAAAACTGAGAAGGTCGAGTACGTGACGAATGCTGTGGAGTGCGTCGTCTGCGTAACCAATCGACTGGTGCGTGCACAAAGTCGCGAAGAAAAAATGGCGATGGGCATGGCATTGGACGGCAAAGTTTCCGAAACTAGGATAGTATCTCAAGAAGAAGAGGTTGAGGAAATCAGGAGGAAGACTACGGTTACGATCAGGAAATTTCATCGCGTGAGGACGAGCTCTCGGGTCTGCGGGGAACCGCGTTTTGAAAAAATGCTCCTATCGTCTGGCAATGGCATTGCCGCCAAAAATCGTCGGGTGCAGACACAGCTGGGGGCGGGGGCGGTGAAGTCGTTCCTGGGGGCAGATCCCTACAAGGTGAAGTTCTCCAACGTCGAAAACGCGCTTCGTGAGAATCCTTACGATGCCGACCTCTGGAACATGCTTGGGCGGTTGTTCATCATGAGGGATGATTTCCTCGGTGCGCTGAACTGTTGTCGCATAGTGGTCAAACTGGATCCGCGACATGCCTATGCCCTGACGAATCTGGCGTTAATCTACGAGAGTCTTGGAGCAAAGGATATCGCTTGGGGATATGCCATTTTGGTTTTGGGTTCCGCCGACAATGTCTGGTGCACAACGATGGCGGAAAAGGTTTTGCTAAACGAAAAAAAGGAAAATAGGAAATGAAGAAGATCAACAAAGTCGAATTCTTACTTGTCATAGGCGTTTGCATGATAGTCGGTTGCTCGTCGCCGAAGCCGGAAATGATGGTCCAGAGCGAACGAGACAAGCAGACGTACCTTGACAAGGGCGCAATGACCGAGCGAGAGAACGTCAGTTTCCGCATTGCCGTCTGTGTGGACCAAAAGGAGTATGAACGTTATCCGGCGGCTGGCGATGCGGTTGAAGCACAGATGGCCGAGGCGGTCTCGAAATTCAAGCTGTTCCAGTTTGTGGAACGTTCGCGGATCAATGCGTTGGCAGCGGAGAAGCTGTTCCAGGGACAGAGCACGGAAGCATCGTCATTGCTGACGGCGGCGGATTACCTGCTTTCCGTCAAATTGAATGTCAGCATGGAAGAGTGCAAGGTTCGGGTCGACTTCAATGGAAATCGAACCAACAATAAATATTCGAAGAGATTCGCAAAAATGTGGCGGCTCAATGTCAAACCCGATTTCCGCTTGTATGAAGTTGACTCCGGCAAGGTGGTATTAGTCAAATCGTATGAGGGGCGCGTTGAATTGCCGGGATCGACGATTGAGGAGGCACGTGCCAATTTGCAACCTTCTATTGCGAACACCATGAAGATGCTTACAAAGGGGTTTTCCATGATGTTGACAAGCCGGTATGCCCCGAAAGCTCGCGTTTTGCAGACACGGGGAGATGGTAGGGTCGCGCAGATTTCCATTGGCAAGGAGTATGGCATGTCGCCCGGCATGGAGGTAGAGTTTTACGGTTATGAGGACAATTCTGATATCGTAGCCGGCGGGGAACGCTCGGAGAGCATGGTCGGTTATGGGCGGGTCCTTGAGGATATTGGCCCCAAATCCGCTTGGGTGGAGGTTCTGGATCATTCATCGGTTAAGGTGCTACGTGGACATTATGTGCGTGCCCGTGAAGAGAAGCGCTCAGAAGATTCAATTTTAACGGATTTGAAGAACTTCGTGGCCGTAAAGGACGAAGATTGCATAGTCGAGTCGCACGTTGTGCCGGACATGGGTGTTGTCACAACGCCATCGGTCGCGAGCCCGGTTCCTGTCGTTCAGCCCGTGGCTACTCCGCCACCATCCATTCAGCCTATTGTGGCGGTCTCGGATACGCCGACGAGCAGACCGAGTAAGCCAGCGACGAAAGACTCGAAAGGGATAATCACCATTGGTAATGGACGAGGTAGAACCAGGGCGATGGCGGAGTTGAATGCTCATCGAGGGGCGCTATGGACTGCGCTTCGTACGTATATTGGTGAAGAAACACGCACGAATAATGAGAAGGCGATCAAGGCACGTCTGGCGCGGCTCGACAAATTCTCCCTCAAACATGAAATTCTTGAGGAACGACAGGAAAACGATAAATTCGTAGTCAAGATGAAGGTTTGGGTTGGCAAGAGATATCTTGCGGATATATTCGCCGATATTTTCCCGTCGGAATTCGCCGATGTTAAGTAGCTGTAGCGCTGGAGGTCGCCGGCGGGTACCTTCACGCCGTCCACCTCGAGGTACTTGTTTGTCAGGTCGAAAAGCACCACGTCGTATGTAAAGCCGAACAGCCCCACATATAGCGCTCGCGCAAGAGTAAGAACGGTGATCAATGAGGTCGGAGGCTCAGTCGGCATGATTGTGGACAACCTGAAAGTACATCACGCCAATTGTCTCACGGACTGGCAGAAAGAAAGGAAGAGGACTTATTTGATCGCGACTTTGTCGCCGCCCCATCGACTACCCTCGCGCGTTTTCCGGCGCTTGCGTCCAGCATGGCGGCCGTACTGGCGCGGTGTGGGGCCCTGAAACATCTGTTCTCCATTACATGGCGGGGATGATAGCACGGCCTCTGCGGGAAGGCAAGCGGAAAACGAAATTACGGCAAGTATGAAATCTCGTGGACGCGGGTTGCGCAGGAGGTGATGGAAATGGCGGAGTGGATTGCGAATGGCGGGAGCGGGTGGATTGCGCAGATGTGACGCACGATGCGGGGTGGGGTTGCGGCGGGTGGGGTAATCGTGTATAATGCGCGCCATGGAGAAATGCTTCAACAGCGCGGCCCACGGGGACGGAAAGCAGGTGCGCGTCGACAAGTCGGCGTGCTGGGAAGGGCTTTTGCCGCCGCCCGTGGGGACGAGCGACTGGGCGACGTTCTCGCGCGATTCCTATTGCGTGGACAAGACGCTCATACTGAAAGACCTCATCGACTCGAAATCGCGCGTGGTTCTGTTCACGCGTCCGAGGCGTTTCGGCAAGACTACCATGCTGAAGATGATCCGCGCGTTCTACGAGGGCGAAGCGTCGCTGTTCCACGACAAGAAGATATGGGCGGCTGGCGAGAAGTACCAAGGCGAGCAGGGCAAACATCCTGTCATCTTCCTGTCGTTCAAGGACATCAAGCAGACCACCGCAGAGGAGGCGTTCACCCGCCTTGCTGCCGTGATTGGAGACGAAGTCGCCCGATTTGCGGATTGCATCGAGAACGGATGGGGAAACGGTGCCAAGAAACGGTCGCTGCGCAAAGTGATGAACCGCGAGGGGACGAAGGACGAGCTTTCCGAATCGCTCGGGCTTCTCTCCGAGGTGGTCCATGCTTTTACGAAGAAGCTCCCGGTCATCCTGATCGACGAATACGACCAGCCGATCACGAGCGCCTCGACGAACGGCTACTATGACGAGATGTGCACTTTCATGCGCGTGTTCCTCTCAGGCGCGCTGAAGGACAACGAACATTGCCACATCGGGATCATGACGGGCGTTCTGCGCGTGGCGAAGGAGGGGATTCTTTCAGGTCTCAACAACCCCAAAGTCTGGACGGTGTTCGAGTCGGAGTACTCGCAGTATTTCGGCTTCACGGAAGACGAGGTCGCCGAGATGGCGCGATACTACGGCGCCGAGGACAAGCTGCCGGAGATCAAGGCGTGGTACGACGGCTACGACTTCGGCGGCACGGAAATCTACAACCCGTGGAGCGTACTCAGGTACTTCGACTGCCATTGCCGCCCTGACGCCTACTGGCTCGACACGAGCTCCAACGACCTCATCACCGAGATCGTGCAGGAGCTGCCGTTTGAAATGGAGGTAACGCTCCACAAGTTGATGACGGGGAAGTCGGTTCTGGTTCCGATGGCGAAGGAGCTTGGACCCTACAAGCATATCCGCGACAACGAGAACACGCTCTACACGCTGCTCGTCTCGGCGGGCTATCTCAAGCCGGCCGGAGAGGTGAAGGACGGCGAGTGCGAGGTCATGATCCCCAACTACGAGCTGAAGCAGGTGTTCTACAGCGAGATCGTCCAGAAAGTCCGTTCCTTCGACAAGAACGGCGGCATCGTCGCCGTCGAGCGGGCGTTGCGCGAGCGCGATCCGTTCCTCTTCGGAAAGTACCTCGCGGCCTACCTCAAGGAGTCGGTGAGTTTCTTCGATACGGCGGCGGAGGGGTTCTATCACGGGCTCGTCCTCGGATTCATCGCGTGTTTCCGCAACAGGTTCGTCGTGAAGTCGAACCGCGAGTCGGGCGAAGGTCGCTACGATATCTCCATGCGTCCGCTCGTCGACGCGATGCCGGGCGTGGTGATCGAGCTCAAGGCGGCGGACGAGGAGACGGAGGACCTCGACGCGCTCGCCCGCGAGGCGCGGCGCCAGATCGACACGCGCGAATACACCTCCGAGATGCTTGCCGACTTCGCCGCGCACGGCGAAAAGCGCGACATCCTCAAGTTCGGCATGGCCTTCTACAAGAAGAACCTCGTCGTCTGCAAGGACCTGCCCAAATGATCGGAAGAGGGTAGGGGCGGCGTTCCACCGCCGCCCGCCCGACTCTCGCGACTATTTCAACGAGCAAACGAAGAAGATTTACGAAAACATCAAAGCAACGAAAGAGCAAAATGGCTACATTCTCACGTGAAGAAGTATTGAAGTTCCACCAGGGCGGCAAGGTGGCCGTGCACCTGCCGAAGCCTCTCAAGACGAAGGAGGACCTCTGCCTCGCCTACACGCCCGGCGTGGCGCTCGCGGTGAAGGAGATTGCCGCGAACCCTGCGGCCGTGTTCGACTGCACCGCCAAGTCCAACCTTGTGGCGGTGGTGTCGGACGGCACGGCCATCCTCGGCCTCGGCGACCTCGGCGCCGCCGCGTCCATCCCCGTGATGGAGGGCAAGGCCGTGCTCTTCAAGGCCTTCGGCGACGTGGACGCATGGCCAGTGCCGCTCGCGCACTGCCGTAGGGACGGGCAGGACTCGGGCAAGACCGATCCGCAGCGCGTGATCGACGCCGTGGCGGCGCTCGCTCCGCAGTACGGCGGCGTGAACCTGGAGGACATCGCCGCCCCCGCGTGCTTCGAGATCGAGGACAAGCTCGACGCGATGCTTGACATCCCCGTCTTCCACGACGACCAGTGGGGCACGGCCGTCATCGCGCTCTCCGGCGTGATGAACTACGCCACGCTCGCGGGCAAGAAACTCTCCGACCTCAAGGTGGTCATGAACGGCGCGGGCGCGGCCGGCATCCGCATCTGCGAGATGTGCAAGGCCGCCGGCGTGGCCGACGTGACGATGTGCGACTCCAAGGGCGTCATCTCCACCTCGCGCACCGACCTCAACCCCTACAAGGCCCGCCATGCCGTCACGACTGACGCGAAGACGCTCAAGGAAGCGCTCCGCGGCGCGGACGTGTTCATCGGTGTCTCGGCGGCGAACGTCCTTTCGGGCGAAGACGTGAAGGCGATGGGCGCGTTCCCCGCGATATTCGCGATGGCGAACCCAGATCCAGAGATCGACCCTGCCACCGTGGCAGAGGCGTTGGGGGACAAGCCCTACATAATGGTCACGGGCCGCAGCGACTACCCGAACCAGATCAACAACGTGCTCGGCTTCCCGTACCTCTTCAGAGGCGCGCTCGACGTGCGGGCGCGCACGATCAACAAGGAGATGAAGGTGGCGGCCGCGCACGCGCTTGCGGCCCTCGCGCGCCAGCCGGTCACGCCGGAGGTGCAGGCCCTCTACCCGAACGAGAAGCTGGAGTTCGGCACCGGCTACATCATCCCCAAGCCGTTCGACCGCCGCCTCTTCGTGGAGGTCAGCTACGCCGTTGCGGAGGCGGCCGTGAAGACCGGAGTCGCGCAGAAGCAGGTAGACCTCGCGGCGTACCGCGAGTTGCTGGTCGCGCGCAACGCGACACGTGGTTAGGCATTGCCGCTGACCACGTGCGTCGGGAGGTCGGCAGACAAGTCGATCGAACCGAGGAACTCCCGGAACGGCGCGTTCTTTGCCGTTGGCGCGAAGTCGATGCCGTCGAGGGGGATTCCCTCTTCAGCGAGCGCGTGGCGCACATGGTTGAGCGCGAAGTGCTCGAGCGTGCGTCCCATCGCTCGGCAGCTCATCACGAAGTCCGTGATGCGGCGTGTGGCGCAGTCGTAGATGATGTAGCAGACGAGTCCCATCTCGCCGAAGTTGTCCGACAGCCTGAACGTCCATGTGCGGCGTTTTGGATCGGCGACGATTGCCGCAATCTCGTCGGCCGTGCGGCGGATAGTGGTGGCGTTGAACTGGTTGGTCTTTCCCGCCATCTGGGCGAGGCGCGGGATGTCGGACTGCGTCGCGAGCGACGCCGCGCAGGTCATGCCGAGGCTGTCGAGGTATGCGGTGAGTGAGGGAAGTTTGTCGGCGGACGCGCGGCGTGCGGCCTCGGCCTGATAGAGGGCGGTGCGGACACGGTCTTCATCGGTGGACGCGACGGAAGCGAAGAAGCGCGTGCGCAGGCGGCGCAGGATGGCGGCGGGGCGTGTCATGTCCCGCGGGAACGGCATCACGGTCACGGCGGGCAGGTGCGCCTTCATCTGCGCGCGCTCGTGGGGGTTGTCGTCGATGAATACGGCCGAGTCCGGCGAAAGGTTCAGGCGGGAACAGACGTCCAGCATGTTGCTGGCCTTGGTCGACCAGTTGACTGCCACGGCGGCGAAGTCGTCGAGCGAGAGCGGCATGTCCGAGCGCGCGAACGCGCGTGCGACGGGAGCGTCGCTGTTTGCGGGGGAGTCGTTCTTCGAGAGGAGGACGAGCAGCGCGCCGGCGTCCTTGAGGGAGAGCAGCCCGCGCTGGAAGTCGGCGTAGGGGACGACAGTTGCGGGATCGTCCTCGGAGACGATCCCGCGCCAGAGGGTGTTGTCGGCATCGACGGCCAGTATCTTCTTGGGCGCGGCGGCGAATTCGGCCAAGAACAGGAATTCCTCTTCGATGGCCTTCAGTCCGGCGAGCGAGAACGGCATGGCGGCAAGGCTGCGCATGCGGTCGTCCCAGAAGCCGGGCGTCTCGTGGGCGAGGGTGGAGAGGGGGAGGGAAGGAACGAGACTCTTAAGGCTGGTGGGATCTTCGAGGGACGAAAGATCGGTGATGACCGTGAAGATATCCTCGTTGGGGAGAAGGAGAAGGGTGGCATCTGGGGCGAAGCGGTGGAGGCCGCTTTCCGGATCGAGCGTTTCCTGCCGCCAGGTGTCGAAGCCTGGCGGCACGTACACTTCGTGGCCCATGCGCCGGAAATCCTGCGCGAAGAAGTCGAGCGTGATGTTGCCGAGAAGGGCGATCTTCATGCTTCCACGAGGCTCCTGCGCAAGGTGGGAGGGACGTCGACGAACGCGGCGGCGGCGGATAGGCCCGCGCCGAAGCCGGCAAAGAGCGCGCGCCCGGCGCCTTCGGTGGAGGCGAGTGTGAGCGGAACCGAGCATGAGCCTGGGTTCGCGAACCGCTCGCCGCTTGTGCGCAGCTGGTTCTCGAGACCGAGCGACTTGGCGAGCTGGCGCACCATGTACATGTTGGCCTGATGCGGGATGAAGATATCAGGCGTGGCCGCTGCAGCGCAGAACTCCTTCAGGAATTGCGAGACGGGACCCGCGACGAAGCGGAAGACGCCGAATCCGTCCATGCGGATCTTGCCGTCTGTGCCGCATCGGAGGACATCCGCGCCGGCGCCGTCGGTGAGGAAGGCGAATGTGGCAGGAGTGCCGCCGGGGGCAATGAGGGTGGCGGTGGCGGCGTCCGACATGACGGCGAGCGTGTTGACGTCGGACGTGTCCACGTGCGCGGACTGCACGTCGCCGTCCACCAGGAGAACGCGCTTGCCGGTGGCGGCGGCGAGCTGGGCGGCGGCGAAAAGGCCATATGGATAGCCGCTGCATGCGAGCGAGAGGTCGAGCGCGGCCGCGCCGGGCGGAAGCCCGAGCGCGTGGTGCAGGCGGATTGAAAGCGCGGGAAAGCGGTCGGGCGCGGAGAAGGTGACTGCCACGATGCCGCCGAGCGATGCGGGATCGACTCCGTCGACCGCGCGGCGCGCGGCTGCGACGGCGAGATCGAAGACCGTGGTGCCTGGGGCGGCGACGCGGCGGAAGGGAAAGCCGGTTGACTTGACTATGGCGTCCGCCTTGGCGGGTCCGACGAGCTCGGAGAGGATCGCGCTGTTGTCGGCGACGGTCGATGGCACGCAGCCGCAGACTGATTCGAGGGAAATTGGAATCTGGATCATGGCGTTTCCTCGGGGGTCATTGGACGGTCTTGAGCGTGTACGTGTAGCCGTGCACCAGGTTGCGGAATGTCGTTGTGCCGTCGGGGTTGCGCGTGAGGTCGGCGACGGGCGTCTTGCCTGCGAGGATGCGGCGGACGGTGCCGTCGTCCTCTACCGAGAGCGCGGGCGCGACGGCGCGGCGGAGGGTTTCCGCTTCGAGGTTCACGAAGGCGAGGTCCGCGAGCGCGTACTCGGGCTCGAACATGCGCGGGATCTGCGCGGCGCGCTCGAAGCGGATGGCGTGGGGACGTGTGAGGACGATTGTGGCGAGGCGCATCTGTGGTGCGAGGAACACGGCCGTGAGCTTCTGTCCGTCGCCCTTCATTACGACTTCGGCGGCGAAGGCGTTCTCCTTCCACGTGCCGCTCACGGCCTGCACTGTCGTGCCTGTCCGCGCGAGAAGGGCCTCGACGAGCGGCGTGGAGTCGATGATTGCGCCGTCCGCTACGCGCACGGGGAGCGGCGCGTCGCGGACGACCGTGGTGCTGCACCCGCTGAGGAGTGCAGCCGCAAGCGAAAGGATGGAGAAAATCCTCATGCCCATAGTGTACCAAAAATCCTTTCGGTCAGCGCGACGGCCGCCGCATGCGTACCGTGACCGTCGGGCGGACGGTCTACAGGGATCTCGTCGAGCGCGCGCAGGGTCCAGACGATCGTGCGGTCGGCCACGTCGTGCCATGGCTGTCCCTTCGCGAGGACGGGCGGGTCGCAGTCGATGCGGATAGGCAGGATGGAGACGCCGGCGTGGAGCGCTATCTGCGCGGCGCCGCGACGGAGCTTGCGGGTCGGCGCGTTGGCGGGCGTGCGCGTCCCCTCGGGGAAGACGATGATGTTGACGCCCTGCGCCAGGAGGCGCTGGGCCTCGTCGAGCGCGCGTGCAGGATCGTCGTTGACGAGGAACACGCGGCGGACGATCTGCGAGTAGAAGAAGTTGCGCTTGGCGGCGGCCTTGGCGATGGAGGTGGAGTCCGGCAGGAAGGCGATGAGTATGACGATGTCGATGAGAGTGAGGTGGTTGGCGACGATGATGCGGCCGCTCGTCTGGGCGAGGCGGGATCGGTCGGCCGGGGAAAGCGCAACGCGGAACAGGCCGGTGACGCGTGCGAGCCAGACGAACAGCCGGTAGCTAGCGCGCACGAGCGCGCGCAACCACCGTTGCGGGAAGAAGGCCAGCAGCGGGAAGCAGATGCAGCCGATCACGAGTCCGCCGAGACCAAACGCGAGGAAGAACGCCGCGGCGAGGCAGCCGCGCGCCTTGCGGACGAATCTCTCGCGCATTCCCTGGCTCATCGGAAGCCCTGCGATGTCAGCCTTCGCACGTCAGCACCTGCGCTACCCTGTTGCGCGCGAGGACCGAGCATGGCCTGTCCAAGGCGAGCTCGTTGCCGTCCATGTCGCTGACCAGGCCGCCGGCCTCCCTCACGATCAGGCCGCCAGCCGCGTAGTCCCAGGGCGACAGGATGAGCTCGAAGAACAGCTCGGCGCGCCCGGCCGCGACGGAACAGAGGTCAAGGGCCGCCGAGCCGCATCTCCTCACGTCCATGGCCTTCTTGAAGTAGGCGTAGGCGAGCTTGAACGTCTTCTCCTTCAGCTCCTCGTGGTAGGGGGCCGTGCCGAAGACTACTATCCCGTTCTCGAGCGGTTCCGACGACACGTGCAGGCGCTTGTCGTTGCAGAAGGCGCCTTCCCCGCGCCGAGCGGTGAACATCTCGTCGGTGTACGGGTTGTAGATGACTCCGAGTTCGGCCTCGCCGTCGACGACCAGCGCCACGGAGATGCTGCTTATGTGGAAGTCCTTGATGAAGTTCGTGGTGCCGTCTATGGGGTCGACGATGAAGAACTTTCCGACGGGGGAGAACTTCTGGGTGGAACCCTCCTCGCCGACGAAATGCGCATCGGGCATGATCTCAAGAAGGCCGGTCCGCAGCCGTTCCTGGACCTGCTTGTCGTATTCCGTGACGAAGTTGGCACGTCCTTCCTTGGAGTCTATGTGCAGGTGCCCGCGGTCGATGCCCTTGATGAACTTGCCGCATTCGCGGACAAGGTTGCAGATCAGTTCCAGGTCGTTCTTCATTTTGCTTCACCACCATTCTTTCGGCAGATGCGGTTAGTGTAGCAAATCAATATTCCGCCCGCAACGCCTTCCGCGCGCAAGTTTTGGTATAATACCCGCCGCCATGTTGACACGTCTGTCAGTGCTGAATCTCGCCATCGTCGAGAAGGCTGAAATAGCCTTCGGCGACGGCCTCAACATCATCACGGGCGAGACCGGCGCCGGCAAGAGCGTCCTCATGGGGGCGCTAGAGCTCGCGCTCGGCGCGCGCGCCGACGCATCGGCCGTGCGCGACGGCGCGAAGGAGGCGCGCGTCGAGGCCGAGTTCGACCTTTCCTCGCCTGCGGTCGCGGCCGTCCTGCGCCAGGTCGACGGGCTTCTCGACGAGGCTGGCCTTCCGGCGTGCGAGGACGGCATCCTCATAGTGCGACGCACGATCGCCGCCGCAGGCAGCAGCCGCGTGCACGTGAACGATGTGGCATCGACAGTCCAGACTCTCCGCGCCCTCGGGCGCCTGCTCGTGGACGTGCATGGCCCCAACGACCACCAGTCCCTCCTGGATGAGCGCTTCCAGCGCGACGTGCTCGACGCCTACGGGCGCATCGGCGGCGAAGCGTACGCGGCGGCGTGGAAGGAGCTTGTCGCCTTGCGCGACGAGCGGGCCGCGCTGACGGGCGACACGCGCGACTTCGCAGAGGAGGCGGAGCGGCTGCGGTATTCCGTGGACGAGCTCGAGTCGGCGCAGCTGACGCAGGAGGACGAGACGGAGCTGTCCGCCCGCCATGCCGCCGCCGCGCACGCTGCGGAGATACTAGACTGCGCGAATGCCGCCACCGAGGCGCTTTCTGGGGATTCCGACGGCGCGGCCGCGACCGCGCTCATCGCCGCAGGCGCGCGCATTTCCGAGATGGCCCGCTACCACGAGGCGGCGGCAGAGTGGAAGGATGAGGTCGAGGACCTGACGGTGCGCGTGCAGGAGCTCTCGCGCTCGATAGCCGACTCCATCTCGCGAATCGACGCCGATCCCGACGCGCTACAGGCGCTGGACGACCGCCTTTCGCTCGTCAACCGCCTGAAGCGGAAGTACGGCTGCGCGACGGTGGACGAGCTGCTCGCCCTCCGCGACGCCCGGGCCGCACGTCTTGCGGACCTCGACGGGCGCGAGGAAAGGCTTGCGAAGCTTGACGCGAAGATCGCCGAGGCGGAGAAGGCCGTGCGCGCGGCAGGCGCGGCCGTCACAACAGCCCGCGGGAAGGCGGCGGCGAAGCTCGCGAAGGCGATCACGCGCGAGCTGCACGGGCTCGGGTTCCTGAAGGCGGGCTTCGACATCCGCCTTTCGCCGCGCGAGCCGGACGCGACCGGCTGCGATGCTGTGGACTTCCATTTCGCTCCCAACCCCGGCGAACCGTCTCGCCCGCTGCGCGACATCGCCTCCACCGGCGAGATCGCGCGCGTCATGCTCGCGGTGAAGTCGGTTGTGGCGGAGCACGACTCTGTGCCGGTGCTGGTGTTCGACGAGATCGACTCCAACATCGGCGGCGAGGTGGGGCGCGCGGTGGGCGAGCGCCTGCGCGCCGTGGCGCGCCATCGCCAGACGATCGCGATCACGCACCTGCCGCAGAGCGCGGTCTACGGCGACCGCCACTTCGCGGTGGCGAAGACCGTCTCGGGCGGGCGCACACGCACCGCGATCCGCGAGCTGGAAGGGGATGACCGCGTGACAGAGATCGCGCGGATGCTCGGCGGCGCGTCGCTCACGAGCGTCGTCGTGCAGCACGCCCGCGAGCTACTCTCCCTCGCAGCGCCCGATGGACGAGAGCGGAAAGACCGGTAATGAGGAATCCGCTTTCGTCCTATCAGGCCGTATGCCGCCCGGGAACCGGGGCGGGTGCCTTCTTCGCGAGCATTCTCGTGTGGGGCGTTGGCATTGGCTGTTTCGGCGCGGCATTCAACAACTTCCTCGTGGAGACATACGATATCAATGGCTTCGACCGGGGCGTGCTGGAGTTCCTGCGCGAGACGCCAGGCGTGCTGCTTGTGGCGCTCTTTGCCGTGTTGGGTCGATTTTCCGACTGGAAGGTCCTGCGGATCGGCACGGCCTGCTCCCTTGTCGCGGCGATGCTCCTGCTGGTGCCGGTCCGATAGGCGTGGGCCGTCGCGTTCATCGTTATGTGGGCGCTGGGCGAACATCTTGTCATGCCCGTTCGCCAATCGATTGCTCTCTCCATAGCCAAGGAAGGAAAGAGCGGCGAATCGCTCGGCATTGTCACGGGCGCGATCAACGCCGGGGCGGTTACGGGGAGCGTTCTTGTGGCGGCCATCTTCTACTTCGGCGTACATTTCTGGGCGGACGCGTCGCGCCGGGTGCTTTACGACGCGACGTGGGTGCTCGTGGCGCTGCTTCTCGCCGCCAGCCTCGCCGTCGCGGCGTCCGTGAAAGAGCCGGGGACCGCGAAGCGCGCACGCCCGTCGTTTTACTTCCGCCGCAAGTACACGACGTTCTACATCCTGGAGCTCTTCTACGGGGCGCGCAAGCAGGTGTTCTTCACCTTCGGTCCGTTCGTGCTGATCCGCGTCTACGGCATGGACACGCAGCATGTCGCGATTCTCTTCGCGGCGGCGGCGCTCTTCACCGCGCTGTGGGGCGGACGCCTCATCGGACGGCTCGTCGACCGTTGGGGCTACCGCAACGTGATGATCTGGGATACGGTCGTGCTGTTCTTCGTGTGCCTGCTCTACGGTTTCGCGAAGGACTGGTTCCCGTCCCGCGTGGCGGTGGCGGTCGTGTGCGTGAACTATGTCCTTGACGCCGTGCTGAGCAACGCCTCGATGGCGACGAACCTCTACGCCCGCACGCTCTCCGACTCCCAGGAGGAGCTGACCGCGACCCTCTCATCCGGGATCTCCGTGAACCACGTCGTGACCGTGTTCTACGCGTTGCTCGGCGGCTGGATCTGGGACCGTTTCGGCCCCGGCGTCCTTTTCGCCACGGCGGCGTTCATGGCCCTGGCCAACAGCGCCTTCGCGCTGACCGTTCCCAAACCCATGTTGGGAATTCGCGCAGAGGCGCAGAGAGGCAGAGAAATTGATGAAAACAATAGAAAGGTATTGAAATGACATTGGAAGAGCGCATGGACTACGCCGCAAGGCGCAAGAGCGAGATGAACTGCTGCCAGGCCGTCCTGGTCGCATTTGCCGACAGCCTCGGGAAGGGCGAGGACGAACTCAAGCGCCTCGGCTCCGGCTTTGGCGCGGGCATGGGGACGATGGAGGGAACGTGTGGCGCGCTCGTGGGCGCGGTCATGGTCTCGTCCCTCGTCTCGCCCGACGGCGCGGCGATGAAGAACTCCCGCGCTATCATGCCGCGCTTCAAGGAACTCTGCGGCGGCGCGACCATCTGCCGCGATCTCAAGGGAATCGACACGGGCAAAGTCCTCTGCAGCTGCGAGAACTGCGTCCGCAACGCCGTCCGCGCCGCCGGAGAAACATGTTCGCTGTGCCGATGACCCCGATGTACACCAGTTTTCCGACATCTTCGTCACAGGCTTTTCTCTAATTCGCGAATTTTCACTTGAATAAATTGTGTGTTTTGCATCTATGAGGCAATCGACGAAATGATTTGCATTTTTAAACAGGTAACAGAGAAAGGAAAACGAAAATGATAGGTGCAATCGTGGGCGATGTCGTTGGTTCAAAGTATGAGTGGGTTTACTTTAAGTCAAAGGATTTTGAATTTTTTGATCCTGACAAATGCACGTTTACGGATGACAGCGTTATGACCGTTGCCGTGGCAGCGGCATTGGCAGATTGGAAGAAGAAAGGTGGAGATTTGTCCACACTTGCCGTCGCGAAAATGAAGGAATTCGGGAAACGCTTCCCATATGCTGGCTATGGTGGAAGATTTGACGAGTGGCTGAACTCAGAAGATCCGCAGTCCTACAACAGTTGGGGCAATGGCGCGGCGATGAGGGTAAGTGCATGTGGATGGGCGGCCAATTCGGTCGAAGAAGCCATAATGTTGTCAAATGCCGTTACATCAGTTACCCACAATCATCCAGAAGGGTTGAAAGGCGCAGCTGCTACGGCTTCATGCGTATATCTTGCGAGAACAGGAACGCCCAAAGACGAGATTCGCCGCCATGTAGAAGAAAACTATTATAAGATGGATTTCTCGCTGGACGAGATACGGCCAACATACGATTTTGACGTGTCGTGCCAGGGTTCCGTACCCCAAGCCTTGGAATCATTTTTCGAGTCGGTTTCATTTGAGGATGCGATTCGCAATGCAGTGTCAATAGGCGGAGATTCAGATACTATTGCGGCGATAACGGGCGCGGTTGCCGGAGCGTACTACGGCGTTCCAGACGACATCCGCCACATGGTAATGTACTATCTTGACACATTTCTTGAAAAAGCGTTTATTCGTGCCGAACGGCAGATAAAAGGCAAAACAACCCTTAAGGAGGTAAAATGAGGAGTCGGCTCAAATCTAAACGACTGGCGTATGTCCAACATCCGGTCATGGAAAGGCTAATCATTCTTTGTTTGGCATTGCCGCTTTATGTGCTTGTAATACCATGGTTATTCATTGCCCATTGGCATTTTAATGATTATTTTGACAGGGTAAGTTGGTTGGGCGCAGTAACTACGTTGTCTGTGTTGTCTGCACTGTTATTCTTGGTGTTGCTTGTCATCTATGCGTTTCTTAACATGCGTCCTCAAGATCGCAAAGGCAATGACCCCTCTTTCAATCTTGCGACGGCACTTGGAATAGAATTTGGTCGCAGCCTTTTTAAGTTTCTTGTTCTCGGTCTTTTTGCGCCAATTACGATATTTTTAATTCGTGCCGATTTTAAGGAAGAATGCAGTGACGATATCTCTGATTCGTACAGACTTTGAGAAAGGGTTCAATTATGAAGGAAGAAGCTAAACGATTGGGTGGAAGGTTTCAGGCGAAACCGCCTGAAGCGTTTACGAACATAATAAATTCTCTATTGGAGGGGGATTTGTCCATGAAAGACAAAGTGGTGCCTTCATTCTGTGCTGCCATTCGCAATTTGTGCACCGTATATGTTTTGGTGCCACTTAATAGAGTTAGAGAGTTATGCGACGGTGGACGAATCCCCACGATTCTCACGAGACAAAACGAATCTACTTCTATTTTGGTTGGCACTACCGATACAATGGCACAGAAGCTTATGTGTGTGGGACTTCTCATGCGACTCCAAAGAGTGGTTGAATTGGCTCTTGAGAACGAGGCGGTAACAGATCTCTGTATATTTGGAGGGACAACAACCCCTATACATATCAGCCGTCCAACGCTTCAAAGATGTCTCGACGCAATAAATATAGAAACAGCTCAATGAAAGGAAAAACATGATGTCAAGAATTGAAATCTTTCATGATAGCGTAGTCCTTCAGGAAGTCGACGCCATTGTCAACGCTGCAAACGTAACACTTCTCGGCGGCGGCGGAGTGGATGGCGCAATTCACGATGCTGCGGGTCCAGAACTCTACTGGTATTTTCATGATCTTGGATGCACGTGCCAGCCTGGCGAAGCAATCGAATCGCCGGGTTTTGCCTTGCCAGCCAAGCACATTATCCATACCGTAGGACCAATTTGGCAGGGCGGTGATATGAACGAATCAGAGATACTGGCAAAGTGCTACAGCAATTGCCTTGACGAGACGGTAGCGTATAAGTGCAAGTCTATTGCCTTTTGCTGCATCTCCACAGGTGTTTACGGTTACCCGCTTGAACCAGCGACACGCATTGCGCTCTCCACGGTGTCGGCATGGCTCAAGGAACATGAAACATCCATTCTTGTGCGCTTTTGCTGCTACGATGAGATGGAGTTTGATACATACTTGAGAGTGGCCGATGAACTTGGCATTCCATACGCCACGAATCGTGCATTATGAACGTTGTCGGGGAATGCTGTTGGGTAGGAACAATTGCCGAATTCCTTTCACTGTGTCCGCAACGCCGTCCGCGCCGCAGGAGAGGCGTTGGCCGGAATATAATATTCAGAACATTGGACGGGTGTCAAACTGATGGCTATTTGGGGATCAAATTGACATGAGATTTTCTTTGCGAGGAAATCACATCTGTGGTAATTGTAAAACCCTTCAAGGTCGCCGGAAAACGAATGTTTTGAGGGGTCTAGGAATCGTGTAAAATCGGCTTGCGAGGGGTCTAGGAATCGTGAAACATTCGCCGTAGTACCGTAAAAGATGCACGACTACACGACGTCGTCCTTTGATAAGTTCAGGCGGAAGTTCGGTCAGTCCATAAGTGCAGCGTACGTCGACCATTCGGGCGACATCCGCCAGACGGACGGAAGACTCTGCATGCAAATCTGCATGCCCCCTTGACTTACTAGTGTGAGCTCTGCGTAGCGGGTAGCTACAGCGTTTCCAGCGAGCGGGGGTCGAGAAGGAATGGCACGATGCCCATGAAGGTGATGCCGTTCTTGTCGGTCCAGGGCTTTTCGTAGGGGTTGCCGGTCACGACTACTTTCCTGAAGTTGTCGCCGATGTGGCGGAGCGAGAATGTTTCCTGATCGCGCTTCTCGTTGTCGGGGATGTCCCAGGCGGACTGAATGTAAAAGCGCATGTCGCCCTTGTTTACGACAAAATCGACTTCGTAGCGTTTGCGGCAACGCTTGCCGTCGATGGTTGCGAACATTTCTACGGCGCCGACGTCCACCGCGTAGTCTCGGCGGATGAGTTCGTTGTAGATGACGTTCTCCATGAGGTGCGTGTTTTCGTCCTGACGGAAGTTGAGCCGCGAATTGCGGATGCCGGTATCGACGGCATAGTACTTGGAAGGGTAGTCGAGATAACGGTTCCCTCGCAAATCGAAGAGGCGCGCATTTTGGATGAGGAAGGCCGATTCAAGGTAGCCAAGATATTTGCGAATGGTCGTTTCGTTGCAGGAAAGCTTCCCGGTGGAGTTGATAGCGTTGCTGAGCTTCGTGGGATTGGAAAGGCAGCCAATGTTGCTCATGGCCGTGTCGGCTACGATTTCAAGCAGGGTGTCGTTCTTGAGGCTGTACCGCTGGATGATGTCGCGGAGGTAGATGGTCGCGTTGAGGTTGTCAAGATAGCGACGCTTTTCGGATTCGGTTTCAAGAAGGGTGCATTCGGGGAGTCCGCCGAAAGTGAGGTAGGCGTCGCGGATCTGGAAAAAATCCCGTGCATTGGGCATTGTTTCGGCGAACTCTGCGAGCGAAAGCGGGGATACCGTGATGGTCTCGCCGCGTCCTCGGAACTCCGTGGCTACATCTTTTGAGAGCAGATCGGCGTTGGATCCGGTGACGTATGTGGAGACGTTCTTCCGCTTGAGAAGCCTATTGAGAACATGGTAGAAGGTGATGTAGGCTTTTTTGCGGTCTTCTGGGCGCAGGCGCGAGAGATCGGTGCCTTCAGGCAGTATAGGTTCCGCATGTTGGATTTCATCGATGAGTACGAAACAGGGAGCGTCATCAGCGGGAAGTCGTGCACGGATTTCTTTGCCGAGGGTGATTGCATCTCGGCAGAAAAGAAATTCATCCGATTCAAGGTCGATTTCAACAATATGGTCTGTGGGAACGCCACTGTCAAACAGATGTTGCTTGAAAAGATTAAAGAGAAGAAAACTCTTACCACAACGCCTCATTCCAACTAGAATCTTGATGAGATTGTGGTTCTTTGCTCTTATGAGCTTGTTCAGAAGTATGTCTCGTTTGATGATCATCGTCAAGTCTCCGCTTTGAAGTTACGTGCGCTTGCACGGAAGTTCAAAACGGGAATAGTGTACCATAGCGCCTCGTTCCAGTCAACGGCTGTTTTGAACTTTTGTGCGGCCGCACGGAAGTTCAAAGCAGAAGCGGATGGGCGAATGTTTTTGAGGGGTCTAGGAATCGTGTAAATTCGGCTTGCGAGGGGTCTAGGAATCGTGAAACATTCGCCGTAGTACCGTAAAAGATGTACGACTACACGACGCCGTCCCTCGATAAATTCAGGCGGAAGTTCGGTCAGTCCATATGCGCAGCGTACATCGTCCATCCAGGCGACTGCCTAGCGGGTGGCTACAGCGTTTCCAGAATTTTCTTTGGGTTGTCCAAAGTGCCGCATTTTTGCTATGCTATTGCCGTGACAGTTTGCGATAGAACCTTCGGCGAGGCAATAGAGATCTATGGCCTTGTCACAACCCCGATGACCCGAAAAATGGGATTCGCATCGGGGACCCTTGTGTACCTAGCGGAGAATGATCATGCGTATCATGGCGACATCGGATTTGCACGGGAACCTTGACGGGCTTGACCCGACGGGGGCGGACGTCGTTGTCCTTGCCGGCGACGTCGCGCCGTTGCGGGGACGCGGCCC
>CACWSW010000029.1 GCA_902763655.1 uncultured bacterium
TGGCGGCGTTCGACGTCAGGGACTTCGGCGCGAAGGGCGACGGGGTGACGGACGACACGGCCGCCTTCCAGGCGGCGATCGACGCGGTCGCGGCGCAGGGCGCGGGAAAGATCGTCATCCCCTATTCGCCGAAGGGCTACCGCATCGCCGGCCCCGGACGCGAGTCCTTCGACGGCAAGCCCTGCCGGGGCCAGCTCGTCATTCCGCCGACGGCCAAGAACATCGCCTTCGAGGGCGAGATGCCGTGCAAGCTGCTCTACTCCTACCAGGTGCGCCCGCCGGAGGCGGTCAAGTCCCATTTCACCCCGACGCGCTTCGGGAAGATGGGCATGTACAACACCTGCCTGTTCTCGGACTGGACGCCGCCGGAGGAACGCGACCCGAAGGCGCGTCCGTGGACGATCCTCGCGACTGTCGAAGGCAACTCCTGCAGGGGAAAGTTCTCGACGACGCTGGTGTCGATCGCGAACCTCGAGTTCCGCGCGCATCTCGACAAGGAGACGATGTACCCGAAAGGCGGATGCGTGAACCTGCAGAACGCCTCGCGCGCGATCGTGCGCGACTCGCAGTTCTGCCTCGACGACAACGTGGGCGACACGGTGCTCGGGAAGTCGCTCCAGCCGAATCCCTGCCACACGGTGGGGCTGATGATGTCCGGCGACCAGAACGACAACCAGGTGCTGAACAACGTCGCGGTGCAGGGGTTCCGCTACGGTCTCGTGCTGGGCGAGCATATCGTCGCCGACTACCTCTACGTCCACAACTGCGAGGAGGGGATCGTCTTCCACGACGCGACGCATCTTTCGGTGATCAACCACGTCGTCGCGCAGCACAACCGAGTGATCCTCTCCACGGCGCCTGACGGGCTTTTCGGACATCGCGCGGCACCGTGCAACGTGATCGTCGGCTCGGTCAACTTCGAGAGCGGACACGGCCTTCTACCGGCGGTCTCGCGGCTCGTCTGGGGCGTTCGCGACCCGGACAACCGTTTTCGCGGCTCG
This sequence comes from uncultured bacterium, assembly GCA_902763655.1. Lineage (GTDB taxonomy): Bacteria > Verrucomicrobiota > Kiritimatiellia > RFP12 > UBA1067 > RUG572. The sequence continues at coordinate 1,002 of CACWSW010000029.1, forward strand.
CTCGTGTGGCATCAGCCCTGGGGCGACGGGAAGTTCCCCGTGGACGGGGCGAAGAATTTCAAGGTAACAAGGTTCCCCGGGCAATAGCGCGGGTCCATAATAAGGAGTAAAAAATGAGATTACGGTTCGGAACGTTTTTCGTGGCGGCGATGGCCGCGTCGTGCGCGGCGTGGTCCGCAGGGAACGGGCGGCCGGAGGAGACGGTTGAATGTCCCGTGTCGGCGAACATGCGCGGACACGAGAACACGGAGTGGTCGATCTACTACGGGTTCCACCTGACGGACGCGAACCGCGGCCTGCCGCGCGTGCTGCTCGTGGGCGACTCGATCTGCAACGGTTACCAGCGCGGCGTGGCGCAGATCCTCGAAGGCAAGATGAACGTGAGCTACTGGGTGTCGTCGTACTGCGTGACGAGCCCCGGCTACCTGAAGCGGCTCGCGCTCTGCCTCGACGAGGCGAAGTACGACGTCGTCCACTTCAACAACGGCCTCCACTCGCTCGGCACGCCGACGGACGACTGGGCGAAGGGGCTGGAGGCGGCGTTGAAACTGATCCGCGCGCGGCAGCCGTCCGCACGTATCATCTGGGCCACCTCCACGCCGCTCAAGGACGCAAAGCGGACCGCCAAGGCCCGCGAACTCAACGTGGCGGCGGCGGATGTGGTAAGCCGGCTGGGCAACATCGTGACCGACGACCTCTTCGCGCTTCTCGACACCCTCGACCGCGAGCAGAACTGGAGCGACACCTACCATCACAAGCCTCCCGTCCGCCAGAAGGAGGCCGAACAGGTGGCGGCATCCGTGATGGCACGTTAAGGTGGACAAGAAAATGAGATTACGGTTCGGAACAATTCTCGCGGCGGTGCTGTGCGTCGCGACGGCGGCGGAGGCGGAGAACGCCCGCGAGATGTGGGACATCTACACCGACTTCGGCCTCTTCGAAGGCGGGGTGCGCAAGACCGACAAGGGTTTCGCCGCCGACGAGAACGGGATCCGTGTGGAGACGGAGGAGAAGACGGGCGTGGCGGGCGTCACGCACCGGCGCACGGTTGTGCAACCTGTCGGATCGGCAGATCGCCCTGACGTGCCTCTTCGACGCGTACCGCTTCGAGGGCGGCGCGTTTGAGGTCTACACGCAGGCGAATACGTGGATGAACGAGAGCCGCGGCGCCTGGCAGCCGCTTCACACATGCGTGGGGGCACGCGCCGGGGGGATGCGCACCTCCTTCGGTGCCGCGCCCGTGCTGGCGATCTGGAACAAGGAGACGGGGCGCGGACGCGTGTTCCACCTGATGTCCGACGCCGCCTGGGAGATGCGCGCCACCATCGCGCCCGGCGGCGGGGAGAAGACGTTCGCCTCCGTCGAGGTTGGCATGGATTCGCGTTATCTCCACTATCGTCTGAAGCCGGGCGAGCAGGTCGCCCTGCCGGAGGTCGTCTCCTACGACTTCACGAACAAGACCGACCTCGACTGCCACAAGCTCCACGCCTGGTGGAACGCGACCTGGCCGGGCAAACGGAACCCGTCGCTCTACAACACGTGGCTCTGCCGGTTCGACAAGCTCGACTTCGACTTCGTGCTGAAGCAGGTAAAGAGGGCCGGCGAGCTTGGGCTCGAGTATTTCGTGATCGACGCCGGTTGGTTCGGCCCGAAGGGGAATTGGGGTTCCACGCGTGGGGACTGGAAGGAGCGGCCGGACGGCTGGCTCGGCGGACGCCTCGCGGAGATCGCGCGGGCGGTGAAGGCGTCCGGCATGAAGTTCGGCCTGTGGATCGAGGCGGAGACCGCCGCCGGCAGCTCGGAGGTGATGAAGAACCATCCCGAGTTCTTCTGCACGCAGCACGGCGCCAAGTTCCTCGACTTCACGCGCGCCGACGCGCGCGCCCACCTGCACGCCGCGATCGACGACCTCGTGAAGAAGTACGGCATTTCGTTCATCAAGTTCGACTTCAACTGCGAGGCGCACATCGACGACTTCGGGAAGGATTTCTCAGATTACAACGCCGGCTACCGTCAGTTCCTGCGCGAGGTGCGCGCGCGCCATCCCGGCATCTACCTCGGCGGCTGCGCGAGCGGCGGGCTCATGATGGATCTCGGCTGGGCGCGCGACTTCGACAGCTTCTGGCTCAGCGACAACCAGAGCCCCGTCTACGGGTTCCGCATCGCGAAGGAGACGATGCTGCGTCTGCCGCCCGGCAAGATCGAGCGCTGGATTACGGCGCGGAGTGCGCCCACCCTGCAGCCCGACTACTCCGGCAAGGACGAGCGCCTGCTCGTCACCGAGGACGCCTGGTGGCGCGAGATGCGTTCGGTGGCGCCGGATTTCGTCGCGGCGTTCGCCACGGGCGGACCGGTGGGCTTCTCCTGCGACCTCACGGCCTTTTCTGAGAAGCACATGGACTACTTCCGCAAGCTGGTGGCCGAGCGGAAGAAGGACGAGGCGTTCTGGTGCGCGGCCGTGGGACGTGTCCTCTGCGACACGCCGGAGGTGGTCGTGCTCCAGTACAGCGACGTTGCGCTGAAGGACGTGCGCGTGGTTGTTGCAACTGGCCGTTCGCGCCAGAACCGCACCACGGTGCGTCCAGTACTGGATCCGGCGCTCGACTACGAGTACAAGGGCCGACGCGAGAAGGGCGCGTTCTGGATGGAGCAGGGCGTCGCCGTGGGCACCTCGATCCTCGACGCCAACGAGCTGCGTTTCACGGCGGCGAAGTGACGAGCCCGTGTGCGAATCACGTTCGCGTTTCTCGCCACTTGAAGCCTTCGGGGGGATGTGGTATCATATTGGCGTTTTCTGGAAGGGGGGGGGCATTTAGCCCTCGAACGAAAGCCACAATCCAACAAGGAGAACGACAAAATGACGAAAATGACAAAACGGGCCCGATTCGGGGGACGTAAGTTAGCCGCGCTCCTTGCTGCGGCCGCAGGCGTTGGCGGTGCATTGAATGTCCATGGCCAGACGGCCACGCTGGATACGGTGGGGAATGTCGAGACGCTCTACACGGCGGCTTATTGGTCAAATGGCATCTCGCCGACGGACAATGCGGCGGCGGGTTGGGATTATGTGGCGGCGAAAAGCGGAATGCGCATGCCGGAAAACCAGACCTTGACCTTCAAATGCCAGTCGATGACGTTCGGCACGTCTGGTACGCGCTGCGACTTCTACGCGAAGGGTTCCACGCTGACGTTCGAGAACGACGGATTGCATTTGTTCAATGCACTTTCTGCGACATGGACTCCCGGGACGCTGACAATCAATGGCAAGGTGTCCTTCGACAACGAGCCGAGCAAGATATCGTTTCAAGGAGTTAGCGCCACGAGCGGCAACGGAAAGGGGACTTGGCAGTTTGGCGGCCCGCTGTACGCCGATGTCGGCAACGGGTTCACGTTCTATTCAGGGACAGTGACAGATTCCTTGAACAAAATACAGCTTGTCGGTGACCTGACAGGCTTCAACGGAACGATTATCCACACGGCAAAAGGCGGCACGCTCGCGCTTTCGTCCAGCCCGCTGCCGGGTACGGTGCAGGTAGGCGAGCTGGCGATCCTCAAGCCGTATGTGGACGATGAGGGATTCACGGTCGGGACGCTTGAGCTGGCAGCCAATTCCATTCTGCCGATTGTCGCCAATCGGCAAAGTGGCAAGGCCGCGACGAACCGCGTGACGGCCGCGCTTTCGGTTGCCGGGCCGGTCACCGTTCAGTTCTCGGAGACGGATTCCATCTCCACGAACGACGTGCCGGAGCGTCTTTATCCGGTGCTGATCCTTTCGAAGACGGCCTCGGGTACGATTAGCAAGGACGATTTCGTATTGCTGCTGCCCGACGGATTGACGACCAACTTCTGCGAATTGGTCGAACGGAACGATGACGACAGCAACCCCGGCGTCTTTGTGAGACGCTGTGCCCGCGTCAAGTGGGTCAATTCAGACCAGACGATGGACGTGGGGGCCAACTGGTCTGATGGGGAGGTGCCTTCTCCCCAGAAGGAATACGTTGCGCCGAAATACCTCAAAGGGGATGGTGGCTGGGGCGGAATGAACATCCGAACTCCTGCCACGTCGGACCGCTATACCTTCACCGGCCGCCGCCTGACGCTGCACGCCTCCAATCTCATCCTCCAGTCCTACACGAGCGAATTCCCCGATCTCGCCATGAGCGGCGGCATAATCTACATGTGGCACGAGTTTGGCGAAAAGACGGCCCATCCGGAAATCTCCGGCGGCACGCGCTGGTTCAAGGGGAACGTCCGGCTGCTGCAGGGCGAGACGATATTCAACCTGTCCGTACACTCATACATGGTGCTTGACGCCGCATTCAGCGGTTCCGAACAGTTGACGCTGAACGCAACGAGCGCCAACGGCTCCTGGTTCGAGCTGAACGCGGCCAACACGAACTTCACCGGAAACCTGGTCTTGAAGGGGAACAGTTCGGAAGACGAGACGAAGCTCTCCCATGTCGTGTTCTCCGATGCGCGGAACTTCGGCGACAATCCCGCCAGTTTCAACTACTACGGCGTCAACATGCAGGCGTCGCGCGTGATGCTGCAGCCGGCGCGGACGATGACACTCGACACGCAGAACCGCGGCTTCCTCTTCTACGACGGTGGATTCGACGTGCCGACCGGAATGGCCTTGACGCTCAAGTCGGTCGTGTCCTACAACGGCAAGTTCCGCAAGCTGGGAGGCGGCACGCTCGCGTTCGCCGCCCCGCTGACGCGCTTCGCGCACAGTGCGGCAACCGCTGCCGCCGCGACCTACAACACCGTGCTCGTGAGGGACGGATGGGTGATGGGCGGCAACACGAACGCGACAGCCGGACTCGCCTTCACGTTCTCCGGAAACGCCGGGATCGCGGCGTCGCTTGCGGAGGAGGATGCGGCGACGCGGCAGTTCGGCCTGTACGACGTCGCCTGGGCGACGCCCGTCACTGTGTCCACGGACGACAGCAAGATCCATGTGAAGATCCTGCCGGACGCGCAAGGGGAGTACCCCGCCTCCTTCTCCGTGCCGTTCCTGACGGTGGCCGCCAGCGCGGCAGAGACGTTGGCCGGCACGTTCGTTGTGGACCAGCCGGCACCCAAGATGTACGGCAACGTATCCGTGCGCACGAACGGCGATGGCACAAAAACATTCATCGCCAACGTGGCCATCACGGGGATGACGATCATCTTCCGCTGATTCCGGCGAATCAGGGAAGCGACAAGGAGTGTCGCATCCCTGAATGGCGCACATCGGGGAGGCGGTCGTGTGTGCCGCTTCCACGATGGCGGAGCTTATGGTAAAATATGCGCCGTTTCTCGTTGGAGGAAGAAGAATGAAGGTATGCAAATTCGGCGGCAGCTCGCTCGCGGACGCGAAGCAGCTGACCAAGGTGATAGACATAGTCCTCGCCGATCCGCAGCGGCGGATGGTGGTGGTGAGCGCGCCAGGCAAGCGCAACAAGGCCGACACGAAGGTGACAGACCTTCTGATCGCGCTCGCGCAGGCCGCGCTCGACGGCGCAGACACGACGGCGGCGCGCAGCGCCGTCCTGTCGAGATACGCGTCAATTGCCAAGGATCTGAACCTCGGCGAGTCGATCATGACAGAAATCGAGGCGGACATCGACGCGCGCCTCGCTACGCCCAAGGCCGACGCGGGCATCTTCATGGACACGCTCAAGGCGGCTGGCGAGGACAACAGCGCCAAGCTCGCGGCAGAGGCGTTCAAGGCGCGTGGCGTGAAAGCCCGCTACGCCAGCCCGAAGGACACCGGCATGATCCTGGAGGGGGAGAGCGGCAACGCCACTCTCGATCCCGAGTCGTACCGCAAGCTCGCCCGCGCGTTTGCGGACTTCGAGGGTATCGTGATCTATCCCGGTTTCTTCGGCTACAGGCGCGACGGCAGCGTGGCCACGTTCCCGCGCGGCGGGAGCGACATTACCGGCTCTATCCTCGCCGCCGCTGTGCGGGCCGACGTGTACGAGAACTTCACGGACGTGGACAGCGTCTATCCGGTCGACCCGCGCATCGTCCCAGAGGTCGAGGACGGCATCGACACGATGACGTACCGCGAGATGCGCGAGCTGGCCTACGCCGGCTTCGGCGTGTTCAACGACGAGGCCATCCAGCCTGCCGTGCAGGCGCGCATCCCCATCAACGTCCGCAACACGAACCATCCGCACGAGCCCGGCACCATGATCGTGCAGAGCCGCCGCGTGACGCCCGGCACTGTCACGGGCATCGCCAGCGCGGGCGGGTTCCTGAACATCATCATAGACAAGTATCTCATGAACCGCGAGATCGGCTTTACGCGCCGCCTCCTCGCCATCCTAGAGGACGAGGGCGTGAGCTACGAGCACATCCCCAGCGGAATCGATTCCATCTCCGTCATCATTCGCGGCGACAAGTTCTCCCAGGCGCAGGAGAAGAAGGTGGTGGCGCGCATCAAGCGCGACCTCTCGCCGGACAGCGTGATCGTCACGCACGACTATGTTATCCTGATGGTCGTGGGCGAGGGCATGGCGTTCAGCGCGGGCATGCTCGCCAAGGCGACGGGCGCTCTCGCCGAGCACGGCATCAACATCTCGATGGTCAACCAGGGCGCGAGCGAGATATCGTTCATGCTCGGAATCCGCAGCGCCGACCGCGACCGCGCCGTGCGCGCTCTCTACGCCGCATTTTTCAGCGACGCGGACTAGCCACTTGCGCTCTGCAGTGAGGTTTGATATACTATCCACACTTTCCGGCGCCCCCAAGGGCCGGAGGAAAGTGAGGTGAACAGGCATGGCAATCCAACTCAAGCTGAAGAAGGGCGAGTCCGTTGAACGCGGTCTGAAGCGCTTGAAGAAGATCCTCGACAAGGAGGGGATCATCAAGACGCTGCGCGACCAGCGCTACTTCGAGAAGCCCTGCGTCAAGGCGCGGAAGAAATCCGCGCGTGCGCGCATTCGGAACCGCTCCCGCCGTCGTTCGCAGGAGCTGTAGTTCCGGTAGGCGGAACCATGCAAAGAAGGGCCTCGCACAGACCGTGCGGGGCCCTTTCATTTTTTTTTTGCATTTGCGCCTTGCAATCCAGCCAAAGGATTGTATAATGCGCGACGTTTGGAGAAGAATACTTCCCACTTGAGGTTAAAGAATGAGAAACGAGACAAAATTGAAGAGTTGCGCCGCTTGTGCCGTCACTTTCTTGATTTCGGCGTTGGTAATTGTGGGTTGCGACAAGCAAGAGGAGAAGCAGGGAACGCCGGACGGTGGGGCCGAGACAAATCCGACCGAACGTGTAGTGGCTACATCTAGCGGCGAGAAGGATAAGGCGGTCGAGACGTCCAAGGCGAACGCCATACCTTTCGTGGCAGGATTTGACCCGACGGAACTGCGCGGTTTTGAGCTTCAGTTCTCGGACATGCCAGACCTGAACCGTCTGATGGACTTCGTGAAGATCGTCCCCTCGCCGGGACCAGTGACGACCGACTGGTGGAGCTGGAGCAAGACTGTCGCGATCCGCGGCGACTTCGCGGCGTGCACTACGTACCAGGTGACGGTGAAGCCGGGGCTGCCGATGGCGGACGGACGGAAGACGGCATCCGAGTTTCGCAGGACGTTCACGACCGGCAACAGGGCGCCGTCGATGGATTTCGCCGCCCGTGGGCGCTACCTGCCGCCGGCAGGTGCGCGCGCGCTTGTGGTGAAGACGGTCAACGTGACGAACTTCGTGAGCGCCGTGCGGCCGGTCCCGACGCGCAACATCGTCCAGCTGCTGGCGCGCGAGGAGGACCGCTACAGGAGCTACTGGCGCACCAACATCGACTCCGAGAACACGGTGGAGCTCGCAGAGGAGGCGGTCGTGTCCACGAACCGCGTGACGGCAAAGCTGAACGAGGAGGTGGAGAACGTGGTGCGGGTGCGCGCGTACGACGGCGAGGCGGCGAACGGCGTCTACCTTGTCTCGGTCGGGAAGCCGGACGCGGATATGGACGAGATGCGGCATCGGCTCGTGTGCCTCACCGACATCGGTCTGTCCGTGCGCGAGACGCCGGGCAACGTCTACGTTTGGGCGACCTCGCTCACTCAGGGGCGACCGATGAGCGGCGTGCGCGTCACGGTGTATGGGGCGAACAACGTTCCCCAGGGGGAGGGGGTGACCGACGACGACGGATGGTGCTGCTGCGAGTTGCCGAAGTCCGCCGAGCCGTTCGCCGTTGTGGCGACGACGGCGGACGAGCTGGACACTTCCTTCCTCGCGCTCTGCAAGCCGCTGGACGAGACGCTTCCGACGGGCGCGCGTCGCGGCTACGCGGCTTCCGACGAGGTGGAGGCGTTCGTGTGGACCGACCGCGGAATCTACCGGCACGACGAGCCCATATTCGTGCACGCGATCATGCGTAACGGGAAGAGGGTCGCGCCTAAGCCGTTCCCCGTGGAGATCGAGCTGTTCGATCCCGACGGGCGGCGCATCGCCTGCCACACACGCGTGAGCGACACGCTAGGCGCGGTGTGCGACGAGACGCTCTCCGTGCCTGCCGACCAGAAGAGCGGCACTTGGGACATCCATGTCGGCACGCCGGGCGACGACGGCGTGATCCTCGGCATGAGGTCGATCAAGATCGAGGAGTTCGTGCCGCCGCAGATTCGCGTGAAGGTGACGGCGGCGAAAGGCTTTTCGCCAGGGAACCTCGCGTTCGACGTGGCGGCGGAACACCTGTTTGGCGGTCCGGCGAAGGCGCTGCCGGCCGAGGGCGCGGTGATGTTCGTGGACGCGCCGTTCAAGCCGAAGGGATGGGACGGATTCCGCTTCGGAGACGAGCGTCGCTGCCTGCCGCCCAACTTCACGGTGATCGGCAAGACGTCGCTCGACGCGTCGGGCAAGGCCACGTTCAAGGCGGAGCTGCCGGCAAACGCGCGTCCGCGCGCGGCGGTGAAGATGACGGCGCAGGGTAGCGTTTTCGAGAACGGCGGGCGGCCTGTCTCCGCTCGCGTGACGCTTGACGTGCACGCCTATCCGTTCTACATCGGCGTGGCGCTTCCGGAGACGTTGCGCCGCAAGGCGAAGCCTCACGCATGCCGCGTGGCGCTCGTCGGGCCAGACGGCAAGCCGTACGCCGGCGCGCGGACCCTGACGGCGCGCATAGAGCGGATCGATTGGGTGTACGGCCTCAAGCGCAACGATCAGGGATACTTCGAGTGGTCGAGCGACAAGGTGCGGATGCCTGTCGGCGAGGACGTGGAGGTCAAGGTGGCGGCGGATGGCTCGGCAACCCTCAACGTGCCCGTCTCGGCGTCGGGCGACTATTGCGCAACCGTGTTCGATCCTGTCGCGGACGTTGCGTTCAGCGCCTCCTACTGGGTGTCTGGCGGCGGCGACGACGTGTCGGTGCGCACCGCGCTGGAGAACCCCTCTCGCGTGACGCTGACGCTCGACAAGCCGAAGTACTACGTGGGCGACATGCCGCGCCTCACGGTGAAGGCTCCGTTTGCGGGAATGGCGTGGCTGCAGGTGCTGCGCGAGGGCGCGATCTACTCGCAGGTGTTCCCGCTCACTAACGCGACGAGCGAGGTGGTGCTGCAGCCCGTGACGAAGACGTGGATTCCCGGAGTGGACGTGACGCTCTCCGTAGTGCAGGCCGCCAAGGCGGGGAGCAAGCACGCCGCGAACCGCGCGTACGGCATAGTGCCGCTCAAGGCGGCCGACCGCGGGGCTGAGCTGTCGCTCAAGGTGACGCCGGCCGTGACGCCGGCGGCAGGCGACGGCAAGGGGAGCAGCCTGCGCGTGGAGGTGAAGCGGACGCCGACGAGCGCTCCGTCCGGCGAGGCCGCCAACCTCGTCCTGACGGTGGTGGACGAAGGCATCAACATCCTCACCGACGAGCCGGTGCCCAATCCCATCGACTGGTTCGGCGAGACGCGCGACGCACTGCATCCGCTGCACGACCTCTACAACTACCTCCTGCCGATCGTCGACGGCAAGCTGAAGCGGTCCGGAGTGAAGACGGGCGGCGGCGCGGAGGGAGACCTTTTCCGCAGGATAAGCCCGACTCCAAGCCGCCGCTTCAAGCCGCTCAGCCTCTGGAAGAAGGAGTGCCGCTTCGACGCAAACGGCAACGCTAGCGCGGAGTTCGATCTCGGCGAGTTCGTGGGCGAGGTGCGCGTGACGGCGGTCGCATACGACTCGTACGCCACCGGCTCCGCCGCCGAGCATGCGAAGGTCGCGCCGAAGGTTGTGATGCAGCCGGACGCGCCGCGCTTCGCCGCGCCGGGCGACACGTTCCTCGCGACGCTCACGCTCTCAAACCGCAGCGGCGCGGACGGCACTGTCGCGTACGACGTGATGGCCGGCGGCACGCTTGCGCTCAAGAAGCCTGTGCACGGAGAGATCAAGCTTGCGAAGGACGCGTCGGAGACGCTTTCGTTCCCCGTCACGGCATCGGTGCCTGGCGAGGGGACGCTCGTGTTCGTGACCGACGGCATGGGAGAGAAGCACACCGACACGATCCACATGCCGGTGCGTCCGGCGGCGGCCTGGCGGCAGACATCCGAGACGGTCCGCATCCAGCCGAACGAGACGCGCACGTTCGAGAATCCCGCGAAGCTGATGCCGGAGGTCGCCCAGCGCGCGTTCGTGTTCTCCGGGAGTCCGCTGGGCGAACTGGCGGCGGCGCTTGCGCATCTTGTGTCCTATCCCTACGGCTGCCTGGAGCAGACTGTATCTCGTGTCTTCCCGCTCGTCGCGGCGGGCGGTGTCCTGAACTCGCTTCCGATTGAGGACACCTCGGTTGCCGGCGACGCGAAGAACGTGGTGGACGCGGGCATCGCGCGCGTCGTCTCGATGATGCGTTCGAACGACTTCGTGATGTGGCCGGACTGCAGCACGTCGCCGTGGAACCGCGAGGTGTCGCTCTGGGCGGCGCACTTCCTCGTGGAGGCGGAGAAGTCCGGATTCCAGGTCGCGCCCGACGCCGTGCGACGAGTAAGGGGCTTCCTGCGGAACTGGGCGATGGACAAGTCGCCGGACGTCTCCGTCTACGCGTGCCACACGCTTGCGCTTGCTGGCACGCCTGACGCCGACAGGATGCTGCACTGGTACGACAACCGCGCAGGGCTGTCGGTAGTCAGCCGCTGCCGCCTGGCGCGCGCGTATGTCCGCGCAGGCGATCGCGAACGGGCGCGCGAGCTGACCAAGACGCTCGCGCCAGAGGATGTCCGCGCGACCGCGTGGGCGGTGCTGGCGCTGCAGGACCTCGATCCGCAGGATACGCGTCTGCCGGAGTACGTGCGCCATCTTGGCGAACGTCGCGACAAGGATAGCGGACACTGGGGCACGACGGAGTCGAACGCGCACGCACTGCTGGCGCTCGGCACGTACTACCGCACGCGTTCCGAAGCGACCGGCACGCCGACGCTCGTGATGCGCCGCGACGGACAGCTCCCTGTGGAGCTTGTGGCGAAGAAGTCGAGGAGGGTGGTAGGCGCTGGCGCCGTCACGCTGTCGAACACCGGCACCGGCACCGCGTACGTGACGGCGTCGTGCCTGGCGTTGGCGGATCCCGAGGCGCCGGCGGAGTCGCGCGGCATCGGAGTCGCGCGGCGATTCCTTCGCGCTGACGGCACGGAGGCGGACCTCGGCTCGCTTGTACGCGGCGATCTCGTGATCGTGGAGCTCACGCTCAAGCCAGATGCGGGACGCACGTATTCCGATCTCGTGGTGGAAGACCTGCTGCCTGCGTGCTTCGAGCCGGACTCTGCGCCCGTGACGAAGGAGGCTTACGCGTGGATCGACTCCCAGGCGAACGTGCTGCCGTGGGAGCTGCGGCGCGACGTGCGCGACGACCGCGTGCAGATATTCTCGAAGAAGTTTGAGGCGAACTCCGGCAAGGTAGTGCGAGCCCACTACGCCGTGCGCGTGGTGAGCGCAGGTTCGTTCATCCTGCCTGGCGTGACGGTAGAGGCGATGTACGCGCCGGAGATCCGTGCGCGCGAACGCGCTTCCCACATTACTGTCGCGAAGTAGGGAACGGACGACGGTGAACGCGCTTGTCTTAGGAAATGGCCGTAGCGGTCGGGCGGCGGCGGAACTGCTCCGCCGCGAGGGCGCTCGCGTTGTCGTGCTGGACGGCGAGGACAAGTGGCCTGACGGCGCTTGGGACTTGTGCGTGACAAGCCCGGGGATTCCGCTCGATCATCCGTGGCAGGTGGCGGCGCGCGCGGCTGGCGTGAAGGTGATCAGCGAGCTGCAGCTCGGCGCGAGCCGCTGGAAGGGGCGATCGCTCGCCGTCACGGGCTCGAAAGGAAAGTCGAGCGTCGTGAAGCTGATCGCGGATACGCTCAATCTGGCTGGCGTTCCCGCCGTCCCGTGCGGCAACTACGGCACCCCGCTTTGCGAGGTGGTGATGCGGCAGGGCGAAGGCGCCCTGCCTACGGGGAACGGCGCTGTTGTAGGCAGGGCGCCATCGCCCTGCCTGATCGCCGTAGTGGAAGTGAGCAGCTTCCAGATGGAGACGACGGATGACTTCCATCCGGACGCGGCGGCGATCCTGAACCTGCAGGAGGACCATCTCGACCGGCACGGAAGCGTGGAGGCGTACCACGCGCTCAAGCGTAAGCTCCTCGCTGGAGCGCGCGAAGCGTTCGTCTGCGACGTTAAAGACCCTATTGGCCTTAATGACCTTACCTTGATGCGCGGCAGCTATTTCGACAACGAAGTGCTGCGCACGAACGGGCTGATAGCCATCGCTCTCATGCGCGTGGCGGGGTTGGACGACGCGCAGATCGCCGCCGGCTTCCGCGCGTTCGAGCCTTTGCCGCACAGGATGCAGCGCGTCGCGGAGATCGGCGGAGTGCGCTATGTGGACGACTCTAAGGCAACGTCTCTGGCGGCGCTTGCCGCTGGCGTGGAGATGTGCGGAGGACCGGTGCGGCTGATAGCCGGCGGACTCGCAAAAGGAGATAATCCAAAAACTGTGATTCCGCGCTTGCGTTCCACCGTCAAAAAAGTGTATCTTATAGGACGTTGCGCAGACCAGTTCTTGTCGGCATGGCGTGAAGCCGTTCCGTGCGAGGCCTGCGAGACGCTCGACCGGGCGGTCGCGGCGGCTCGGCGTGACGCCGTTGCGGGAGAAACGGTCCTCCTCTCTCCCGGGGCGGCAAGTTTCGATCAATTTGAAAGTTACGGAGTTCGGGGCGATGCGTTTGCGTCTTTCGTCTGTGCGGAAGCGCGGCGCGGCGAACCGGACACCACCAAACAAGGACGATGAAAATGAAGGCGCAGAAACTCGGATTGGTTCTGGGTATGAACATGGCAGTTGCCTGCCTGGTTATGCAGGGCTGCAAGGCGGTCAAGCCCGTGAAGGACTTGCCACCGCCAGAAACAGCGACGATCGAGTCGCCGGCGGCACCGGCGCCTACGATCACCGAAATCGATACTGAACCAGCTGTTCCCGCCCCCGGGACCCCGGGTGCAGGCATGCAGCAGGAGACCATGCCCCCTCCGCCAGCGACGCGCACGGTTGCCAAGCTTCCTCCTCCTCCCGCACCTAAGAAGCCTGTGGCGGCTCCGGCCGCCCCTGTTGCTGGCGCAACGCCTGCCGCCGCGCCGGTGGTCCACGTGGTTAAGCGCGGCGAGGTCCTGTCCGGCATCAGCAAGAAGTACAACGTCAAGATGTCCGCCATCGTGGCGGCGAACCCCGGCCTCAATCCGAATCGCATCCGCATCGGGCAGAAGCTGAACATTCCTGGCAGCGCGGCGGCTCCTAAGTCGAACGTCATGCTTGCCTCGGCGCCGGCGAAGGACGGCTCGCGTGCGGCCGCCAACACCACCGCCCCCGTCAAGGTGAAGCCCGCGTTCAAGCCGTACAAGGGTCCCACCAAGGAATACGTTGTGAAGAGCGGCGACTCGCTCGGCAAGATCGCTCTTGCGTCCGGCATCTCGATCCGCGCGCTCAAGGAGCTGAACGGTCTCACGAAGGATACCGTCCGTCCCGGCCAGAAGCTGAAGATCCCTGCCGAGAAGCAGGTCGCTCAGAAGCCTGAGGCCGAGAAGAAGGCTCCTGCTGCCGAGGCCAAGAAGCCGGCGGAGAAGGCGGCACAGGCGCCTGCCGCGGAAGAGAAGAAGGATGCCGCGGCTCCCGCGCCTGTCGCGGAAGAGAAGAAGGAGGCCGCCGCTGAGAAGAAGGAGGCTGTTGCGGAGCCTGTCGCCGAGCAGAAGCCTGCGGAAACGGCTGCCGTCGAGAAGCCTGCCGAGAAACCTGCGGCTGCCGCAGAGCCTGCGGGCAACACCTACGTCGTCAAGGATGGCGACGACATCGTCTCGATCTCCATCGCCTGGGGCATCAGCCCGAGCCAGCTGATGAACGCGAACGACCTCAAGGAGAATGAGCCGCTCAAGCCCGGACAGGTGCTGAAGCTCCCTCCGAACGCGCGTCAGACGGCGCAGTGACAAGTCGCCGCAGGGCGGGAATGGTTTGAGAATTGTACAAGACGCTGACTTTCCTTGGGATTACGATCCTCTCTCTGGTCGTCGTCGGCTTCGTGCTGCTGGCGTCGGCCGGGGAGCAGAACGGACTGCGCCTGTACAACAACGCCTACTTCTTCCTTACGCATCAGGCCGTATGGCTGGGAGTGGCGTTCATGTTCCTGCTTGTGGCGGCCTTCTTCGACTATCACCGGTGGCGCGACTGGCCGTGGCTCACGATAGCGTTCTACGTCGTCGTGGTCGTCCTCATGGCGTCCGTGTTCGCGTTCCCCGCCACCAAGGGGTCGCACCGCTGGTTGAAGCTTGGATCGCTCAGGATGCAGCCGAGCGAGCTCGCCAAGATACTCGTCGTGGTCGCCACATCAGTGCTCCTTGATCGCATCGGCTGGAGGGTAGAGCGGTTCTGGAAAGGCGCGTTGCCTGTCGTTGGGGTGGCTGCGGTGCTGATGGGGCTTGCGGTGGCCGAGCCAGACTTCGGCGCGACCATGGTTATCGCGCTGACGGCGGGAGTGCTGTTCCTCGTCGCCGGCATGAAGATCGTCCACATGGGCGCGATGGGGCTTGTCGGCGTCTGCGCCGTCGGCACACTGCTGGCCTTCAACTCCAACCGCATGAACCGCATAGCGGCCTGGCTGCCGTCATGGCTGGCGTCCGCGTTCGGCATCTCGCCGGAGATGATCGCGGCCAACGCGGAGAAGGACGCGAACTACCAGCTGCAGCACGCGCTCGAGGCGATACGCAAGGGCGGCATCACCGGCGCTGGCCTGTCGCGTTCCGACGAGAAGCTGGGCTACCTGCCAGAGGCCCACACCGACTTCATATTCGCCATCGGGGCAGAGGAGTGGGGGCTCGTGTTCTCGATCGGGCTGCTGCTCCTGTTCGTGACGTTCTTCGTGTGCGGCATGATCATTTCCGCTCGCGCTCCCGACCGGCTCGGGCGTCTGCTCGCGTTCGGCATGACGTTCCTCGTGTTCTTCCAGGCCATGTTCAACCTAGGGGTCGTCACCGGCTGCCTGCCGACCAAGGGCCTGGCGCTGCCGTTCATCAGCTACGGAGGCACAAACCTGATAACGGCCATGGTCGCCGTAGGAACGCTGTTCAACATTGGAAGGCAGATAGAGCTGCCTGCGGCGCGGTCGAACGGGACTTTCCAGTCCTCTTCCTTCCGCGCGAACCTTGCCTGACAGAAAGGACAACCATGAATACTGCTAGACTGACGGCCGCTGTTGCGTTGGCGGCCATTCCTGCCATGGCGGCGTTTCGTCCGCCCGCCGTGCCGCTTGTGCAGGTCGATCCGTTCTTCTCCATCTGGAGCAGGGCCGACCGGCTCACGGATGTAGAGACGACCCACTGGAGCGGCGTGGCCCAGCCGCTTTCCGTCATGCTAGAGGCGGACGGCAAGACATGGCGCCTGTGCGGAGTTGCACCGGAGACCGTGCCGCCGATGCCGCAGAAGGGCGTGGAGGTGCGTCCCACGCAGACGATATGCTCTTTCGCGCAGGACGGCATCGCAGTGGAACTGAGGTTCTCGACGGCGAAGCTGCCGGAGAACCTCGAGGTCTTCTCGCGGCCCGTCACCTACGTGACCGCGCGCGTGACCGGCGCGGCCGGCTGGAAGCTTCGTGCCACCATCTCGCCGGCGTTCGCGACTAACGACGACAAGGCGCCGATGGTCACGAACGTCACGTCCGTCGCAGGCTTGCCTGCGATGTCGATCGGCCGCAAGGAGCAGACGCCGCTGAGCGAGAGCGGCGACCGCGTGCGCTGCAACTGGGGCTACGCCTGGCTGGTGGGACCGTCTGCGCCGCAGAACGGTGAAGCGCACTTCCTCCTGGCGTACGACGACGTGAAGTCCATACAGTTCTTCGGCGACGCGCTACCCGCATGGTGGCGGCGCAACGGTCTCTCGTTCGAGGCGATGCTCGGGCAGGCGCTCGCGGAGCGGAAGGGGATCCTCGCGAAGCTGGACGCGTTCGATGCGGAGCTCGCCCGCGACCTGGTGCGGCTCGGCGGCGAGAAGTATGCCACTCTCGCCGCGCTCGCGTACCGGCAGTCTTTCGCCGCATGCAAGCTTGTGGCGGACCGCAACGGCCAGCCGCTCTACTTCTCGAAGGAGAACAACTCCAACGGCTGCATCGGCACCGTCGACGTGTTCTATCCGCAGTTCCCGCACCTGCTGATGATGTCGCCGACGCTCGCCCGCGCCACGCTTGCTCCGATCCTGATCTACGCCTCGCATCCGCGCTGGCCGTGGCCGTTCGCGCCGCACGACGTGGGACGCTATCCGCTCGCCGTGAAGCAGCGCTACGCGGGCGGCGAGACGGCAGAGGACGAGACGCGCCTCATGCCGGTGGAGGAGTGCGGCAACATGCTCATCTGCCTCGGCGCGCTTGCGTACTACGAGGGCACCGCCGATTTCGCGTCCGCCTGGTGGCCCACCGTCACCAAGTGGGCGGAGTACCTCACGAAGTTCGGCTTCGATCCCGGCAACCAGCTCTGCACTGACGACTTCGCGGGACATCTCGCGCACAACGCCAACCTCTCGATCAAGGCGATCATCGCCCTCGCCTGCTATTCCGAGATGGCGAAGATGCGCGGCGAGAACGACGTGGCTACGAAGTACAGGAAACTAGCCGAGGACATGGCGGCGAAATGGTGCAAGGCGGCGAAGGGCGGTCGCCTCGGCGCGCACAAGCTGACGCTCGACAAGGCCCGGCACGCGTTCGACACCTGGGCGCAGAAGTACAACCTCGTGTGGGACCGCATACTCGGGCTCAATCTCTTCCCGCCCGAGGTGGCGCGGACCGAGCTCGCGGCATACAGGCAGCTGCTGCTGCCGTATGGCCTGCCGCTCGACAGCCGCCTCAACTACACGAAGGTGGACTGGACCGTGTGGAGCGCCACGCTCACCGGAGACCGCGGCGACTTCGAGGCGATCATCGCGCCTCTCTACCGCTTCGCTGACGAGACGCCCGACCGCATCCCGTTCTCGGACTGGTACTGGGCCGACAACGGACGCTACCGCGGCTTCATCGCGCGCAGCGTGATCGGCGGCGTGTTCATACCGGCGCTCTACGACCCTGCGACATGGCGCAAGTACGCCGCGCGCGACAAGGTGAAGACCGGCACGTACGCGCCGCTCAACAACACCGACAAGTAACCACCATGACGGGACCGCTCCGCATCCTCCTCGTCGACAACCTGATGATCCGCAGGTACGGCAACCTGCGGATGGGACCGGGGCGCAAGCTGATGTGCGGCGCCATCCGCAACAACTGGCGGCTGTGCGAGTTCTCGGATCGCGACATGGCGCGTCTCCTCGCGCCTTTGGGAATCCGTGCGTGGGGTGGGCGGATCGCGAACGAGAAGCTTGTCCTCACCGCGCGGAACTTCCGTCCGGACGTGGTGCTAATCGGCCACTGCGACTACATCCAGAACTGGGCGCTAGAGCGCATCCGCGAGATTCTGCCGAGTGTGCGCATGGCGCACTTCAACGTGGATCCTATCTATTGGACGCACATGCAGGACCAGTGCAAGGCACGGATGGAATCCTGCGACGGCATCTTCGTGACGACGGCGGGCGAACCGCTGAAGCAGTGGCTGTCGGGCAAGAATTTTGTCGCCTACATGCCCAATCCGTCCGACCCCTCGATGGAGAACCAGGACAACGGCGCCAAGACCACTTTCGCCCGCGACGCATTCTATGCCTGCAACCCGAATCCCGTCGACCCGCGCGTGGCGTTCATCGCCGATATGCGGAAGCGTCTGGACGGGAAGATGAACATCGACTGGTTCGGGCTCGACGGCAAGCCAACGATCTGGGGCGCGGCCTACGAGGAAGTGCTGGCGACCTCGAAGATGAGCTTCAACTTCAACCGTCGCGAAGGCGACCTGTGGTACTCCTCCGACCGCATCGCGCACCTTATGGGCTACGGCATTCTCACCTTCCAGAGCGCGAGGAACGACCTGCAGCGGTTTTTCGCCGAGAAGGAGCTCGTGTTCTTCGACGGTGCGGACGACCTGGTTGAGAAGGTGCTGTGGTATCAGGCGCATGACGCCGAGCGCGCGGCCGTGGCGTCTGCCGGCCGCTCGAAGTACCATGCGATCTTCAACGGCGCGCGTGTGCTGAGGTTCATGGTCGAGACGCTCCTTGGCGAACCGTACTCCGAGGACTACGAGTGGGCTACCGAGGTCTACCGCTAGAGGATGTCTAGCGCTTGGTGCTTACGTTGGGGCCTCTGTTTTGGTATAATCTTCGCCATGGAAATCTTGATCACAGTTGGCGCGATAGTCGCGTGCATCCTTTTGTTTTCGTTCGCGATCTTCATCCACGAGTTCGGGCATTTCGTCGTGGCGAAGTGGCTGGGGCTGCGCGTGGATCGCTTCTCGATAGGTTTTGGTCCAGCGCTCTGGAAGAAGACGATAGGTGATGTGGAGTACCGCATCTCGGCTATTCCGTTCGGCGGGTACGTGTCGTTGCCGCAGCTGGACCCCGAGGGGACAAGGGCGCTCGAGGGCGGCGGGGACGACGGCGAGCCGCCGATGAAGGAGGCGACTCCGCTCGTGCGGATCGCGGTGGCGTTCGCGGGGCCGTTCGGGAACATCGTGCTCGCTGTCGTCCTTGCGTTCGTGCTGGCGGCCGTGCCTGGAGCGCGCTTCGGCGAGATGCCGGCCGAGATCGGCGATGTGCTGCCTGACGGTCCGGCGGCCGTGGGCGGAATGCTTCCAGGCGACAGGGTGACGTCCGTCAACGGACACGCCGTCCGCACCTGGACCGAGATGCAGACCGAGGTGCAGATCGCAGGCCAGAAGGCCACGGAATTCATCGTGGCGCGCGGCGGCACGAACGTGACTCTCTCCATCACGGCGAAGCGCGACGAGGCGTCCGGCGCATGCTTCATCCTCGCGCTCTCTACCACGAACGGCGTCAAGGCCGCCGCATGGATGCCGGAACGCAACCCTCTGAAGCAGCTGGCGTGGGACGCCGGACAGATCGTGCGCATCCTCAAGGCGCTTGTCACTCCGAAGGAGGCCAAGTCTGCTGCCAAGGCGTTGGGCGGTCCGGTTATGATCGCGGAGGGACTGTACACCCAGGTGCGCCGCAACGGGTGGGACGCGCTAGGGTTCCTTCGTTTCCTCGACGTGAACCTGGCAATCCTCAACCTCCTGCCGATACCGGTGCTGGACGGCGGACTGATCCTCTTCGCGCTCTTCGAGCTGCTCTTCCGCCGCAAGCCGCCGAGGAAGCTGACGGACGGCCTCTCGATGGCGTTCATGTGGCTGTTCCTAGCGCTCATGATAACGCTCGTGTGGCGTGACGTGGCGCGCAGCCGCCGCATGCATAAGGCCGCGGCTGAGCACGAGCGAGAGATGGAGCAGTGGATCCGGGAAGAGGAGGCCGCCAGGAACTTCAAGCCGGCCTTCGACCTGGGGAAATGATGTTCACGCGTGCACAGACGCGCGCGCTGCGCATCGGCGGCCTGCCGCTCGGCGGCGGAGCGTCAGTCTCCGTGCAGACCATGGCCACGGCCAATCCTCACGATGCGGCGGCGCTTGCCGCACAGGTGGCGCGCTGCGCTGAGGCTGGCGCTGCGCTCGTGCGACTGACGGTGCCTGACGTGGATGCCGCGCGCGTCCTTGGCGAGGTGCGCAAGTCGTCGCCGGTGCCGCTCGTGGCGGACATCCATTTCGACTATCGGTGCGCGCTCGCTGCGATCAAAGCGGGCGCGGACGCCCTGCGCCTCAACCCTGGCAACATCGGCGGCAGGGAGAACGTGCGCGCCGTTGCGCGCGCGGCGAAGGCCAAGGGCGTGCCGATACGGGTGGGCGTGAACGGCGGGAGCCTGGAGAAGGGAGAGACGCTCGTGTCGTCCGCGCTCAAGCACGTGAAGCTGCTTGAGGACGAGGGGTTCCGCGACATCGTGATCTCCGTGAAGGCGAGCGACGTGCCGCGCACCGTGGCGGCGTACCGCGAACTGGCGGAGAAGACGGACTGCCCGCTCCATCTGGGCGTTACGGAGGCAGGGACTTTTCTGCCGGGTACGGTGCGCTCCAGCGTGGCGATGGGTATCCTGCTCGCTGAGGGAATCGGCGACACGATACGCGTCTCGCTTACGGACGAACCGGAGCGGGAAGTGCGCGTGGGGCTGGAGATACTGCGGGCGCTGGAACTTGCGCCGCCGGGCGCGAGCGTGACGAGCTGCCCCACATGTGGCAGGACGCGCGTTGACGTGCGTGGCATCGCCACGGAGGTGGAGTCGGCGCTGGAGCGGTACAGACGGGCGCACGGGAACGTCGTCCTGCCGCGCGTGGCCGTGATGGGCTGCGCGGTGAACGGTCCCGGAGAGGCGAAGGGGGCGGATGTCGCGCTCTGCGGTGGGGACGGCGAATTTCTGCTGTACGTTCATGGGAAGCCGGTGCGCAAGGTGATGCCGTCAGAGGCGGTCGCCGCCGTGCTCTCCCGTCTCCCGAACCTCTCCTAACATTGGAAAACAGGTCTGACCTGTTTTCCAATGATTGCCGTTCGCTTCCGTTACGATGTAAAAGCGAACAGGGACCGGATTTCTCCGGCCCCTGTCGTCGTTAGTTATTCGCTATTGACTATTCGCTCTTCTTGACGCGCGAGCCGATGAGCGCGTAGAAGAGGACGTAGGCGAGAAGTCCGATCGAGAGCCAGTAGCTGTTGAGGATTCCTACCTTGTCCGCGATCAGGCCCTGGACGGGGATGAGGATGCCGCCGAACACCATAGCCATGAAAATGCCCGAGCCCATCGGCACGTACTTGCCGAGGCCTTCCGCCGCCATGTTGAAGATGCCGCCCCACATCACGGACGTGCAGAGGCCCACCGCGACCATGAACGTCATTGAGAGCGGGAACTGATAGCCGAAGAGCGTGACCATCTTGACGGGCACGAACATTGCCGCGACTAGAAACGCGATTCCAAGCGAGGCGAGGAACGACACCTGCACGCGCGACGAGACCTTTCCGCCCACGACGCCGCCGAGGAGACGGCCGCACATCATCAGGAACCAATACGCGCCGCACACGACGCCTGCGACGGCACCGCCCACGTAGCCAGGCCCCTTGGAGGTAATCTCACCGGCCGCGTCCTTCACGCAATCGGTCATGTAGAGCATGCCCATGGACGGGACGCCCACCTCGATCACGATGTAGAAGAATATGGCAAGCGCGCCGAGCGTGAAGTGGCGGAACTTGAGCGTCTCCACGATGTCCTTTATGACGGATGTCTGGCCGGAGAGACGAGCGGCTTTCTCTTCGGCGGTTTCCATGTGGGGCTCGGGAATCTTCGAGAGCGCCACGATCACGAACGCGACCGCGAAGATGCCCATCGCGATCATGAGGGCGGGAGCGGCCTTGATGAAGGCCGTGTCCTTGGTGATCTCGCCGATGAGCCAGCCGAGGACGGCCGGTGAAAGCGTCGCGCCCACGGAGTTGAGCGAGCATCCGAACTGGACGAGCTGGTTGCCCTTCTTTCCGCCGCCGCCCAGCGTGTTGAGGAGCGGGTTGGTCACGAGATTGAGCATGCACATCGAGAAGCCGGCAATGAACGCGCCGAGGACGTACACCGGGAACGAGCTGATGTAGCCGGACACGAGCTGCACGCCGACGCCCAGGAATCCGACTGCGACTGCCGCCAGGGCCGTGAACTTGTAGCCCTTGCGCTTCAGGATCAGTCCGCCGGGGATGCCCATGAACAGGTAGGCGATGAAGTTTGCGGCGTTACCCAGCTGCGAGAGCGCGTTGGACGCGTGGAACTGATTCTTGGCGATCACGCCCATGGGGCTTGCGAAGTTCGTCACGAACGCGATCATGAAGAAGAGGGCGAACATCGTCGCGATCGCGAACACGTTGCCCTTGCTTTCGTTTTCAGACATGTTTGTTTTCCTTATGGTT
>CACWSW010000030.1 GCA_902763655.1 uncultured bacterium
CGAGATAGGCGCGCATCTCGCGCTTCATGCCGGCGACGATGCGCTTGAGATCCACCACCTCGGTGAAATCCGTGCTGGCGATGCGGATGGGCTCGCGCAGGGCGGCCTCGAAATCGGCAGTGGAGGGCTGGGCGGACGCGGCGGAGCGCGTCCGTGCAAGACCATTTTCCGCTCCCGGACCGGCTTGCGCGCCCCGCCCCGGCTCCGCATAGCGAGCGAGCCACCTCTCGGCGGCATGCGCGAACACGGGAGGGGCGCAACTTGTTGCGCCCGCCACGGGAGGGTCGCGCTCCTGCGCGACCGCCAGCTCGATCCTGCGCCGGTCGCCGGGAATGGCCTGGCGCGGCAGCGGCGTGGCCACCGTGTAGGTGACCGGCCCCTGGGGCGTCATCACCTGGTAGGGGCGCGCGTCCCGCGCGCCCGCCCAGCGCCAGGCCAAGACGGCCAGGATGGCCAGGACACCCAGGACACCCAAGACGCCCAGGATCGGCATGCGCCGCCTACCTTGGGTGTCCCGGTTGTCCTGGGTGTCCTGGCCCCCTATCGCCGTCACCTTGATGGGCTTGATGCCCAGCTCGGCGCGCACCTTGGCGAAGACGGCGTCGCGGCTCTCGGCCTCTATCTCGGCGGTGTGCCTTTGGCCGTCGGAGGAGCGGTATGTGTAGGCGAACTTCACTTCTTCTTGTTGGGCGGCGGGATGGTGATCGGGTTAGTCGGCCCGCGCTCCTTGTCGGCCTTCACCTGGTCGAATATCGCCTTCTGCCATTCGTTGGTTGGCGCGGGCGCCCAGCCTTCGCGGCAGGCATTTAGATACGTAGTTTGGATGTATGGTTTCACGCCAAACCTCTCCACGTAGTTGAAGATGCGTGCCTGCATGTCCGGGGGCAATCGGCAAGTGTCAATTCCGTCCAGATCTCCCAGCTCGGCAACAGGACCCATGATGGAACCCGAAAACTGCGAATTCGCGGCGCCCGCAACGTAGGCAAAAGCTCGGACGGTCTCTTTCAGCACGCGCGCGCAGAACTTCTCCCTGTCCGCGCCAACGACAAGAGGCGCTATGTTGAGAATGCCCCAGGCGTTCTCCGGCATGACGAGAATCGTTCCAGGAATGGCATTGTCCTCGACGATGAAAAGAGCAAGGTTGGCTTGCTGCTTCTTGAACTCATCGGATACGGTCGCGAGATTCACGGCATTGCCCTTCACGAGCGCGATGTCCATGCGCAGCGTCTTGCGCAAGGGCTCCAAGGCCTTCTCGAACTCGGCGGCGTCCACCTTCGACTGCGCGTTCACGATCGCGATGCGCCCCTGCATCGAACCCGCCTTGCGCACCATGCCGCCGTTCTTCCGCATCTGGATGGCGAACACCTTCTCCTTGCGCGCCTGCCGCTCCTCTGGCGTCAACTTGGACGTGCCTTCGGCCATGGCGGCAAGAACCGCAAGGCAGCTGCATGCGAGGGCAATCGTACTTTTCATGATCTCTTCTCCTTCTGTCAATTCTGTTGTTGCTGTGACTGGGCCTGCTTTTCGCGGATGTACCTGAGAAGCAGGGTGGGCATCTTGATCGGACGGCAACCGTTGGCCTCCAGCATCTTGTTTGCCGCTGCGGCGAAATCCTCGATGTCCTGGTCGGAACGATTGCCCTCGGCGCGGTACTCGTTCAGCTGCCGCTTGAGGTCTTCCCTGTATTTCCCGAGCCTTCGCAGCTCGTTGCGTGCGTCCGTCATGATCTGGGCGATGTCCTCGCCGCGATCCATGGCAGCCTTCAGCTGCTTTTTCGTCGCGATCACGTCGCGCTTCAGTTGCTTGTCGTACTCGGAGTCGGTGTCAAGTATCTCGATCTTCTCTTTGAGCGATTCCTTGAAGTCCTCGACAAAGCGATAGCTGTATTTCATGTCGCCGACGATCATCGATCCGGGCTTAACCTCAAGCAACCCCGCGATCTGTGCCTCCGAAGTGTGCTTGAACCGGTGCTTCGGGTCGATCTCGATCTTGACCGTCCTCGCGGCCGGCTTGCGCACGCGCATGCCGCCGGGATAGCGTTCGATCCCGCGCTCGTCGATGTAGGTCTCCTGCGCCTTCCGCGCCGTCGGCGCGTTCGTGGCCGGCGCGGGCGCGTTCGTGACGGCCGGCCTCGCCGCAGGTTTCGTCGCGGGCTGGGGGTTGGGCTGCGGCTTCGCGGCCTTGGGTTTGGCCGCTGGCGGCTGGGCGGGCGGCGCGTCGTTGCGGCCGAAGAACCAGATGCCAAGGACCAGGATGGCCAAGACACCCAGGACGCCCAAGACACTCAGGACAGGTATGCGCCGCCTGTCTTGGGTGTCCTGGCGGTCTTGGGTGTCTTGGCTCTTAGGCACCTGGTGCGTGGGGCCATGGCTTCGCCCCTCCCTTATGCCCACGGGCGCGATTCCTCGCCGCTTGCACTCGGCCACGCAGGCCGCGCGGCTCGCGGCCTCGATCTCGACCTCGGCCTTCGCGCCGCTCTTTTCCCGGTATGTTACTGTGAAAAGCATTGTCGTTCTCTTCCTCTGTCTTCTGTCCTTTGTCTTCTGTCCTTCCCGTTTGGGACAAAGGACAAAGGACAATCGACAAAGATTGATTCAGAAACAGCAACGGCCCGCCCGCACAAGCGGACGGGCCGTCTGGTAGGGGCGGCGTTCCACCGCCGCCCGCCGGTCACGCATCCAGCGTGACCGCGACTACCTTACTTCTGCTTGCGGCGCAGGCCGAGGATGCCGGCACCGACGAGGAGCAACAGGCACGAGGTCGGCTCAGGCGAGGGATCGCCGCCGCTACCCCAGTTGCCCCTGTCGATTACCGCGCCATTCGGCGTACCGTTGAGCGAACCGCCGTTATAGATGGACATGTCGGCAATATTGACCTGCGTCGTACCCGCCGTGGCGTGCCCGAAGCTCGCAATATACCCGCCTTCCTCGTTGTTGATGTAGAGAATGGCGGAATACACATCCGTGCCAGAGGCATACGACGTGCCGGACTTCATGTTGATAGTGGAAAGCGCCGTGGAGTTCTGGGACTTCACGTATCCGGTGATGCTGGAAGGATTGTCCTTCGCGGCAAACAGGTCGGCGGCGGTCTTTCCGGCGAACGCCGAGGCGTCGGTGCTCTCCCACAGAAGCGCTGTCACTTGATCCTTGCCCGCCTTCGTGGTACCGTCAGACAGATAGACATTGCCTGAACCCCATTGGATAGCAGCTGCTTGGGCGACACACGTCGCCGCCACAGCGATACACATTACAACTAGTTTCTTCATTTTCGTTTTCCTTGTTTTTTCACCTGCCACAACGGCAGGCAAAATTGGTTAGAGAGCCGACGGCAGACTGATCGTCGCCCCAGTATTCTGATAGATCAGGAACGCCTGCCCGGCGGAGATAACCACGTCGTTCTGGATACCCGACACGGAGACGTCGCCATCGTTCACCTCATCGACCAAGTACCAGCCGGCAACCGTACCGCCAAGAGCCTCGGCGTATTCCGCAATCAGATACGTGCGTAGCAATAAAGTCGCTGCCAGGATCCCAGTCATCCGAAACTGTCAAGTCGGCTAGTGTGATATCAACAGGCGAGGCATTACCTGAGAAGGCATTGTTACCAAGCGTTGTGGCTAGCTCCGTATCCCCGGCGACGACCTCGCCTGCGAAGAGAAGCTTTGCACCTGTGTTGTTATACGCGAGGAAGCCCTGAGCGTATGGCAACACCACGTTGTCCTGAAGACCCGACACGGAGACGTCGCCATCGTTCACCTCATCGACCAAGTACCAGCCGGCAACCGTACCGCCAAGAGCCTCGGCGTATTCCGCAATCAGATACGTCGCTGCCAGGATCCCAGTCATCTGTGACTTTAATGTCGCCGAGCTTCGTGGTAGCGACCGTTTTATCCATCGGGAGGAAAGTCTGGATGACAAAATCGTTGTTGCCGAGCGTCAGTTCCTTTTCCTGGTAGCCGACCGTGTTAGCGGACTCAATGCCGAACGCGGCAAGGCCTGCGGCAACCGCCGCCGTAAACATAAGTTTCTTCATTGTCTGTTTCCTTGTTTTCCCCCAGGTTTTGCTCTGGGGCGCAGAGCGAAGAAATAGCTGGCGGCGGGCCGGCGGCTGGGCAGGTGCGAGCCGCTTCGCGGGACCAGAGCCTGCTGCCGGGACCGCCGAGACCGCCGGGATTGCGCCTGCTCGGCGCTTCGCGCTTGAAAAAGGCTTGCGGGCTTCGCCCGAGCCAATGGCTCGGCGCGGCAGCATTGCCTTCGCCCAGGCCAATGGCTTGGCGCGGCAGCATGGCTTGCCATTTCCCGGCGGTCTCGGTGGTCCCGGCGGTCCCGGCCCGCCCACTGGAAAATGGAATACCTTGCGGGCGGCCCGCCAACTTCCAGTGGCACTCCTTTCGGGCGGCCCGCCAACTGGAAGCGGCTTGCCCATTGGCTCTCCGCCAAGATGGCGGCTCTCCATGAAGCTGCGACCCTCCCCGCGCCAGCCATGCTGTCGCAGCAAGCTGCGCCCCTCCCGCTCTGGCCACCAGCCCGCCCGCATCGGCTACAATAGCGCCTTCCAATAACAAGCGAAAGGAATGCAAATGAAATTCGTGCCGACCATAAGGATGGTCCTGGAAGCCTACCCGAAGATTGCCGCCGTGGAGCGGATGCGGATGGAAAGACCGTGCGAGAAGAGCGTCGCGAGCGTCGTCAGCGGGGTGCGCCGCCTCTGCGAGATCGGCGAAATCTCGCTCGACGAGCCGATGTCGGTATTCACCAGCAGACGCCTGGAGCAGGTCTTCGACGCTTCCCTGAGATCCGATCTGAAGCACATCTCCGTGTGGAGCTACCTCTACTCTCTCCGCAAGCTGTTCGCCCGCTGGACGCTGCGCTACTACGCCGACAGGAAATGGTTCATCCCCCAGCTGGAGATACCCTCGTGCCAGCGGCACGCCCCGCGCTACATCCGCCCCGACACCACCACCCTCGCCAAGGTGAAGGAGTGGTACGGCGACCTCGAAAAGCGCCCCGACCGGCGCGAGTGGGTGCTCGCCACCCTCATGCTCGAGTTCGCCATGCGCAACGGCGACGCCGAGCGCCTCCGCTGGTCCGACTTCCGTCCGCGCATCAACGAGAACATTGTTCGGGCCGATTCCCGTTTCTCGGACATGCGCATGGTCTTGTGCTATACGCCGAACAAGACGAAGCTGTCCTCTGGACGCGTGGTTGCGTGGCCCGTGCATCCGCTGATCTGGGAACGGCTATGCGCATACCATGACCTCGGCATCCCCTTCAACAAGCGCAAGGGGTGGAGCAAAAACGAACTCCGCGATTCCCAGCTGGTGGTTCCCTGCGCGCGGGACGTGTACGTTCGCCTCAACAAGGAGCTGCGGCTGCGCAGGATATTCACCGGCCCGAAGGGGTGCTACGAGCTCCGCAAGATCTGCATCGACCACATCTACCAGAAGTTCGGCGCGGAGATGGCGTCGTCCATCAGCGGCGACGACATCCGCACGGTCACCCACTACTACGCCGACCCCAGCGCGGTGCAGGTGGAAGGGGTGAGGGTGGTGGATCTGCTGTGAGCGTTTTTTCGCGTCGCGTGGGAAACAGGTCAGACCTGTATTTCACAGCCCCAGTTGATCTTTCTTCGCAGGGTTTTGGATCTTTCGTTTTGCGATGTTTTGGGCGCTTGAAGTCGAAGGCTAAACATGCCCTCGGTTTTCTAATGGAGTGCCTTGGATTCCTCTAGGCAACATCCCTTAATGGGTGATGGAGTTCGTTTGGCTGTGAACCTTGTCCATCTTGTTTGTGTAGGGGGCAACTGCGTATACGATCATATTGCCATTTTCTATTTTTGTTTCCCAGATGACTTCCTTCTGGATATCAATGAATCGATGTTTTTCGCGAGCAAATTCTTCTCGTGTCGGGTATTGATTCAATGCCTTTACGAGATAGGCGAGGACATCACTCCTTACTCTTTCGACCGTTTGCGAGTCGCTCTGTCCTGTGAGCCGTTGCGTCAACTCTCTGATCAGAGTGTCTTTCTCATTTGATTTCTTTAGCTGTTCGACTTGGAGCAATGCGGCTTTTGTTTGAGGATCTGTTGGTTTTATCATGTTAAAAAAGAAGTAAATGCCAGATGAGATTAGGGCCGTAATGATAGCTCGGAACCACCATCTTTCAGAGAGGGGCTTTTTGTGCGCGGTTGTTGCTTGCGGCTTCATATTCTCTTGGTGCCTTTTCGCGGCAGTACGTTTTTTTTTCGGCTTCATCGTATTGGCCTTTCACTTCATGTATTTTACAATTAGCATTTCTTTCAATTCCTTGATTCTCGCGGCCTTTAAGACCCATGCTGTGTTGTTGGATGGTCCTGTAGCAATTATGATCGGCGTTTTGTCTACAGATGGATTGATGCCGTCAAAAGAGATTCCAACCATGACAAGGCGCGATCCAATTGTGATATTTGCTCCGCCTCTGGTGCGATCATTGTACATCTTATCGTCAAACCGAAAAACCGGCGAACCGCTAGAGCCGCCGTTGTTTGGAATGTCGAGAAGGAATTCCTTCCTTCCTCTATAATCAAGCGATGGATTTGTGGCGTAGACGCCACGTCGAAAAATCGGTTGGAGGTTCACCTCGTCCATTAGGCCTGCCGGATATCCGATCATAACAACAGGGTCTAGTTGGCGTTCCCTTGCGTAGAAATTGTCGTCAGCCAATACGGATGTGTCAAACGAGAAGCAGAGCGACCAGTTGCCTTGGTTTTGGAGTTCTTGAAGTGCCGAGGTGATTATAATTGCGCTCAAGTCTACGGAGGAATCTGGATGGGGTTCGACTACCATAGTGTTTCTATTTAACAGGAAGTCCATTCTTGTTACTGTTTCTGACTTGTTGGGGTTCTTGACAGGCAGTGTTATTTTCACTGATTCAGCATCGTCTAGTAGGTGCCGTACCGTTAGGACAACCTGCATCTGTTTCGACCAGTCTTTATTCTCGAAGTGGAAAAGTACGCCAGTACCCGTCCAATTCCCGCATTGCTTGACGATATCGAGTTTGACTGTCGCGTTGGCCATCTTTTCCTGGAGGCCTCCGACACGTGGATCGAATTTCCAACCTTGAGCGTGAGAAGAGAGGCACAAGGTCGCCACAAGCAGAGCCGGGAGGCCTTTCTTTAGCATGGTGGCTAATCGTTTTGACATGATGAACCTTTCTTGATCGCAGAAACATTTTATCACAATAAAGGTCATGGTACAAGTACTTATCTGTTTCTTGTCGCGTGGATTTCAAAAGCGGAATTTTTGTGGAGAGCAAAAGCGGAATCTTGATGGCCATTCCGCAACCTAGGAATTTGCAATTATAGGAAAGTGCCTAGAGCAGGTTCCGTGCTGAATGCGGGTTGCAAACAGCCATCCGTCCGTCCAGCCAGCGCCTTGGAACGCGCTGGCCGTCCGGATGGCTGTTCACAACCCACGCCGTGCTTGAGCGAGTTGCGCGTTGCAAACAGGCGGCATGCCGGCCGCCTGTTCACAACGCGCCGCGAACCCTCGGGTTGTTGCTGAAGAGGATGGCCGGACGGGCCTCGTGCGTCGGCTTGTTGAACACGACGGAGAACGTGCCGTCAACGTGTCGGCACAGCCATACCCTGGTGCCGTTCGCGCACTCCGTCGGGCAGAACCTGCCGTCCACCGGAACGCGGCCGCGAAGCCCGACGGTGACCCGCGACCACTCGGACCAGACGAGCTCCCACCACCCGTCCTGCGGAATCGCCCGGAGCTTGCTGCGTCCCTCGCTGACCGCCCTGCCCCACGCCTCGTCCGGGGTCATCCCGATTTCACGGTGGACCTCGAAGCCGTTGCGGTAGTCGACAAGCCGGCCCACGTGCCCGTTGAGTTCCGCGACCGGAGTATTATCGCCGCCGGTTGAATACAATGTGACGGGAATTTGATACAACTCGCGAAAAAGAACGGGCCGCTTGCAAGATGAATGCAGGCGGCCCGAATGTTGTATCAGAGTGGCGGTCAATCGTGGCGGGAGAAGAGCCGCCAGAACCAATAGCCGAAGATCCTCACGCCGATGAAGTAGGTGCGGGCGAGGAGAAAACCACTGGCGGACATCTGTGCTAGGAACCACCTGTCCGCGACATGGAGGATGCGCCGGACGCTGACGCCCGCCAACGCGGCAAGGAGCTCGGCATGGCCGTATATCCAATCATGGACCGCCGCCGCCGGCATGGCGCGTCGGAAGGACGGCACAGCCGACACATCGAAGCACCAGCCACGGCGTAGGCATAGCGTTACCGTGCAGCCAGAGACACGTAGACGGCCCCAGGAGAGCGAGGCGCGGGCGGGGAGGGAACGTAGCACCCACGCGGGCGGATGCCGCCAGACGAAGCGCACGGGCCGTGTGAGACGCCAGCGGTCGGGGGCGGACGCGGGGGCGCGCTCCATCGGGAACGGTTTAGCCGACCTCATAAGTCGCCTCCCCGTTATCCCGGCAGAGTAGAGCCGCAATCACAACCGCCCCGACCGTGAAGGCCAGAAGGCCGAGCGCGAGCCTCTTGACGATCCGCAGCATGGTCAGGGCGTGCAATCGCTGCAGGTGCCGTCGGTCGTGCAGGAGGTGCAGACCGTGCCATCGGATATCTTCACCGTGCCGATCGTGGTGTCGGTCGTGACGGTGGCCTTCTCGGCGTCACCACCCTTGTCGGTGAAGTACTTGACCATCTTCGAGACGATGGCCGTGGTGGTGTCGGCCTGGGCACCGCCGCCAGCGATCGTAACGTAGGCCGCCGCGCAGGTGGAGACGAGCTTCGTCATGGCGTTGATGCCGCCCGTGACCATGGCGATGCCGTTTGTCGACACGTCATTCACACGGCTACCGAGCGAGGCCGTATAGGCTCCATCAGCCTGCACCTCTACCTTCACGTCGCGCTCCTCGCGCTTCGTGAGACAGTTGGAGTCCTCGTAGACGTTCGGTTCGGCCTCGTAGTACGGCGAACCATCGGCAGCCGTGATGACGGTGCCGTCGGCATTGCGGACGGCCTTCTTGCCGCCCCACTTGATGCTGGTCGAACTCGTGCAACCAGCGAACACCGCGACGAGCGCGGCAACTATCATTGTCTTCTTCATGTTTACTCCTTGTTAATAACCGGCGGAATTGCCGGAAGATGAGAGTCCCGCTGTGCCTGTCACGTGTTTCCGAGGAGTCTAGGCTAATGTCGACGTGGAGGTCCTGGCGGGAAATGGTTACGGGCCGACGATGACCGTGACTTCGTCCGTCTCGCCCGCGAGACGCTGTTCGAGGCGATCCAGCCTGTTTGACAACGCGTCAAAGTTGTGGCAGGTCCGGTCCACCAGTCTGCTGACATCCACGACTATCTCCAGCAGTGATGCGTAATCGGTCATCTTGATCTCGTTTACGTCGGCATCGACTGCGCGCTGCCACTCCTCAAGCGCGGCTAGCCGCGCGGCCAGCTGCGCGTATTCCGGTGACGGTCCGCCGCCGCCATTCTCTGCAACGAACGTCGGAAGACCGTTTGTGAGGCCGACGAGACGCCTTATCTCGCGTAGCTCAATGTCTTGCCGGCAGTCATTGCGTTCCGTGCGGCAATTGATATGACTGAGGCGGGCTTCGAGGCATCTCAGATACTCATCATGCGCCTCACGTGCCTTGTCGCGGCACCCGCACAAGGCAATACATGTACATGCGATTTGTGCCAGGCGCTTCATGTCAGTTGCCCTCCGTGATCACGGTGACTTCGTTCGTCTCTCCCGCCAGGCGCTGGAGGGCGCGCAGGGCGGCGAGGTCGGGCGGCAGGTTGGCCTGCTCCCACGCGCGGCGCGCCTCCTCGGCCCGGCGCTTCGCCTCGGCGGCGGCCTTCGCGGCGGCCTCGGGATCCTTGACGAGCGAGTTCTTCGCGCGGACGGCGCGGTTCGACATCACGAACCCGTCGGCGTAGAGCATGACGTTGACGAGAATCGCCTTCCCGGCGGCGTTCGTCTCGCCCGTCGGGAGGACGTACTGCCCGATGCGCTCGCCGTGCCACTTGCGGCGTCCGGCGTCCGTCTCCTGGTCGCGCCAGTACATGCGGTTCATGAGGCCGAGCGCGGCCTGCAAGTCGGCCTGCGTCCACGTGTTCGTGGAGCCGTCGGCGCGGATTGTCGCGGCGACGACCGGCTCGTCGGCGGACACGGCTGCGGCGACGATGGCCGCGAATGCTATCAGCAGTCTCTTCATGGCGCTTCCTTTCGGATCGTTCTCGTGTTGGGGAACGCGGCCTTGCCGGTTCCGGGAATCAGAAACCCCTTGATCTGCCACACGCCGTTCGTATGGACGGTCGGGGCGGGCGTGAAGTTCGCAGCCACCATCACGTCGTGGTTGGTGGCGTTGGGAAGGGCGTACTCCCACGAGTAGACGCCTTCGACGAGAAGGTGCTGCGCGAGCGTCAGGTGCGGCTCCAGCCTCACCCAGTCGGTCGCGTTCGTGAGATCGACCTGCCTGGCATAGACAAGTATCTCCGTGTCGTCGGGAAGCATCTGGACGCGCTTCCTGATGGAGACGTGCGCCACGTCGTTCGTGAGGAACGAGCCCGCGTCCTGTATGTACGGGTCCACCACTATGACGCGACCCTTTCGGGCGAGGAGCGTGCACGACACCGCGAGGACGGCCATCGCCACGGCGGCGGAGCCTTTCAGCTTGCGGCGGACCACCCGCATCTGCCTGCGCACGTTGCCGGCGATCACGATGCCGCAGAGCGACATGAGCAGCACGGCGCAAATCCAGAGCAGCGACGCCTGGAATCCTGCCAGAAGGGCCTCGCTCACTGCACGACCTCCCACGTTATCGTACCGCCGCCGGCGGAGCTGTACACCGGGCGGCACTTGTGGATGCCGTCCGTGCAGAGTATGCCCTGCGACACGTCCATGGCCGCAGAGTTGACGATCTTGGTGCCGCCCTCCTGGAAGTATGCCATCTGGGCGAAGAGCGTGTTGCCGCCGGTGTTGTTCTGGATGCGGCACGTCCAGTCGCCGGTGGTGCCGCTCCACGTCACGGTCGCGAGCGACGCGGGTATGCCGTCCTCCTCATTCGCCCACTCGCCGGACTCCAGCGACGCCTTGACGCGCACGAGCGGATGGTCGGTTGCGACGACGTTCACGCCGCAGACGAGCGCGGAGCCGTCAATGGACACGCGGTCGACATGGACGCCCACGAGGAAGCTGTCGGTCTTTTCGACGCGGAAGATCGGCGTGCCGTCGGCGTTCGACAGGTCGATGAACGCAGTGTTGTTCGTCTGGGCGTGGAAGTCCGCCGTCATGCCGTTCGATTCCAGGAGCCAGATCGCGCCACCGCTCGTCATGTGCTTCTCGTACTCCAGTCCGCCCGCGATGACCGTGCGCGCTGTCGAGAGCCACGTGGTGTTCGACGGTGCCTCCACGCCCATTCCCGCCGTGACCTTGCTCCACGCCCTCGGCGCGGCACGGTTCGTGATCGCGGCGTCCGTGTACTCGTTCGCCTTCGCCAGTGTGCGGGCAAGTCCGTTGGTTTCGGTCCAGACGGTGATGTACTCGTTCGACTCGTTGAGCTGCATGAGCCGCAGTTCGGGCGCGTGGACCTGGCTGTTGTAGTTCGTGACCTCTGCGACAACGTTGCTGCCGGAGTAGAGACGGTAGACGAGCGAGGCCTCCGCGCGGACCGTCTCCACGAGGTTGGAGACGGGATCCACGGCAGACGCGACATCCTCCGCCGTGGCGAATCCGCTCGTGTCGGGGATGTCGCTGCGCAGGGCGAGTTCGCCGCCGGTCTCATAGGCGTCTTCTGGGAACGTAAACGCACCGCCGAGCGTGGTGTCAAAAGGCGTCCTTATGTGGCGATGGAGGCCGGAGGAGTCGAACGTCCATCCGCCGAAAAAGTTTCCAAACGAGATCGCGCCGATCTCGAGGCTGGACCACGGCCTGACCCATCCAGTCATCATCGGGGCGGGGCCGCCGCTCGTGACCGTGACCGTGTTGGTCGCGGATCCTCCGGCGGTCGGGATGTACGGCCCCGCCTTCAGCACCTTGTTCGTGCGGGCGAACTCTCCGAGCGCGCGGTCGGTGTAGTTGGTGGCGGGTTCGAGGGAGGTTTCTGGGACCTCGAACGTGGCGAGCCAGGCGGCGAAGACGGGGTCGGACTCGTGGAAGGACTCGGGATCTGGCATTGCGCCGGGGGCGAAGCCGGGCGAGTGGCGGAGGCGCAGGACCGCCGAGGCGTAGGCGTTGGAGGGCGCGCCGAAGAAGAGCGACACGCGATCCGCGCCGGGATCGAGCGCGGGCGACCAGACGGCGGAGAGGACGTTGGACTGGACGGTGGCCGGCGCGCTCCACCAGGCGGAGCCCATGCCGTTGGTCTGGAACCAGAGGCGGATGTCGGCGCCGGGCTCGAACGGCAGCTCGCCGAAGCCGCGGAAGGTGGCGGAGAAGCTGAGCTTCTCGCCGTGGTAGCGGTCGAATGTGACGGGGGCGGGCTGGCCGGGGCGGACGTCCCACGCGAGCGGGACGGCGGCGAGGGCGGCGAGCTGCAGGGTGGCTGCAAGGGCCGTTGCAAGGGATTTTAAAGTGCGTTTCATGGAGGGTCCTTTCTGTTATCTCATGGTCACTTCAGTGCGTCTACTCGTCAAGCGGCGAGACTATGCCTTTTGGGTCTGCAATATCTGCCTATACACCCAATCCGTGTCTATCGTAAGCCCGCGCTCGTCCCACTTCAAGCCGTCGCCCAAGAGCGACGCGTCGCCCTTGCGGATGAATTCGCCGGACAGGGCGTTGCCGATCTCGCGGGCCACGGCGGACGGCACTATGTCGATGTTCATTGTAGAACCGTCGCCGTCGCCTTCAAGTTTCGCGGACACCGTGCCTTTCGGCGACGAAAACTTGTTCAATATCGACGCTACCGCGTTCAGCCAAGACGCGGGGATGAGCAAAACCTTTCCCTTGCCAAGAAACTTCGACAGCATTTTCAACTCCTTATGAAGTCGTCACTTGATACGTTATCTCGTTCACCGAGACGGTGTACAGCCCCTCCCCCTGCTGTCGAGAGGTAGCCACCTTGTCAGTCGCCGCAGTCGTCCCGTTAGTGCCGCCACCACGAACTGTGATATTTTTGTACGTTGTCCCCCCAGAACCCCACGACACCAAAACGCGCACGTCAAGCGTCCTTGAATTGTTCGCCGCCTCGCTTGTCACCTTCGCCGCCGCTTGCGCAAGCGTCAGATAGCGATACTCCTTCACAACAGTAGTCACGTTCTGGTAAACTGGCGTATTGCCGTCATACGCTACAAACGTTTTCTGCTTGTTCTCGGAAACGGTCACGCCGTTCCATGCCTCTGCTGGTGGAACGGGTATGAAAGCCTTGTTTATGGGCCGATTATTGGAATTGTAAGAATAAGGGGACGGCACAGGGTATAGCGTGGTCGTGACGCGCACAACCCAGCCGTCAGCCGCGTTCGATCTCTGCGCCTCGGCCTCTACGGCCTTTCCGTCTGTCGGCGGGTAGAAGTAGTGGCCGAGTTTATTGTGTATGTCGTTGACGTACTTATAACCTCCAGCCCCTCCTATCCAGTAGTAGAGAGAATCGGAATACGATGTACTCGGCGGGCCGTAAGTTATCTCGGCTTCGTGGATGTTGTTGTACGTGTCGATTCCGTACATTCGCCATTGACGAGTATTGTTCTCGTTTAGGTACTGCGCAATGAAGTCGGCAAGGTCTTTCGCAAGCCCCCTGTACTCCACGACTTGAACGTCCATCTCCTGTTGCAACGTGATTCCGTCGCGCGAATAGACGGTGTTCGTTGGATGCGTATGCGAGACGTTCACGCAAGCGTTCTGTCCGTCAAGCCACGTCGCGATCAGTTTTGCCGCCGCGTTCGTGCTGTCGTTCGTATTTGCGCCAGTCCGCGCCTGTGCTAGAGTTATCCAGCCCATTAGTAGCCTCCATCGTCAAACGCCGCTTCGATTGTCTCCAGAGCCTCGGCGGCGCGCCGCGTGTTCTCGGCGGTTTCCGCGACGGCGCGCGACGCGTCCGCCTCCTCGCGGCGGGCGAGGGCCACGCGCTTGACGGCCTCCTGGTCCAGCGACAGGTTCTTCGCCTTCTCCCAGTCGGGGCGCTTGTCCTTCAGCTTCTCGAAGTCCTTCTCGAACTGCCGCTGCGCCTCGGCCTCCGCCTTCTCCTCCTCCAGCTGCGCCTTCAGCGAGTCCTTGTCGCGGTACCAACCCCAGGCGCGGTCCACTGCGGCCCTCGCCGCCGCAAGCCTCTGCTGCGCCGACGCCTCCGCCTCTGACGCCTCGCGCAGGTCGCGCATCCGCGTGTCTTTCACCTCCGCCTGCGCCCTGAGCTTGGCTTCCTTCACCTCGTTGGCGGCCTCGATGGCCTTCTCCTTGATCTCCTCGATCTCCTTCTTCTCGGCTTCGTCGACTTCCTTCCACGCCTCGTTCAGTTCGGTCTGCATCTCGGCTGCGGCCGAGTACTGCGCAGCTTCCTCTTTCACGTCGAGCATCTCGCGCCGGTGTTTTGCGTCAGCAAGCTTGCGCGAGATGTCCTCCTGGTTTTTTTGGGCTTGAGAGTATCGTTCATACGCGGCGTCTCGCCTCCGTCCCCATTCCACAAGGTTGGAATCTTCCTCTGCCGCGGCATCCGTTCCGATCCACCATGTCCGCAAGGCGCTTCTTCTGGCATTGATTCTATTTTGCATCTTTACCGCATGCCTGAAATCGCTCCTCCCGAATGCCTCTTCGCTCTTTGCGTTGTCGAGTTCCTCCTGGAGCCGCTCTATCTCACCGTCCAGCGCGTCGCGCTCGATCTCGCGCCGCTTGGCGGACACCTCGCGGTCGTTGTGCGCGCCGATCGACTTGTACTTCGTCTCTATGTCCTGGCGCTCCTTGTCCGAGTTCGCCAATGCCAGCTCCTGCGCCTTTGCGAACTCGTTCTGCGCCTTCGTAAGCTGCTGGATAGCGTCCAGCTCTCGGTTGAATGCCGTCGTGAGCGCTTCCGCGTTCTTGCGCGCCTCGTCAAGATTGCGTGCGAACTCGGCGGACTCCGCCTTCGCGGCGTCGAGCGATGCGGCGGCGTTGTCCAGCTTGATCTGCTCCGCCTGGCGCGACGTCTCGCGGAAGTATCCGACCACGGCCTGCGCCGCCTTCGCCAGGGCCATTACCAGCCCGGCGTAGAGGCCGAACTGCATCATGGACATGTGGACGCCCTTCAGCCTTGTGGCGAGGCCGAGAAGCTGCTGTCCGAGCGCCTGGAAGTTGCCCGTGAGCGCGGCGGTGATCGCCGCCATCGGCGAGAAGCCCGCCTTGAAGTCCTTGGCTACCGCCTCCGCGCTCTTCGACGCCGCCTTCGCGCCTTCCTCGACCGTGGTCTTCGCGGACTCCACGCCGGGCCCCGTGGCGTCCTTAGCGGAAATCTCGTACTCCACTCCATGCTTCAGGACGTCAGCCATGCGGCACCTCCCTGACACGCTTCTCGATCGCGGCCGCGGCGGCGCGGAGCGCGCACATCGCGTCGTCCAGCTCGTCCTGCATCCGCTCGGCGGAACCGCCGCCCGAATACGCGCGGGCGAACTCGTGCAGGTCGTTGTACGCCAGGATCGCGTACGCCCCGCTCCGCTTCCACATCCATTCGGCGGCCGGTATGCCGGTCTGCGTCTCGAGGCGCACGCACAGCGAGGCCCAGTCGGCGGCAGTCGCGGAATCGGCCGCGCGGGATCGCGGGCCGCCCGCGTTCGGGCGCAGGCCCAGCACCACGTCGATCGCGCGGTTGACCTCCTCGGGCGTGGCGTGGATCCTGCGCATCGTGGCGCGCACGGCGCGCATGACCTTCGGCTCCGTGTCCAGCCCCGCGAACGCCTCCGGCTCTCGCGAGTGCACGAGCGCGTGGATCATCGCGAGCCGGTAGCGCGGGGACGTGCCGCCGCCCAGCATGGGCGAGACCTCGTCCAGCCACACGCTCGCGCCGATCGTCAGCTTCCAGAACCAGACGCCCTCGCAGACGCGCACGGGGAAGCCCGCCGCGTCCGCGTTCACCTCCCGGAACGGATCGGCGCACCGGCGGGCTGCCTCGGCGAGGCCGTACAGCTCGGCGGGCGTGACGTCCGCGAGCTCCACGCCCTGCTTGCGCAGCTGCTGGAGCGCCTTCGCGAAGTGCATCTGGCCGGTTATCTTCATGATTACGAGCTGGAGCTGGCGCTGGCGGCGGCGATGTCCGCGTCGTTGGCGATGTGGTGGATGAGGTTGAGCGACGTGGTGGTCGCCGCCGTGTTCGACGGCGTGGTCGTCTTCTGGTCGTTCGTCCAGTCGCTGTCGAGCTCGTAGTCGTCGGCCGTGGCGTCGCCGGTGAACTCCACGGAGAACGTCTCCGTCCCGTCGTGGTTCTCGCCCGCGAGCTGGGTGCCGTCGCGTCCGGGCTCGTCGATGTGGTTCACCTGCAGCGTGTACGTGGCGGAGCGGAAGTCCACCGCGGCGCCGCTGGCGAGCGCGACCGCGCCGAGGTCGGCCGGGACGCCGAACGCCACGGCGTCGATCTCGACCGTGGCCGTGTAGGTCCGGCAGCTGTTCGCCGCGTGGTTCGTGCCGTCCTCGTGCTTGTGGGCGCTCACGACCATCTTGGGCTTGATCTGGTCGCGTCCCCACGAGATCTGGATGGAGTCCACGTGCCATCCAGCGCTGACGAGCCCGCCCTTGGGGATGGAGATCGTGCCGGAGTCGAGGTTGTTGACGAACGTCCACGTCCACGACGTCTTCTTGCCGTGCGTGGCGTGCCGCAGCTCGTCGCCGTGCTGGCCGAGCTCGTTTACGTAGTTCTCAGCGGTCTGCTTCGGGCCGCATGTCTGGAAGTCCCAGTCCGCGCCCACGGTGATGGGGCAGGTCGGGTTGAAGAACTCTACTGTTCCGTGTGCCATTTCGTTGTTTCCTTTCGTTAGCTTGTCTTGACGGTGCGCCCGGCGAGGTGGACGGTCGCCGTGTCTTCGGCGTCGGCGTCGAGCTCCGCCGCGTCCACGCGGTAGGTCCGCCCGCCGAAGGTGAATGTGCCGCCCAGCTCGGGCAGGTCGTCCTCGCTCTGCGTGGTGACGGTGCAGGTGAGGTCGATCGTCCAGTGCCGGTCGCGCGTGCCGACATGGCGGACGTCGCCGTCGCGCCCCGGCTCGTAAACGTTCACGCCCGCGCGGGCGACCTTCTTGCGCGTCACCTCGCCGAGGATCGTGGCGTCTCCGATGCCCCACGAGACGGCGTGCGCGGGATCGAGCGAGAGCGGCGCGACGAAGCTCACCGACATGCGGTAGTCGCCGTCGTCGGCGTCCGTGCGCTGCATCTCCACGTAGACGATGCGCCGCCCATCCACCTCACGCCAGTGGAGCGCGTCCTTCGCGGCCTCCGCCACGGACGTGACCGTGGGGCCTGACTTGCCCGGCCTGCGGTTCAGCTTCGGGTTCTCGAACACCGACAGCTCGATCGAGAGGTCTCCGGCCGACGACGCGCCCGTGCCCGGCTTGCGCCGGTGCCCGCTCGCCGCCACGAGCACGAGGACGCCCAGCTTGCCGAGCGCCTTCTGCACTTCGGCGGACGGGTCGCAGCTGTCCTCTGCGACCACGCGGACGCCTGGAGCCTCCTTGAAGGTCTCCTGCAAGGTCTTTGTAATCGCGTTGCAGATGTCAAGCTGACGGCTCATGCGGTCCTCCGTGAAAGCTCGAACTTGACGTAGGCGGCGCATGCCTTGTTGATCGCGGCGGATATGGCCTCGTCGCTCGGGAGGAGCGTGCGGTCCTGTCGCACCACCACGCGCTTCTTGAGCGCGTAGAGCGCCTCGCCCTCGCTGCCGTCCTTGCTGCCCATCAGGACGTCGTGCCCCTTCGGGCGGAAGATCGACCAGCCCATGCGCGCGAGCTCGCGCACCCGGTGCCCGTAGGCGGCCGCCGAGACGGGGATCGTGAGCGCCTTCGCATTGACCGGCACGATCTCCAGGTCGCGGAACGCGCGGGCGATGCCGGCGATCGGAACGCGCACGGTCGCGCGATCCGCCGTGGCATGGCTCGTGATCCGTGCCGCTCCCTTCTCGAGGTGCCCGGTCGGGCGCGCGCCGAGGCGCGACGCCGTGCGGTGTCGGCCGGACGCCTCCCTGCGGATGTGACTGGCGACCTCTATCTGGAGGCCGGTGGCTCCGACTCCGAGAATGGCGCGCCGCCAGACCGGCCCGAGGTCGGTCAGCATTCCCGCCAGCTTCGGATGCATGTGCGCCGTGACGTTGAGCGTGACCATCATGCAACTCCTTTCGCGATCTCGTCGTAGTCGAAGCCCCACTTCTCTGCGGCGCGGGCAAGCTCCTCTCGATCCGGCGCGAGCGACGCTTCTGCCGGCACGGAGGCGCCGTCGGGGTCGAGCCCGAGTTCCTCGCACTCCTCGCGCGTCACGTCCACCCAGCCCATTCCGCTGTTGAAGGCGAAAGGCGGGAACGGGTTGCCGAGCGTGTCGCGGAACCCTCCCGCGCCGTCGCCGAGCGCCTGCCAGACCGGCGAGTCCTTCAGGGCGACCATGCGCCCGTAGTCGCGGCTCACGCCCTCGAAGCCGACGGAACGCGCGGCGGCGTCCCATCTCTGCGGCCAGTCGCCGCGAGGCAGGTCGCGACCCTCGAGGCGCGTGAGCTCCCACGCGGGCCACATCTCCATGACTTCGGGCGTCTGCTCGGAGAGCCGGGCGACGTTCGCCGCCATCTGCGTCTGCGTCTCGACGATGAGGTCGAGGCGTCGGAGCGACGCGGGATTCCTGACGGATCCGCCGTCCTGGGGCGAGAAGCCCATGCGCTCCAGGATGCCGCCGAGCATGTCTCGGGCCGTGGCCTGCGATATCCGGCCCTCCATCATCTGGGCGCAGACCTCGCGCATCTGCGCGAGGTAGCGTGCCGACTCCATCCGCGCCGAGAACACGCTGCGCCGCAATATGTCGGCGGCGACCTGCTCGCGCAGCTCGTCGCTTCCCATCGCTGTGGGCAGCAGGTCCTTTATGCGGATGATGTCGGCGGGGTTCATCTAGCCGAGCCTCCGTTCGGGGTCTGCGGGCATGAAGGACGGCAGCGTGGCGGACGTGGCGTCATCGGCGTCGTCCGCCGGTTCCACCGCCATGTCGCCCGCCGCCACCTTCTTGAACACGTCCATCGCGGCGTCGTACGCCTTGCGGCGGTCTTCGCCCACCGGCACGTTGAAGCGCTTCAGCACGCGGAACGTCGCGAAGTCGTACGCGAACGGCACGAGCGACGGCGGCACGAGGCCGGCGTCGTTCGGCACTTTGCGGCCTCCGGCCCGGACGAACCCGCGCACGGCGTCCGCCGTCTGCGCGAGGATGGCGTCCACGGCGTCGCCGAAGTCGGCGGACTGCCCGAAGGCGTCCACCTCGTCGGCGGAGAGCGTGGCGACGAGACCGTCGCGCGTGAGTTTCGTCCAGATCGTCATGCCGTCACCTCGTGAGGATCACTTTTACGCGCCCCTTGGCCGTCCCTTCGAAGAAGATCGGGTCGCCGGGCGCAACGTACTTGTCGGCAGGCGTGGCCGTGCCGACGCCGGACGAGCACGTGATCTCCGAGGAGAGCGCGTTCGTGACGCACAGCGTGACGCACGGGAGCGTGTTCGTGACCGCGTACGCCCGCACCACCCAGTTCGACGAGGCGGAGACGAGCGCGGACGGCAGCGGGTACGGCGCGACCGTGGACACGTTCGTGACCACGTCCACGCCGTTGGACCACACCACCGTCCAGACGAAGTTGGAGGTCGAGAGGTCGGTGACCTCCTCCCTCGTACCCCACAGCTTCGACTCGCTCTTGAGCGTGGCCTTCCCCGAGGCGACGCTGGAGAGCACGTGGATCTGCGCCACCTTGCCGCCCCGGTGGTTCCAGGCCGCCTCGCCGTCGGAGACCGTGACGATCTCCGTGTCGGCGAGGACGGCGAGCGAAAGCGCCGCGCAGATGAGAAGTGCCAGTCGCTTCATCGGGCGCTCCTTAGGCGGACGTGCCGACCTTGATGATGCCCTTGGTGGTGGTGGCGTTCGCGCTGGCCGAGATGGCCGCGCAGCCGAACCACAGGTCGCCGTTGACGACGCGGCGGTTCAGCTTCTGCTCCTCGGCCACGACGATGCCGATGGAGAGGCCGCTGTCGGGGTCGGTCTCGATGCCGGACTCCTGGAAGTCGGCCACGAGCTCGGGCACACGGGCGAGGAAGCCGATCGAGCTGAACGGCACGATGCACGCGCGGGCCGTCATGCCCGGCAGCACGATCACCTTCTTGAAGCCCAGCTCGGCGGCGATGTTCTCCGGCGTGGCGGAGAGGTGCGCGTTGTGCATGAGCTGCTTGATGTTCGAAATCTCAGTGCCGTTCACCACGAGGCAGGACGTGGTGGCATCGAACCAGTCCTTCGCGTTCGCGAGGCCGTCGTAGTCCGCGAGCGCGGCGCTG
The DNA here is from genome assembly GCA_902763655.1 of uncultured bacterium. Taxonomy (GTDB): domain Bacteria; phylum Verrucomicrobiota; class Kiritimatiellia; order RFP12; family UBA1067; genus RUG572. The sequence continues at coordinate 20,449 of CACWSW010000030.1, forward strand.
CCGACGGCGGGGATGGTGACGCCGGTGGAGAGCGTCGTGCCGTCGAGCGCGGTGCGGATCGCGTTGCGCACGGCGAGCGCGATGCCCGCGCCGCAGCGCTTCGAGAAGAGCTGCTTCACGCGCGAGGCGTTCACGCCCTGGTCGATGTTCGTGCCGCGCAGGTCGAAGCCCTGCAGGTAGTGCGCGCACGTGAGGCTCGCCCAGTCGGTGTCGCCGCCGGTGAGGTAGTTGTTCGTGTCGTCGTCGAACGCCAGGGCCGCGCTCACGGTGGAGAGCGGGACCTTGGTGGTGGCGCCCGGCTTGATTTCGATGCCGGGAGCGTCGGACGAGAAGTCCGTGGGGCCGAGCGCGTCGATCAGGTCGAGCGCGGGCTTGATGTGCCCGAAGAGCGTCTCGATGGAGAGCGTAAGGGCGGGAGAAGTGAGTGCCATAGTTTGTTTTCCTTGTTTGGTTGTTTGGTGGTTAGGTGGTTAGCCGATCTCCTCGGCGTGTGCCTTGAAGTAGGCGGCGCGCTCTGCCGGGGGCAGGGCGGCCATCTCGGCGCGGGCGTCGCCGGCGGACTTCGTCGGCTTCAGCTCGGGCGTGAGGCCGAGGGAGTTCAGCGCGGGCTTGTTCGGAATGACCGGCTGCTTCTCGGCATCCGGCTTCGCGAGGCCAGCCACGAGTTCGCGGGCGGCTTCCTTGTTCAGGAGATACGCCTTCTTCAGCGCATCCTTGTTGCAGACGGCCTTGTGCTCCTCGGCGAAGTCGTCCGCTTCCGCGTCTTCCTTCTCCTTGTTCAGCTCGGCCACCTGGTCCTTCAGGGCCGAGACCGCGGCGATCACGTCCTCGTCGGACGCTTCCGGCGCGAGCCCCAGCAGTTCCTTCAGTTTGTCCATTGGGTTTTCCTTTGTTTCCTCAACGGTTTGGTTGACCGGCTGGGGCGCGCGGTTGAGGACGCACGCGACCGGAATCGCAGGTTTGTTGGTGAGCGCCACGGAGCGCAGGCGGTCCGGGCGGCCGTCGGCGTCGAGCGTCCAGACTGGCGAGAGGAACCGCAGCCGGCGCGAGGTGACGGCCTGCGCGCCCGCGTCCGTGAACTTCAGGTCGCCCACGAGTCCGCGTTCCTTGTTGACGGCGAGGTTCGTGATCCAGGCGGCAGCCGAAGTGTCGCTCGTGAGCGACGGATCCTCGAAGCGGTGCTCGAAGTCGCAGATGATCTCGCGCCCGCCGCCTTCGCGCCACTTCTCCACCAGCTTGTTGAACGCCACCTCGTCGCACTTCTGCACGGTGCCGCCGTTGGGCCAGTCGCCGAACGGGCACAGCTGCACGGCGACGAGAACGTCGCCGCACTGGACGGAATCTGGAAGTTCTTTCGAGTTCATGGTTGCGTTCCTCAAAGGGTTGTGGTAGACTGTGCGGCGTTGGAGGCCGAAACTCCCTGCGGTGGCATGAACCGTAAGCCCAGGGCAGTAGGCGCGATGTTCACGTAGGTCTGCGTCGCGTTCACCGTGAGCCTCCTTCGCTTTTATCATCCGGCCCCCAGCCTGTGAGAACCCAGTTCCGAGGGAATCCGGCCTCAGGATCGCCGGTCAGACGAAGCGTAGCAACATAACCGCCGTTCTTGAGATTCAACTTCTGCCCGTTCTGGTATGGTCCTATGGCCTCGCCACGGATCAGCGTCTCCGCCAGATGTTCACGCGCATCCGGTCGTTCCATGAAGCGCACCATGCCGCGCGGATCATCTCCGCCGGTCGTGTAGACGAGAGAGATCAAGCCGACATCGCCACGGCTCACGGCGTTCGGCACGTCGCACTTCTCGGTGATGCACTTCTCGATGGCCTTCTTGCCCTTGCCGATTTCTGCCGCCTGTGTCTCGGCACTGTCGGGATTGACACCCGGCTTGTGATCGCTCGGATGATCAACCTCTGAGAACTGGCCATTCTGCTCGCGTTTGTACTCGCGATTCTGAATGACTTCCGGTTCTCGCGCCTTCTCCCACGCCTCGCCGTAGGCCTTCGCCATCTCCTCGGCGATCACCGCCGCGAGGGCGGGATCCTCCGGGAGGAGGTTCGGCAGGTCTTTGAGCAGCGCGGCAGCCCTCTCGGGCGTGGGATTTTCCAGAAGCTTGGCCACTGCTTCCGCTGCCGCGCCCGTATCCTTCGCGAACGCGGCAAGAACGGCGTCTGGTGCGCCGTCCGCGTCGCTCGGGCCCCGAGGGGTTTTAGGCGGGTTCATTAAGGAAACTTTTGATGTCTGCAACGGCGTTGCAGGCTCTTTGTTGAGAAGAGGAAACCGGCCGGCGGAGACAGGACCGAATCCGCCGCCCGGCGCGCCGGAACCGCCCGGCAAGTCGCTCGCGTCCGCCTCCAGCTCCGCGCCGGTTTCGGTCTCGAGATACTCCTTCGTGAACTTGTAGCCGGCCTGACGCGCCTTCGCGGCGGTGTCGAACACCTCGTCGGGCGTCGCCCGCCTCTCGGTGCCGAGCTCGAAGCGCACAAGCATTCCCTCGGGGAACACGAACCGGCCGAACCAGCGCGTGAACTCCTCGCCGATCAGCACGGCGTCCCGGCTCACGATCTCGCGCCACACGTCGCCCTGCGCGTCGCTCGCGCCCGAGCCGATGCCCGTGGCCTCCGCGATCGAGCCGAGCGTGCCGCCCGTGCAGAGCCGCACCATGGTCTTCTCCTGGTGCTCGATGAACGCCGAGAACGGATCCGCGCCGCGCGCCTCCGCGAGCGTGTTCACCTTCGTGCCGTTCGGCACCGCGCCGCACAGCGCCTCGTACACGCGCTGCGCCGCCTCCGCGAAGCGGTCCGCGTCGCCCGGCTGCGTGAGGGGCGGCATTTCGAGGATCACCGGCGGGATGCCGTAGCGCTCCAGGAATCGGCCCCACTGGTCCTCCGCCACCTCGTGACGGAGGAAGAGCGCGAGCGCCGGATAGTCCACGGCGCGCACGCGCTCCAGGTGGAGCACGTCCTCCGGGTCGAAGGAGACCTGTCCCTCGCCGCCCGGACCCGCCTCGATCACGAGCGGGTTGTGCCACCACGTGCCGTCCGGCGAACGGTTGAACTCCCACGACGGGGGAAGCTGGAAGCAGAGCCTGCCTTCCTTCATGTAAGGCGCGGCGAAAGAAAAACCGCGAAAGAAGGCAAGCCCCAGATGCTCGATGCACGCCGAGAGTCCGACCGCGCCGTTCAGCAGCTTCTCCAGCTTCGCCTTCTGCGCCTCCGCCGCCGCGCCCTCCTCGTTCACCACCACGCGCCAGCCGAGCGCGGAGAGCGCCGAGAGGCGGCGGTCCACGCAGGTGAAGAGAGTGGGGTCGGTCTTCTCGATCTCGGCGTAGACGTACTGCAGGCGCGTGTAGCCGCCGCCGCGCGCCGTGTCGTAGATGTTCTGCGCCGCCCGCAGCGAGAGGCGCGTGAGCGGGTTCGTGCGCTCGATCCACGCCTGCGCGGCCGTGCGCTTCGGCTTCCCCGCGCGCGGAAACGCGATCTGCATGCTCTTCTGCTCCTTCATCCGAACCTCCTGCTCGTCAAGTTGCGCACCGCGCCCGCGCCCGAGCCGCGCGCGCCAACGATCACGCGCGGCGGCGGCACGTACCCGGCCCCGCTCGCGGCCGCGCGCCTCGCCAGCGCGAGCGCCGTGCAGCGGTCGCTGTGCCCCTGCGCCGTGCGCGGGGCCTCGTAGTTGAAGCTCCCGTTCGACACCACCTGCTGCATCTCGTGCAGGTCTTCGCGGCAGTCCACGTCGAACGGCACGCGGAGCTTCGTCGCGTCGAACGCCGACCGCAGCTTCGGGAAGATGTCGCACTTGAACGGACGCGAGAACGTGCACAGCTCCACCTTCTCGCCGCCGAACTGCGCGCCCGTGTTCCGGCACGCCGTGAATTTCTTCTCCAGCATGTCGCCGAACCCCACGCCGGGGCCGGTGTAGTCCACGCACACGCGGGCGCACCGCTCCACGTACGGACTCCACGCGTTGAACTGGTCCACCGTGTTCTCGTTCTTCAGCACCTTCACGGCGCGCGTCCACAAAACGTCGCCCACCTGCTCCAGGAGCCACAGCACCGACGGGTCGCTCGTGCGGCCGTAGTCGATTCCCGCATACCACGGCCCGCGCCCCTCCATCTCCTCGGGCGTGATCGAAAGCGACGCCTCCGCGCTCTCGCACTTCGCCATGAGGTCGTACGGCAGCAGCACCGCCGAGCCGTCGATGAAGAGCGCGAGGAACTCCTGCTTCCAGGTCTCGTCGTCGTCCACCGCTGCCTGCATCTCCGCGAGGTCGATGCCGAGCTCCGGCGCCGCGAGCGTGATCGGCGTGCGGTGGATGCTCCACGCGCCCGCCATGTACTGGGGCGGCATCTGCTCTGGGTCGATCGCGCCCTTGTTGGTGACGATGTCGTAGAACCGCTTCCCGCGTCCGCTCTTGCCGTTCGGCGTCGAGGTGAGGAACGCAGTTTTGAGGCCCTTCAGCGGATTGGAGATGGACGGGAGGATCGCCTTCCACGTGGCGGCGGGATCCTCGAAGAACGCGAACTCGTCCATCCAGATGTCCGCCGAGTAGCCGCGCACCGTGTCCGGCTTGCCCGGCACCGCGATGATGCGGCTGCAGTTCTCGAAGATGATGGTCGCGCTCTTCATCAGCGCGCCCGGCGCGTCGCGCTCCACGATCTCCTCCGCCACCTTGCACGTCTGGAACGCCTCGATGTGCTGCTTGCACTTCTCGACGGCCTCCAGCGACTGGCGCTCGGACGGCGACGCGATCAGGAAGTCGCGCCGGGGAGTCAGGTCGCAGAGCGCGACCCCCCGCATGGCGCCCGTGAAGCTCTTGCCGATCTGGCGGCCCGCGATCCAGGCGATGAAGCGCGACGGGTCGCGGTACACGCGATCCTGGTACGTCTTCAGCAGCTGGACGGGGCTCGTCATATCCCGTAGATCTCCTTGAGGCGGGCGGTGCGCTCCGCGTCCGTAAGCTTCTTGTCGGCGAGCGTGTCCTTCGCCTGGGCCGCGCGGCGCTCGGCGGCCTCGAACTTCTCGCGGGCGAGGCGCTGCGCCTCCTCGTCGCGGCGGCCCGCGTCCATCGAGACCAGGAGACGGCCCAGCGACACGATGCTCTTCGTGTCCTTCGCCGTCAGCGCCTCCCACATCGCGCTCACCACGGCAGACCGCTTCCGCTTGTCGAGCGCCTGCACGTCCTCCGACTCCTCGAACGCCGCCGAGGCGTACACGTTCTCGCGCAGCGTCTCCAGCGGCGCGCGCCGCTTCNGAGCGACGAGACCGTCGTGCGCACGCCGAACTCGGCGCGCACCTTCGGCAGCGCCTCCTCGTACGACGCGCCTTTCAGCATCTCGTAGAGCTTGTGCTGCTTCGCGTCGTCCAGCCTGTCAAGCGGGCTCTGTACATTCGGCTTGCGCATTCCTTCAAACTCTCAAACTCTCAAACTTTCAAACCTCTTCCCTCATGCCCGCCTCGGTCGCGCGCCACGTGAGCGCGGTGGGGTCCAGCACGGACGCCTGGCGGCGCACCATGCCGAGCTGCTCCAGCTCCGCGAGCGCGGCGCGCACCTGCTCGGCTGTCACCGGCGCGTCCATCTGCGCGTTCGCGTAGGTAGCAAGGGCTTCCGGCGAGAGCGGGCGGCGTCCCGTTTCCTGCAGCACGCGCAGGATCGTCTTCTTCAGTTCAAGCGTCACCTTCATGTTTGGGATCCTTTCGCAAGCAGCACGTCAACCTTGCCTCTCAAAGAGTGAAGGGCCTCCGCGACATCATTCAGCCGATCGTATATCTTCCCGTTTTCGGCAAGGATGAGTTCGCGGAGGTCTTTGTCGTTTTTCTCGAGCGCCTTGATGCGGCGGGTGTGTTCGTCGAGGACGGCTTCCGTCTTCGTGATGCGCTCGGAGAGCTCGCCCGGCGCGGGCCTGCCGCGCACGCTGGCCCAGAGCTTCACGAGGCCGTTCGCGAGCATGACCGTGAAGGCGAGGCACGCGAGCCACGCCCCGATCTGCACAGGCGGCACTGTCATCAGTTCGTTCATCTCAACTCTTCACTCTCAACTCTTAACTCAAGATGGCGTCGCGGCGGGCGGCGGCGGGAAGGATTGATACGCAAGGCCCGAGACCGCCCGGACGGCGGGACCGTAAACCCACCGCGCCGCGACGGTGGGCAGTATACGGAATCGGCGTCAAGAAATCTTCTCTTCCGTGCGCTGCGTGCGCGGTCTTTTCGCGCGCGCGCGCGCGCAGACGCGAGGAAAAGTCTCACTGTGAGACTTTTGGAGGAACGAGAGACTCCCGGAAACGGCACTCGCGAAAAGTCTCACTGTGAGACTTTTGACGAAAACGCCCATTGCGCAAGGCTTTCGGCGCGATGCGCGAAAAGTCTCACTGTGAGACTTTTGGAGAAAAGCAAACCCTCTGCAAGCGGCTTGCAGAGGGACGGGCGAAAAGTCTCACCGTGAGACTTTTGAAGGAACGGTCACTTGCGGCGGCGCTTTGTCGCGGGCGTGGCGATGGTCACGCTGTTGCCGTTGCCGGAGATGATCGGCGAGTTCGCGCCGGTCGTCACCGCCGTGCCGGGCGAGGACGGCGCTTCGAAGCCGAGCAAGACATTTGGCGTCGTGCCGAGCGTGCGAGCGATTCGGCACAGTTCATCAAGACTCGGTTCTCGTCGTCGATTCTCGTAGTGCGAGTAAATGGCTTGCTTGAGGCCAAGCCTTTCAGCGAACACGCCTTGCGGCGCGTCGCCCCTCAATATCCGCAGGATCGCTGCGAACGGATTCTCAACTTTTCGCTCCATAAAAATTTTATACATTCTGTATTGACGGCCCGCTTATACATTCTGTATAATACGCGCCGTTGTGCGGCACAACAGGCTGCATGATACCAAAAACCATGAAAACCGACAAGAAAGGATACGCAAGAATGAGCGAAGCAGCGAAGGAATGGGCGGCGTATGTTGCGGCCCGGAACGCGATCGAGACGGCGAAGGCGGCGCGTTTGGCGTCTCAGCCGGCCAATGGGAAGGAGGGGAAGTGATGGAAGGACAGACCATCAGCGTGTACTCGCCGATCACCACGGAGCCAGTGGTCAAGTTTGAATGGATGCCTCCGCCGCCCCCGCGCAAAGTGTCGCAGAAGGAGCGCCGCAAAAAGGCGCGCTACCGCCGCAGCCAGGGCATCCGCACGAAGGGAGGCAAGTGATGGTAAATCTGTACGAGAGGCATCGCTGGCACCTCGACCCCAACCGTCCGCCGATGACGTTGGCCGAAGTCGCCACGCTGTCGCAAGCGATTGGCGCTCTCAAGCGCAGCAAGACGACGATCGCGAACGCCCGGCAGACGCTGTCGCGCTACGAGGACAGGGCCGAGAAGCCGAGCGATTCCGGCACCATGATCAACGCCGGTCTAAAATGCCTGTCAACGGCCGTCTATTGGCTCGAACAGGCAATCGACATGTTTGAATCTGGCCGCAACTACGCGAAGGAAGGGAAGTGATGAAGAGCATTCTTTATAAAACGTCTGTAATTGCAGTGGTGGCAATTGGGGTTAATCTCGCTGACGCTGGCATGATACTTTGGGATGCAGGGCACTATGGCGCGAGTGTTCTAGGGCACTCTCTCGCTTTCGCGTGCTACTTTGGCGCCTCATGCCTCATGGACATGTTTGCAAAATCGAATGGAGGGAAGTGATGCTACCAATCAACGAGATGAACCAGCTGTTCCTCGCGACGCACCCAGACATCCGGCGCAAGCTTCGCGCCGAGTACCGCAAGGCGCGCCCGGCGGTGATCGTGATGTCGATCAAGCCGAAGTACGCCAAGGCGATCTATGAGGGCAGGAAGAACTGGGAGTTTCGCAAGGCGCCGCCGCCGATCTACAAGCAGATCTACATCTACGAGTCGGCGCCCGTCTCCAAGATCACCGGACGGATCGTGTTCTGTGCCTCCGTGACCGGCACGTGGATTGACGTGTGGGAGATGGTCAAGACAAACAAGTGTTTCACGCGCAACCTCCCCGGCATCAAGCTGGACGAACTGGAGGACTACGCGGGGAAGCACGACGTGACCGCGCTGCGCGTGTTCCAGGCCGAAAGGCTCGAGCATGAGGTCACATTCAGCGCGAAGCCGCCGCAGAACTGGGGACGCTTCGCCGCGATCTACCGCGACACGCCGAAGAAAGAAGGAGTATGACATGAACGAAATCTTCACACACACCATCTGCGAGAACGGGGACAGCGACATTCCAAGCTGGATGTTCTACGCCATCTGCGCGCTGCCGTTCGTGCTCGTGCTGCTCGACTTCCTGGGGGCGCGATGAATCCGCCCGCCTCATGTGCCGAGCTGGCGCGTCGGCTGAAGCTTGACGCCGTGCCTCTTCACGGACGCACCTATCACGACATGCGCCTCGCCGCCGACCTGATCGAAGTCCTCACCAGTCCGCTGACGAACGCGGACGGCGCGCTCGAATTTCTCCTCGAAAGGAACCCCTCGTATTACCACGCCGAACAGGAGCCAGAACGATGAAGCGAACCAGGCACAAGGCACAAGGCCCCAATCACCGCCGGTCGCCGCGCCCGAGCGCGAGCGGCTACAACGAGAGCGAGCTGGCGCGCGCGGTCGGCGTGTCGCCCTCGACCGTCCACCGCGTCCTCGCCGGCGAGCGCAAGCCGTCGGCGGCGCTGGCCCGCGCACTGGTGCGGGCGGGCGTCTCCCCGAGGAGGATGCCATGACCGAGCAGGGCGAGCTCTTCCCCGAGCTCCTCGCGCCGGGCGCCGTGGCTGCGCCCCAGCACGAGGCGGCGGCGGTCCTCCTGGAGGGACTGCCCGACAAGGCCACCTGCACCGTCCCGGAGGCCGCCGCGTTCCTGCACGTGTCCGAGCGGCAGGTCGAGTACATGGTCTCGGACGGCACCCTGCTCGCGGCGTACGCGAGCAGGTCGGACGCCGCGGCGCGCCTCCACGCGCGCCCGATCGTCCGATCCGCGCGCCCCTACGACGCGGCGCGCTCGAAATTTCTCACGCTGGAGGAGCTTCGCCTGAGGCGCTCCAACGTGGGCCTGTAGACAACCAAACACCAAAACCGAAAAGGAGCCATTATGGCAAAGACAAAGATGAGAGCCGAAACGTTCGGCAGCGTGGACGAGTTCCGCGCCGCCGTGAACCTGATCGCGAAGCAGGTGCTTGCGATCCGCAAGGAGGAGCTGGCCCGCGACAAGGAGGTCCAGAAGATCCTCGACGAGCGAAACAAGACGATCGAGCAGATGAAGACGGAGGCCGCCGGGATGCTCGGCCTGTGCGACGCCTACGCGAAGGACCACCGCGACGAGGTGTTCCCCAAGGGCACCAAGACCGGCGAGACGGAGCTGTGCCAGTACTTCCTCCGTCTCGGCGCGCCGTCGCTGAAGCCGCTCAACGTCAAATGGGAGGACGCGGACATCATCAAGGCGGCGAAGGACGATCCGGCGTGGAAGTCGTTTGTGCGCGTCAAGGTGTCGCTTGACAAGGACGCCGTGAAGGCCGCCGCGTTCGACGACGCGGAGCTCGCGGCGCATGGTCTGCGGATCGAGCAGACGGAGCGTCTCACGGTCGAACCCAAGGTCGAGAACCTGTAAAAAGAAAGGATACCAAAAATCATGTCTAAGAATCAAGCGAAGAGCAAGGGCAAGGGCGAAGTGGTGCCGGTCGAGGTCGTCACTCCCGTGGTCATGCCCGACGACAAGGCGATTGCCGCGCAGATCGCGGAGGATATCCGCAACGCGGAGCTGGGAGCGTTCTGCCGTGTGCGCGCGGGCGTGGGCCTGTGCAACTTCCGCGACATGAACGCCCACGGCATGTGGGAGGCGCGGATGATCGAGATGTTCCCCGGCAAGTCGCGGTCAACCCTCTTCCGCTACATGCAGCAGGGGCGGAAGTTCTGCGAGCAGGTGTCGTTGGCCGCGGGGCGGGTGTACGACAAGATGATGCGCGTGGACGTGAAGGCGCTCCAGGCGCAGGCCGCGCTGCCGGCAGACCAGCGCAAGGCGCTGCCGGTGCGCGGCGTTGCGAAGGCCGAGGCGGAGGGCAACCGCGTGATGAACGCGCTCGTGCTGATGGCCGCCGGCGAGAGGCCGGAGGCCGAGAAGCCGAAGGCGAAGCCGCTCACCGCATCCGAGAAGGCCGCCGCGTGGCGCGACTACACGGCCAAGCTCGCGGACAACCTGCGCGACTGGAGCGACAACCCGCTCACCTGGAAGGCGCTGGAGACGGACGACCTGGAGAAGTTCCGCGCGGAGCTCGTCCTTGTGACGGGCCTCGTGAAGGACGAGCTGCGCAGCCGCGAGGAAAACGCGGTCAGGTAGGAGATCGGCGGACCATGAAGATGACACTCGTCAACACGCCCGACTTCGCGATGCTGCCGGTGGAGGAGCGCAAGAGCGTCCTCGACTGGCAGGACGCGATGGAGGCGGTGGACCGTGCCGACTCGAAGTTCGCGGAGTGCCGCCGCCAGGCTATCATCCACCCCGGCGTGAAGGGGTGGAAGAGCCCGCGCGCGATCCAGAAGAAGTACTACGCCTGGATCAACGCGGGGAAGTCCTGGACGGTTCTGGTGAACTGGGCGAAGGTTCCTCGGATGGCCGGGCCGCGCGACGACGCGCTCGGCAACGCGTACAAGGCGTACGCCGAGAGGAACCAGCGCTCGGGCCGCCAGGGCCACGCGGCGCTCCTGCGCGACTTGAGGTCGGGCAAGCACATCGAGGGTGTCGGCACATGGGAGGACGTGTGGCGGGCGAAGTACCCGCGCGCCCCCCTGCCGATGAGGTGTCCGGCGGACTGGATCCCGCCGGGCTGGCACTACGAGAACCTGCAGCGCAAGTACCCGCTCTCGTCGTACGAGCGGGCGAACGCCACGCGGGGCGCGGTCGCGGCGCGTCAGTTCGCGCCGCCGGTGTACTCCACGCGGGTCGGAATGCCCGTCGGCGCGGAGTACCAGTTCGACGACATGTGGGACGACCTGATGGTGTCCGTGCCGGGCGTGAACGCGCGGCTCGTGAGGCCGTTGCAGTTCCGCTGCATCGACCGTGCAAGCACCCACCTGGTGAGCTGGGGCGTGAAGCCGCAGATCCTCCGCGACGACCAGAGCCGCGAGGGTCTGGGCAAGGCGCTCTTCAAGGCGACCGTGGCGGACGTGCTGTGCAACCAGGGGTTCCGACCGAAGGACGCCGGCGGCACCGTGTTCGTGATCGAGCACGGCACGGCGTCGCTGGACGACGCCGAGTGCGACCTGGTGACGCGTCTCACGGACGGGGCGGTGACGTTCCGGCGGAGCGACGTGCTGGGCAAGCAGGTGAACGACGGCGTGTTTCCTGGGCAGGGGCACGGCAACTTCAGGGCGAAGGCGCTCTTGGAGAGCCTGCACCGTCTGCCGCACTTCGCGGCGGCGGCCCTGCCGGGGCAGACCGGCGCGAACTCGCGCGCGGCGGGCGTGGAGAGCCTGTACGGTCTGGAGCGCTACGCGAACCGGCTGCTGGCCGCGTACGAGCGCATCCCGGCCGCGATCCGCAACCAGGTGAGCTACGGCGGCGCGCTGCCGTTCGCGTGCTACCGCGTCCTGATGGCGGAGCTCTACGAGCTGATTGACACGCGCACCGACCACAAGATGGAGGGTTGGGACGAGAACGGGTGGATCAAGGAGCTGTGGAGCTTCGACGGCGTGACGGACTGGCGGCCTGCCGAGGCCATCGCCACGCTCCATCCGTCGGCGCGCCCCGCCGCCCAGGAGATGCTGCGCACGCCGGGCCACCACAAGGGCGTCCGCCTCTCGCCGCGCGAGGTCTGGGAGGCGGGCGCGGGCGCGCTCGTCCGGCTGCCGCACTGCGCGGTGGTGGACTTCCTCGGCGAGGACTGCTACCGCACG
>CACWSW010000031.1 GCA_902763655.1 uncultured bacterium
GAGTTTCCGATTGTCATCGTGCCGATGACGAGGGGCTGGGACGTACAACCGCCGTACTTCTACCACGACGCGAACATGGACCTGCATGTCGCACTGGACGACGAGGCCCATGCGAGGGCCGCAGCCGAGCATGACGCCGAGCGCATGCGCCTGCTGTACGTCGCGCTAACGCGCGCCACCAAGCGCACGGTTCTCGTGACGACCGAGCCGGATCCAGAATCGCCGCTCGGCCGTCTGCTGGCGAATGCCCGGCGCAACGGGGCGGGAGAGGACGCGCAGGGAGCGCCGATCATGTGGACCGCGTACGAACTGCAGGAGGAACCTTTGCCGCCGTATTCCGCTTCGGCTTCGGGCGCGAAGGCGGAGGATCTTTTGCCCGCCAAGGTGCCCCGTCATTATTCAACTGCACCTACGAAGGGAAGCTATTCGTCGCTCGCACCAGGCGCGCATGGAGGGCGCGACGACGAGTTCGACTTCGATTCCGCCGCGCGCGATGATGCAAACGAGAGCGCTGAGGGCGTCATGGCCCTGCCGGGCGGCACGAAGACGGGAACGTGCTGGCACGAGATTCTGGAACGTCTGTCGTTCGACGCTGACGATGATGCGATTCTTGCGGAAACGCGTCGCGCATTGTCAGTGCACGGACTCGCATCCCCCAGCGACGAGGCATTCGCAAAAGATGCGGGGCTTGTCGCCGAGATGGTAAAGGCTGCGCTGGAGTGTCCGCTTGACGCTCCCGACGGAACGTCGTTCTCGCTTCGGGAGATTGAAGGGCAAGACCGGTTCAGCGAATGGGAGTTCGACTTCTCGTCGTCGGCGTCCGCGTCAACGACGGTGGCGATTGCCGAAATCCTGCGGAACGAGTGGAAAGGAGATGTCTCGAAGAGCGCGTTCCTGAAGGAGCTTGAGGGGTGGAACCGTCCCATCCCGAAAGGCTATCTCAAGGGTTTTCTTGATCTTGTCTTCCGGAAGGATGGCTACTATTACGTCGTCGACTGGAAGTCGAACAGCCTGACGCGCCACGTGGCGGACTTCATGGAAGAAGGCATCACGGCGGAAATGGCGTCGGCCGGGTATTTCTTCCAGTACCTGCTGTATTCCGCCGTCCTGCATCGCTTCTTGAGGGAGACGATGGGGGAGGGCTATTCCTGGGAGCGGAACTTCGGCGGCGTACGGTACTATTTCCTGCGCGGGATTCCGTTCAACGGCGAGAAAGCGGTGTTCTGCGACCGCCCGGGAGAGGCGTTGCTCGACAAGCTTTGCGCCGCATTGGGATTGGAGGGTTGACGAGATGAAGAATGCAGTGCGGGACATGGTGGAAAGGATGACCGGCGGAAACGCGAAGGTTGCCGAGATTTGCGCTTCGACCGTCGCCAACCTGGAGGAGGGAGACGTCTGCCGCCGCCTTGACGAAGAGGAGATGCGACTGCTTTCGGAGGTGCCGGAAGTGGTTCGTGTTGACGACGGGCGGACGCCTCTCGAGGACGTGACGGCGCCGTTCGTGGTAAGCGGAGATCTGCTGTACACGCGCCGGAACTGGCAGTACGAGCGGAATGTGGCCGAACGGATCGGGCGAATGGCAGGGAACGTGCTGGCTAGCGACGTGACCTTGCCGGACGGCGAATTCTACTCGCTGCTGCGCAAGGAACAGAGGGACGCGGTGTTGGCGATGTGCAAGTCGCAGTTCTCGATCCTGACGGGCGGACCTGGGACAGGAAAGACGCACACGATCGCGCGTGCCGTGAAGTATCTGCAGGATACGAATCCGGACTTGCGGCTGGCCTTGGCCGCACCTACCGGGAAGGCGGCCGCGCGGATGACGGAGTCGATGGCGAAAGCTGGCGTGACGGCGGCGCCGGCGACAACCATCCACGCCCTGCTGGGGGCTCAGTACGATCTGGTGAGTTTTCGTCATGGGCGCGAGAATCCGCTGTCCGTCGACTGGCTGATCGTGGACGAGGCCAGCATGATCGGGATGCCGCTCATGTCGAAACTGCTCGACGCGTTGCCGGACGGGTGCCGGCTGACGCTGGTTGGCGACGTCGACCAGCTGGCGTCAGTGGAGCGCGGACACGTGTTTGGCGACCTTTGCCGGATGACGGGAGTGTCCATCAGTCGGCTCAGGGAGAGCACGCGTTTCCCGCCGGACGGCGACATCGCTCGCATCGCCGCCGCGGTGAACGGCAACGACCCCGCGGAGGCGATGGCGATTCTCGGCGCGGGGCGGGATGTCGTTTCCTACGTCGATCTTTCGGGTGCGCCTGCCGCCGTGCCTGCAGCGTGGCCAGGGTTCGTGGAGATGTGCCGTGAGCGGTTTGCCGCGTTCGCGGACAGCAAGGATCCGGAGACCGCGCTCGACAGGTTGAACGGTTTCCGCATCCTCTGTGCGCTGCGTCATGGACCGTATGGCGCGGAGCGGCTGAACGAGTTCGTCAAGAAACTGCTGGGACGAGGATGCCCCGTGCCGATGATGATCACGCAAAACGACAGGTTGCAGGACGTGGCCAACGGCGATGTCGGCGTGGTGATGCCAGACGATCCGCAAAGCCTGCATCTGCCCATGGCAGGCGGTACGCGGTCCGTCCGGCTAGAGCTTCTTCCGTCGATGGAACTGGCGTTCGCGACGACGATCCACAAGTCGCAGGGTTCGGAGTTCGACGACGTGGCGATCGTTCTGCCGCCTGACGGAGATTCGCCGCTCCTTACGCGCGAGATCCTCTACACGGGCATCACCCGCACGAAAGGAAGCGTGCGTCTCTACGCCGGCGAAGCCTCCGTTGCCGCCTGCTGCCAGAAGACTGTCGAACGCGTTACGGGCTTGACAAATTGAAAAGAAGGAATTCAAACGATGAGTAGCGAAGTGTTGATAATTTTGTGCGTCGTACCTGTTGCCATCGCTGTTTGGCTGTGGCAGAGGCATGTCGCCTCGAAGGAGTATGCGCGGCTGAACAAGTTGCGCGAAGACGCCGAAGCGGGCAGGGTCAATGCGGAACTGGAGAAGTCAAAAGCCGAGGTCACGCTCAAGGCCAAGTGCGACGAAATCGATCGGCTGCGCAAGGATGACGCGGACGATCTCAGGCGGCAGGCGGAGCAGTTTCGCGATGAAATCCGTGCGCTGAATGCGAAGCTGGAAGCATCGGCGCAGGAGGTCAGGGACGAGCGCGAGAAAAGGGAGAGCGTCGCCCGTCAGCTTGTGGCGTCGGAGGAAGCGCAGAGGGCAAGCGAGAAGCTGCTGGCTGAAAAGGAGGCGCAGTACCAGAAAACGCTAGAGCAAGGGACGGCCCAGTTCAAGGAGCTCGCCCAGCAGATACTCGAAGATCGCGAGAAGAAGTTGAAGGAAGACGGGACGAATCCGCTGAGCATGCTCGTGACCCAACTGAAACAGGAGATCAACAACCTCAAGACGAAGATCTCGGCCTCTGACGAGAAGTCCGCCACCTCGCATACCGACTTGATGGGTAAGATCACGACGCTTGTCGATCAGACGAACAAGGTGACGGAGCAGGCCAACAATCTTGCCAGCGCCATCCGTGGCGATGCGCAGCTGACCGGCGAGTGGGCGGAAATCCAGCTCAAGCGCGTGCTCGATCTGGCCGGGATGGTCGCATCGAGCGACTACACGTATCAGGAGACGTTCAGGGACGACCAGACGGGCCGCAAGTCCAAGCGGACCGACTTCGTCATCAAGATGCCGGGCGGCCGCTCGCTGATCATAGATTCCAAGAACACGATCGCCGCCGCCGAACGCTACACAGGTGCGGCAGACGAGGCGTCGCGCGCAGCCGCCGAGGCGGAGATCATCGCCTCGGTGCGCGGTCATGTCGACGAGATAGACGTTGCCGAGTATCAGGCGTCTGTCCCGAACGCCTTCTCGACCGTGCTGATGTACATTCCCCTAGAAGAGGTGTACATGCTGGCCATGAAGGCGTCGATCTCTGTCAGCGGGGAACGGGAGCTTCTGCGCGACTATGCCACTCGGCACAATGTCGTGTTCGTGAATTCCGCAAGCGTCGTGCCAGTGGTGCGCCTCATCGAGATGATGTGGAATGTCGAACGGACGGAGAAGAACCGGCAGGACACGATCCGCGCCGCCGAGGAGCTTCTCCAGCGCGCCAACGATTTTGTCGAAGAGTTCCTGGCCGTCGGGGAGGCTTTCAAGGGTGTCTTTGCGAAGTATGAGGCCGCGAAGGGGCGGCTGGTCGATGCGCCTAAGGGGCAGAGCATCGCGAAGGCTGTCGGCAAGCTTGTCCAGCTTGGCGTCCAGCCGAGGACTAGAGGCGGCAAGGCCTATGCCTTGGCCGCGCCCATTGCGGAAGAATGTGAGGCAAGAAAGCAGGAATCTACATGACAACAGCAGAAAAACTCGTACGGGCTCTGGTTGCGAAGAAGATGACGTGCGCGACGGCGGAATCGTGCACGGGCGGCGGCGTGGGATACGAGATCACTGGAGTATCGGGTTCAAGCGCCGTCTTCTGGGGCGGCGTGATAAGCTACGACAACTCGGTGAAGCGCGATGTCCTGGGCGTGCCGGAGGAAGTGCTTGCGACGAAGGGCGCGGTTTCGTCCGAGTGCGCGGCGGCGATGGCCGAAGGCGTGCGGCAGCTCCTGAAGACGGATCTTGCGGTGTCGCTGACGGGCATCGCCGGTCCTGGTGGCGGAAGCGCCGAGAAGCCGGTTGGGCTAGTCTGGTTCGGGCTTGCATCGCAGGCGGGCACGACCACAGAGAAGAAAATATTCCCCGGCGACCGCGAAGCCGTCCGCAGGGCGGCCATAGAGCACGCTGTGGGCCTTTTGCTGCGCAGTTGCATTTAATGATGCCATCTATGTTGCGGCGAGGGGCAAATACCTGTATAATATCCTGAAAACCGACATTCAGAGGTGATTGGGCGGACGAAAGAATTGGGATGAACAACATGAAGAAAGCGCAAGCACGAGTAATTGCGGTGCTCGCATGCGTGGTAGCGGCGCATGCGGAAGTCGTCGTGCGGCAGAACCTTGTGCTGAAGTATGGCTGGAACGCCGTGTACGTGGAAGTGGCGCCGACGCAAGCCCTGGATGTGGTGTTCGCAGACTGGCCGGTGAAGTCGGTTGGATTCTACGACCCGGCGTCTTTCCTCGCGACGCGCCAGTTCGCGCAGGGCTGGGATTCGGCTGGGCTGTCGATGAACGCCGTCGCGATGTGGCACCGCGACTTCCCGGAGGCATCGCAGGTGCAGTTGATCCCGGCGGGCACGGTGTGCCTTGTCTGCAGCACGAACGAGGCCAACACGACCGTATCGCTCGTCGGTGTCCCGGCCGCGCCGCGCATGACGTGGCATGTCACAAGCTCGAACGAGGTCTACAACTTTGTAGGCATCTCGCTCCAGGAGGGAGCGAGCGTCAGGCCCGGCGACTACCTAGAGGGCTTTGACGGCAATCTCCTCAACGGCGGATTCTTCAAGTTCTACGGCAGGAATCAGGACAAGGCTCCGGACGTCATGCAGGTCTACCAGTCCACGAAGGTCTCTGACGGCGATGTGCTGCTCGTCGCCTCCGACGTGCAGAGCGACTGGTCTGGCGTCCTGAACGTCTCGCCGATGACGGGGCCGGACTTCAGGAGCGATTCTTCCAAGACCACGTTGTACGTCCGCAACGACGGCGAGGACGAGCGCACTGTGGCGGTCGCCCTCGAGACGTCGGCGTCCTACGGCGATCTTGAGCTGCCGCGCGGCGCGATCCATATCCGCGATGCGGCGGTGGCGCTCACCAACGCGGCGTGGGCGGCGGTCGGCCCTGCGTCCGCGCCGGTGGCGACCAAGCGTCTCGCCGCCGGGGAGACTTGGGAGCTCGAGTTCGGCATCGACCGTCCGTCGTTCGACACGGGCGCGAAGGGCAGGAAGTTCGGCGCGCTCCTGCGCGTGACGGACGTGGACGGCGGATCGAAGATGCGCGTCGATGTGCCGCTTGTCGGCGAGACATCCGGCGTGGCCGCGAACACGGTCTGGCCGGGCGGGCTGTGGGTGGCGGACGTGGCGTTCAACCGCATCGTCGCGCCGGGCTCGTCGTCCGAGACGGAGACAGGCGGCACGGTGAAGCTGCGCCTCCCTATCCACATAGACGCGAACGGCACGGTGCGTCTTCTCCAGCGCGTGGTGACGGCTGGCGAGACCTCGAACGACGGCGCGTACACCTACCGCCTCTACGCCGGCTCGGCCGAGATCCCGGCGACGGCGCGCCAGACTATGCGCATCAGCGCCGTGTGCCTTCCTACCGAGACGCCGATCGTCGAGGCGGAGGGCGGGATGTCCGCCACCGTGTCCGGCGGCATCGCGTTCGAGTTCACGGTGGCGGGCGGCGGAGCGACGAGCCTGCTGCGGCATCCGCTCCATCCGCAGCACGACGGCCTGAAGTGGGACTTCAAGACGGCGACGCCGTCCGGCGACAACTTCATGAACTACAAGGGCGACGTGAAGCCCGAGACGTTCTCGGTGGGGAACCGGATCGAGATCGCGCTCGACCTGAACGGCGGCGAGGCTGCCTGGAACCCGGAGGACACGAAGGGCGGCACTGTGAGGTGGACGCTCTCCAACCTCATGCGCCAGGGGCCGGTCACGCTTGTCGGCGACATGTCGATAAAGCGCGTCAGCCCGCAGACGGAAATCATTCTGCAGTAAAGGAAGTTAGACATGAATACACTGACAAGGATCGGCGCGGTCGCGCTCTTCGCCTCGATGGCGGCGGGCTGCGCCACGATAGCCTACTCCAAGCCGGGGACGCTGGACGGCGTCGCGGTAAGGGGCGTCGCGTACAGAAACGGTTGCCAGGCCGTGCTCATCGACACCAACGGGTTCTACATGCTCTGGACAATACCGCTCTTCTCGGGTGACCTCAGGTGGGACGACGGGAAGCAGTCCATCGCTGGCGGCACCTCGTTCTTCCGTGACCAGGTGGGCGTAGAGGAGCTTCAGACCGCGCTCCTAAAGATCGCCGAAGCCCGCAACTGCGACCTCGCGGACGTCAACTACTTCGACGGCGACGCGTCGTATGCCGGGCCAAGCTACGGCGGCGCCGTAGGCACGTGCTTCGGCTCGTCGCACATGAGCGTCTCGGCAATTCTCGTGCCGCGCAAGGCCGCCAACAAGGAAGGAAAGTGAACATGAGCATCAAGTCGCTTGCAGCGTTGCCGCTGGCCGCATTCGCATTCGCTTTCGCGGGATGCAGCTCCTATTCGGAGATCGCCAGGTGGAAATCCGACACCACGGTGAACGACGGCGAGGTGCCTGTAGCCACGTTCCTGACGCAGAACTTCTCCTACCAGCTGCTCGGATTCATCCCGCTCTGCACGGGGCGCCCATGGACGAAGGGGAACGAGGAGGTCGTGGACGACTTCAACGTGAAGCTGTTCGCGGACGAGGCCACTCTGGAGAACAACCTCGTCTCGCTCAGGCACGCGCTTGACGTGGTCGGCTCGCACCGGATCGCGCAGCTGCGATCAATAGAGGATGACAATGCGATGTGGAGCCTTCTGCTGATCAATAGGCACGAGGTTCGCACGCAGTGCCTCATCCTGAAGCCTGAAGCCCCGAAGCCAGAAGCAAAGTGACAAGGAACACGACAATGAAGAAGCTCGTCATCGGAATCGTCCTCGCGGTCGCGGCGGTCGCGACCCTCCACTGTGAAGCGGCCGGCGCCGCGTTCACCTACCAGGGCGTCATCAAGGAGGTGGGCGGCACGACGCCCGCGAACAAGAACCGCACCATCGAATTCCGCATCTACGACAGCCCGACGGGCGACCAAGTGCTCTGGGGCCGGGCGTACAGCGTGCTGCTCGACGAGAACGGCCTCTTCAACACGTCGCTCACCGACGCGGCGGGCAGCGCGATCAGTGGCGTGACGGGCACGGGGCTCGCCAAGGTCCTGGCCGACAACGCCGGCACCACGCTCTACATCGGACTTACCGTCGATAATTCGTCCGGCGAGATCTCGCCGCGCCAGGCACTCCTCGCCGTGCCGTACGCAATCCATGCGTCGGACGCCGCATCGGCGAGCGGCGATTTCACGGTCGAGGGCCGGACGACCCTGAAGGGCGGCCTTAACGTGGCGGCCGGGGAGACAACCGTCGGATCGCTGACGGCGGCGAACCTTGTGGTGGAGGGCAGCGTGCGAGCGGGGACTTCCGGCTCGTTTGCCGGCTACGGCACGATCCCTGTGGGCGGGATCATCATGTGGAGCGGCTCGCTGAACCAGATCCCCGACGGTTGGGTGCTCTGCAACGGGCAGACGTCCAACGGGCAAAAAACGCCCGACCTGAGCGGCAAGTTCGTCGTCGGCTACAGCGCATCCGATTCGGATTACGCAATCGGCAAGACGGGCGGCGAGGCGAAGCACCGGCTCTTAGAGAGCGAAATGCCGTCCCACAGCCACAACATCAAATTCAGATCGTATGACCTCGTCGCCTCGTGGAAGGACCAGCGCAGCTTCTACTCCGTCAGCAAAGGCAGTGAAGACCAGACGAAAACAACCGCATCCGCCGGCGGAAACCAGGCCCACGAGAACCGTCCGCCGTACTACGCGCTCTGCTTCATCATGCGCGTGAAGTGATTTTCCAGGGGCCCTAGAGCGTCTAGAAAGGCTTAATTGATGAGACGATTGCTCTTGTTACCGATGGTTGCAGCCGCGACGAGCGCAGCCATCCTGGCGCGAGCGGATAATCCAACGTATGTATTGGGGATTCCGGCCGCGCCGACGATGTACCTGTCGAACGACGCTGCGGACAACCCATGGCTCGCCGCCAACGCGAACTTCGCCGCGATGTCGATCTCCGCGACGACAGGCGGCGTCTCGCGCGTCGAGCAATTGGACGAGCCTCAGCTTGCCCTCGCCTCCGCCGAGGCGGGCTTCCCGTTCGAGCGCGCCAAGCCCGACTACTACCTGGCGGACGTCATCGAGCCGCCGGACGGCGTCGACTGGGCGGCCACCTACGCCGCCTACCTTGCGCTTCCCGAGAATGAGCGCAACCAGTTCATCTTCGACGAGGACGATCACCGCGTCTTCGCCGCGAAGGGCGGGACGGTGCGCTTCACGTGGAAGCTCTCCGGCGGAACGGACAGGACGATGACCTACACTGTCTCCCTCTCGTGCTCGGGGCGTCCGCGCCGCATCTACTGGACGGACCATCCCTACAACAGCCCGTGCATCAACCTCGCCGGCAAGTTCGTCAAGTTCTTCGGCAACGACGACATCCTCACGATCCGCTACGGCAGCGTCACCAATGTCGTCGCCGGCATGCCGCAGGTCGTCACCAACATGATCGTCAGCGGACTCCACATTGACCCGTCCTCGAAGATGCTCTACGCCTACGGGCAGCTCCAGGGGCAGGTCGTGATGGCCTACTACGACACCGGCACGTTCGACCGCCTCCTGCACGTCCAGGTGGTGGAGGTGTGCCGTCCGGTGGTCAACCGCATGCATGGCGAGATCGGCCGCGCCCTCAAGCCGGACGGACGCGGCTACGACGTCACCGGCCTCCGCCCCCAGCCCACGTACGTGGAAACGACAGACAACCGCGGCGACTACTACTACCAGCATAAGGGCAACTACTCCTACAGCCCCAAGCACGGAAACGTCTATCCGCTCCGCCCCTCGTCGGAATGCCCCTGGAACATGGAAGTGTACTGGATGGAACGGGACGAGATGGAGGTTGACTGGCCATTCGAGCTTGACCAGTACGCGTGCGACTGGCCGGAGGACGCGACGGTCTTTGTGCGCGGCGCTATGGGAGGGGCTCCGTCCTCGGCGGCCACCGCAGGCCGCCCGATCTACGTGCCAAGCGACTATTCGGCGACGCTGATGAGCTACCAGGAGCCGGAAGGCCATGCGCGCGCCGTCGCTGTGGACGGCACGTTCAACACCTTCGGCGAAGGGTGGTCGCTCCTGAAGCTCACTGCGGATGACAACGTCTGGTTCGTGCCCATCCATTCCATCCTCCGTACCAACACGGCCTACTTCACGCTCGAGCCGGAGGACATCCGCGTCGGGCTTGAACTTTCGTTGCGCGGTGGATCCGTGGCGGGTCTCGCGGGCGGTTTCTCGCCTAAATGCGACCCGAACAGTCCCGGCTACATCTATCCCGTCACGAGCGACCGCGTCTGGAATCCAGACCTCTACTTCGATCCGAAGCCCGACACCAACAACTCGTCGGCGACAAACGCCACCGCCACGATCGCGTCCGGCGACACGAACACGTACGAGTCTGTCATCTACGCCGTCTCGGCGTTGCCAACCGCCAACGACCAGAAACCGACTATTGAGGTCTGGTGGAACTCCACGATTCTGGAGGAAGGAATGCCGAAGGCGCTCACGATCCCCACCTTGCCGCAGGTGTATTCAATCCGCTGGCCGGCGGGCGGCGAGACGCCGCAGATCGTCATCGCCTCGCAGCTCGGAAGCGCCTCGGAGTCGGTCTTCTCGCACAACGCGGGGCTCTACCTCTCGGCAACCGATTCAACCGCGGCGATACCGGCCCGGAAGTACTTTGATGCTGACGACGGCGGGACGGTCATGTTCTGGGTCAAGGTTGACCGGGACGTCCCGAGCACGGCTGCCATATTCTCCGTCAGGCCGGCCTCGCAGAACGGCAGGGCATTCGCCCGAAACAACGAGGTCGCGGCCGACGCGCCCGAGACGTGGCACCATGTCGCATTCGTGTCACAGCCCGGAGAGTCGACCGTCTACTATGTCGACGGGGAAAGGTCGTCGGCCATCATGGGGTCGTTGAGCACGAGCGAGCTGGGCGAGGAGATCGTGCTTGACCTTGGACGGAACAGGCGAGACGACACTACCACCACGCCTGGCCTCACCTTTGGCGAGATCCTTTTCTGGAACAGGGCGTTGTCCGCCGACGAGATCAGGGCGGAGATGCACAAGGTCCACACAGGGCGCGAGAACCACCTCACGGGTTGTTTCTCGTTCGTCCAAGGGCAGGACCTTGAGGTGACCGGCACCGATTACCGCACATTCACGGACAAGGTGCTCGGCACGACCTGCACGGCCTACAAATGCCTTCTTGAGGAGAACGGGCCTCCCGCAATCGGAACGGGCGTCATCGGCGCGGACAGCGGCAAGACGCCGAAGGTGTACGCGCAGAACGACTCGGACAAGACCGGCTACAACCCGAACGAGGAGCACGCGATCGTGCAGGCGGGCGCGGGCGGATACGTCGCCTGGGCGCTTCGCGCCGACCTGAACATGGACTCGTCGTCGGCCCCAGGCGTCCTCGTCGAGTACGTGAAGAACGGCCGGAAGGCGATGCAGTGGTTCGACGTGGCGGTCACGAACAATGTCTATCCCGAGCTTGCGGCGGACTGCGTGGCGGGCAAGGCGTTTCCGGGACCGCACCCGATCGACTTCTTTGACGACCCGTGGTGCGCGGAGAACACGTGGGACGAGCCGGTGGAGACGGCGCCCGCGTTCCGCGACCGCAAGGGGCAGCTCTGGGCGCGCGCGGCCGGCACGGCGACGATGCGCATGTACTACCGCATGCAGGAAGGATTCGCGTTCCCGTCAATCGACCGGACGAGCTGGCCGGACGTCGGGGCGGCCATCCCCTGGCTGTCGCTCCTCGGCGGATCGCCGTCGTCTTCTTCCGTCCTTTCCTCCAATCCGTATCCCTGGACATGGCGCGTGAGGTGGCCGGACGAGACGCCGGAGATGGAGATCGGCCGCACGCTCACCGTGGCGGCCGCAGGCCTGCCCGAAGTGTGGAACTGCAAGTCCGTGGGCGTGGTGTGGCCCGCGACGGAAGAGGCGCGCGACGCGACGGCGGTTCTTTTCGACCCCACGGTGGCGCAGACGAGCGGTTTCCGCAAGATGACCTACGCGACGGTGGCCGCCGCCGTGGCCGACCTGGGCATCAAGCAGGGCGCGGGCGGAAACGCCACGCTGCGCAAGGGGCGCTGGACGTTCGACGGCCTGCCGCCCTCGATCTCCAAGCGGTTCTACCTCGACACGACGGCGGACGTGACGCAGTGCCTGAAGCTCGAGGGAGAGCAGGAGAACAATTCGGCCGGCGTGTCGCTTCTCCACGTGAACGTGCTCAACGACGCCGAGCGCGAGGCGCTCTCATCGCTTCTTGACGCGACAGCCTCCACGGCAGGCAAGGACGCCTGGCGCACTGCCATCGCCGCGCTCGCGACGAAGTGCGTGAAGCCGAGCCCGCACAGCGCGGTCTCCGCGAAGGAGGAACGCATCGACTATTCGCCGCGCGACCACTACGCGCTCTTCTCGATGGGCGCGACGAACTACGTCACGCTCATCGAGAACGACGCCACGAACGCGCTCATGAACGTTGCCGCCGGCGACCCGATCTCGATGCACATCATAAAGGTCGTGCCGAGGTACTACACCGGCCGCGTCGTCACGCGCGAGGATCCCCTCAACCTCCTCTCCCAGCAGCTTTCCGTCATCTACGGCGAAGCGTTCGCCGGTGCGCCGTCCGATTACGTCTTCGAGTGGAGGAAGTGCCGTCCGCACGCCGACGGCTCCGTGCCGAACGACTTCGACGGCGAGTACACGGCGAAGTTCGAGCCGACCGCCGGCCTCACGCGCTTCACGATCGGGCACCAGGGCGACACGCTCGCCAACATGGTCAACACGTACTACGCCGTCCGCTACCGCGCCGCGTCCACCAATTCCCCGTCCTACGCCGCGATGGGCTACGACTGGAGCGCGTGGACCGATCCGCCCGCGCTCGCGGAAGGGTGGGTACAGCGCGTCCTCAACAACGTGACGCCGTTCGCGCAGCGGATGCGCGACCTCGTTGAGCACGAGGCGGAGACGCCGGTCTCCATGATCCGCCAGGCCGGCAAGCCGTACGAGGGCGACGTCGCCCTCAACAACGACAACCTCGCGTCCGTGGGCCTCATCCAGCTGTACGAGACGATCCTCTCCAAGGCCGAGTCGATGTCCCTCCAGATGGGCATCGACGACGCGGACGCCAACAAGCAGCTCCAGCTCGCCGTCGCCCGCCTCGCGGACCTCTACAACGTCCTCGGCGACGAGGCGTGGACGGACGCGCTGAACCCGACGATCGGCTTCGGGGCGAATTTCGACAACACGCAGATGACCGGCTTCGAGCTGGACTACGGGGCGCTCTCCTCGACGCTCTTCGCCTTCGACAACCAGGTGCCGACGCTTCTCGACGAGGAGCTCGCGCTCCTGCGCGGCCGCAGCGGCGACAACGCGCCGTCCACGCGTCTCTCGCCCTACTACAACCGCCTCGTGTGGAACTTCACCAAGGGCATCACGGCGGGCGAGGTCGCCTACGCCGTCAACTACGACGTCTCCGGCAACAACAAGGGCATCATCGACGAGAACGACGCGGCCGACATGTTCCCGCAGGGCCACGGCGACGCCTACGGCCACTACCTTTCCGCGCTTTCGGGCTACTACCGCCTCCTCCGCAACCCGTACTTCAGCTGGGGCGCGCCGGCGATGGGCGAGATGACGGTGGCTGACGCGGTGGTGAACGTGGACTACTACGACGAGGCGCAGTTCGCGAAGGCCGCGTACAACGTCGCCAAGGTCGCGGCGGAGACGGTGGACCGCACCGCGCGCAAGGCGTACCGCGACAACGGCGGCGCGACGGGCGCGGGCTATCTCGACAGCGAGAAGACGCGCAACTTCGGCTACGGCGAGTGGGCCTCGCGCGGCGGGTTCGGCGCGCTCTGCAACTGGGCCGTCGGCAACGCGCTCCTTTCCCCGCAGCCGAAGAGCGGCAACTACTGGCGTTACCGCTTCACGGGCGGCGGCGACGCGATCAGGACATGTCTCGACGCAGAAGAACCGCTGGTACTCACGCCGAACGGTCCTTGGACCGTCGAGTTCCAGGTCGTGCCGGGAAGTGCGGGCGATTCGGCATCCGGCGCCCAGACTTCGACGCTCGCCACCCTCGATTCGACGGAGCAGAGGCTCGCGTTTACGCGCGATCCCGCCACGGGCATGGTTTCCGCGTCCCTCTACGCGCTCTCGCCGGTCACCAATCTTGTGCGCTGCGCCTACTACTTCTACACGAACTCCGTGGATTGGGCGGACGAGGAAGACTACGTCGAAATCCGCATGGACAACGGCGATGAGCGCTACATCTGCTACTTCTTCGGAACGAACGGGCCGTTCGCCTTCCCCGAAGGCTACGCGCCGGCGTCCATCGCGGACTTCGAGGCCAATCCCCCGCAATTCGACGGATGGGGGTGCATGAAGGACTTCGAGTATCTTGACGAAGAATCGAACGAGACGTTCCTCCTCCCCGCAATGGTCGAGTTCGACGACGAAGAGGTCGATTATTCCGCCAGCATCGGCAGTCCGCAGGATACGGTCGACATCGGCGTCGCTCCTGCCGGGGAGAACACGCTTGTCGCCCTCCGCCGGACAGGGTCTAGCACGGCGGAAGCCGTTCTCATTGACCATTCCGGCACGATGGTCGCCTCCGCTGCGCTCGCGTTCGGATTCTCCCTGGATCTTGCCGGCGGAGAGGTCGTCCTTGGCGGCGACGGCTACGCGGGCGAGATCGGAGAGTTCAGGGTCTGGGACGGTGCCGCGCGCGCGAACGCCGACCTCCATGCGAAGCGCGAATTCGTCTCTCCGCTCGCCGACGGGCTTGCGCTGTATGTCCGCCCGATCACGGACGATTCGAGCGTGGCGCTGTCATCCACATCGGCGCAACTGGCGGACGAGAAGGATGCCTTGCTCCCCTGGATTGTCAAGGGCGGCGAGTGGGTCGCCGAGAGGGAAAGCGGCATCGGAATCGATTTCGCGGACGAGGGGCTCAAGCGCATCGACCGCTCGACGGTGGCGGAACTCGCCTCGCTCGCGGACATGATTCCCGCCATCCAGAAGAAGGTGGACCAGATGGACGCGGGACTCAACCCGCTCGGGCTCTCCGCCGCCGCGATCCCGTTCGACATCACGCCCATCGGCGAGGGCGACGACGCGAAGACGCACTTCGAGCAGATCCGCGAACGCGCGGGTACCGCGCTCGCGAACGCGCGCAAGCTGCTCGACAAGGCGCAGTTCTACGGCTCGCGCATGAGGATGCTGCAGGAGTCGCAGTTCTCGCGCGAAGACCAGCTCGAGACGATGGAGCTGGAGACCAAGAACAAGCTGATCGGGTTCTTCGGCTATCCCTACGAGGGCGACATAGGCCCGGGCGGCACCTATCCGCAGGGATACGACGGGCCAGACGTCTACAACTACGCTTGGATGGAGCCGGCGGCCTACGGCCTCTCCGACACGGAGGACGTCAAGTCGGTCACGACGAACATCTACGTGCGCGACATCTCCAAGTTCGGCGATGGCTCCGGCGTCATCGTCGAGAATTTCGGCGCGACGGCGAACTACATTACCCTCACCTACGAGAAGTCGGCGACAGGTTTCATCCTGAAGCCCGCCAGCATAACCGGCAAGCGTCGGGCCTGCGGGCAGATACAGGACAAGCTCGGCGAGTTCATGGTCGCGTATCGCTCGTTCAAGGGATCCCTGAAGAACTGGGAACTCGCAAACACGGCCTTCGAGCGTGTCCATGCCGTCGTCAAGCGGAACTCGACCATGCTGCATGTCAAGACTGTCGAGCAATCCGCCAGGATTATATATGATACTTACAAGTCCCTCAAAGAGGCGGCCGTCAACAACAGCATCATCGCCCTTGAACTGGCACTGGACCTGAACGAGGAGGCGCAAAAGAAAGTCATTGGCGCAACGCCTAAGATTATCGGCGCCGGCATGACGGTGAACACCGATCCGAGCGCGATCGTCGAGGCGAGCCTCGCACCTGGGCGTATGACCTACGAGCTGGCGACCAAGGGAACGATCGCTGCCGCAAAGATGGATCTCGCCAGCGCCAGCGCCGTGGAGACCTCTTTGAACTTGGCCGAGAAAGTCCTCGATCTCACATCCGAGGCTTACGAGAAGGAGGACGGATTCTACGATTCCGTAGTCGCGGCCGCAGGCACCGTGCTGGACGCCGCGAAGGCGTGCCGCGACGCCTATGTCGCCCTGCTCGGTGCGGAGGCGGCCGTCGAGGCCGTAATCGCCGAGGCGGAGCGCGCGATCGACGAGCGCACGCTCGCGCGCCAGCAGGCGTCGGATGCGCTCACCAAGACGCGCTACAACGAGATGTTCTTCCGCCTCGCGCGCAACAACGCGCTCTCGCGCTATTCGGCGCAGTTCGACCTCGCGCAGAAGTACGCCTATCTCGCCGCGCAGGCGTACGACTACGAGACCGGCCTGCTCTCCACCGACCGGGCTAGCGGCGAGAAGTTCATCGCGCGCATCGTCGGCACGCGCACGCTCGGCGAGTTCGACGACGACGGCAATCCGATCGTCGCCTCCGACGCCGCGAAGGGCGACGGCGGCCTCGCCGCGATTCTCGCCGAGCTGGACGCCAACTGGCTCGTCCTCAAGCCGCGCCTCGGAATCAACAACCCGCAATCGTACGCCACCTGGTTCTCGCTCCGCCACGACCTCTTCCGCATCCACGACGAGGAGGACGGCGACAAGGCGTGGAAGACGGAACTGCGCAAGTACATGGTCGAAGACCTGAACGCGCTGTCCGAGTTCCGCCACTACTGCCAGCCGCTCGCCGGGACTACGGCGGAGAAGGAGCCCGGGCTCGTGATACCGTTCCCGTCGCTGATCGCCCACGGCCACAACTTCTTCGGGCAGAAGCTTGCCGGCGGCGACGCCGCGCTCGACGCTACCTACTTCGCCACGCACATCGCCTCGGCGGGCGTCCACTTCGAGGGCTTCGACGACGGCGTCCTGGCGAAGACCCCGTCCGTGTATCTCGTCCCCGTGGGCGAGGACCGTATTCGCGCCGTGGGCGATCCCGGCACCGTGATCTCCTGGCGGGTGGTGGACCAGACGATCCCCGCGCCGTTCGCGATCGGCTCCACGCAGCTGGACGATCCCGACTGGACGCCGCTCTACGACGGCAACACGGGCGGCAACGACATCGGCGCGCGGATCAGGAAGCACCCGTCGTTCCGCGCCTACTATGACGACGTGGAAAAGGATCCGAAAGACGATTCGCTTGACTGCACGCGGCTCGTCGGCCGCTCCGCATGGAACACGAAATGGCTTCTGATCATTCCCGCCGGATCGCTCGGCGCGGACCGCGAGACGGCGCTATCGGCGTTCATCAACGGCATCGACTCCGACCGCGACGGCAAGCTCGACTTCGCGGGCGTGAAGGACATCAAGCTCGGGCTGAAGACCTATTCGACGAGCGGGAACTAAGGAGGCGACAATGAGAGGCATCTATAGCGTTGTTCTGTTCTGCGCCGCGCCATTCTTGGCGCCTTCCGCAACCACCTCCGTGTGCAGCCCGTACACGTTCATCGGGCGGGTGATGGACGCCAGCCACGACGCCTTCAGCTCGAACCGTGTGGCGAAGATCGAGGCGGCGAACGCCAACGGCGACCTGCTCGCCCGGACGAAGACTTTCTTCCGCGCCGATTCCCGGCGCAACTACGCGCTGCAGATTCCGATGGCGACGGGCGAGGTGGACGGGTACGCCATCCAGAACGCGACGCTCGACATCGCGGTGACCGACGACCTGGGGAAAGTCTGGCGCGGGGTGGTGGTCAATCCCGAGGTCGGCGTGCCGGGCGGCGTCCGCGAGGTGGACATCATACTGGGGGAGGATATGGACGGCGACGGCATCGACGATTCGCTATACGCCCGGCTCAAGGCCCAATGGGAGGATAGCGACTACTGGCGTCCGGGCGAGACGTTCGACCCGCACAAGGACTACGACGGCGACGGCATGTCCACCATCGCCGAGGCGCTCGCCGGCACCAATCCGTACGATCCCGAGGACGTGTTCCGAATCACCGCGTTCTCGTCCTCCTCCTCCTCCGCTCTCGCCTTCAACGCCGTCGGCGGACGCTCGTACACGGTGGTGGAGGCGCACAGTCTCTCGGCCAAAGACTGGAAGACGCGCGAATTCTTCCTCCCCGATTCCGACGTGCCCGCGAACGTCCTCTCCGTCCCTTCTGGGTCCAGATCCTCATCTAGCACCGTCTACCTGCTCCCGTCCGGCACCAACGCCTTCTTCCGGGTTCGGGTGGAATAGCCCGCCTTTTGCGCTTGCGGACAGGGGGGGGGACTTGCTATAATTACGCTGACTGGGGGGCGTTGTGCCCTCGGGTTTTGAATCTGGTACGGAAAGAGACTGATGAAGGACGACAGGAAAAGAAAACGCGGCGCGACGTTTCTGGAGTATGCGCTTCTTATTGCGCTCGTCGGAATCGTCGGCGCCGTGGGCGTGATGAAGTACGGCAAGGCGATCAGCAACTTCTTCTCCTCGCTGGCCGACAAGACGACCGAGGTCACTCCGAAGAAGTAGCGGTTTTCTCAATGGGCCGGGTGGCCCGCAAACAGTAAAGGAAAAGCAAAATGAGCAAACAGAGAAAGTTCGGTCCCCGCAAGGGTGCCACGTTCATCGAGTACGCGCTTCTGGCGGGTCTCGTGGCCATCGTCGTCGCGGCGGCGGCCATGTTCTTCGGCAAAGACCTCAAGCAGCTCTTCAGCGAAGAGAGCAAGCAGACGCAGTCCGTCGCGGAAGCCACCAAGGACGTTGATCTGACATCGACGCTCAAGAATACCGGCACCGGCGGTGGCGGCCAGCAGCAGGGTGGTGGCGGCCAGAAGACGCCCTGACATAATGTTGAAGCGCATCAGGCGGCGACTCGCGTCGGAACGGGCGAGCGTGTATCTCGAATACGCGCTCGTTACTTCCGTCATGCTCGGGGTTGCCGCCGTGATGCTTAATCCTGACAGCTGGTTCTTCAAGGGGCTGGGGCTTGACTACGCCTTTCGCGAGATGATGATCAAGCTCCCGATCTTCTGATGCCGATCGTCTGGATTGCGTTGCCGTTCATCCTCGCCTTCGCCTGCTACGGCGAGATCAGGGAGAGGAGGATTCCGAATTGGCTCACGTTGGGCGCAATCGCGCTCGGTGTAGGTGCCGCCGTCATCGAGGGCGGCCTCGTCGGGCTTACGGACTCTGCTCTGGGGCTGGCGATCGCGGGAGGCTTGTTCCTCCCGTTTTGCCTTCTCGGAGTGGTGGGCGGCGGCGACATGAAGCTTATGGCGGCAGTCGGCGCGATCGTCGGCTGGCCGATGGTGTTGCGTGTCCTCTGCGACACGTGCATCGCCGGCGGCGTCATAGCCGTGGCGATCATGGCGTGGAACGGCATCCTCCTCACGACGCTCGCGAACGTGTTCCGGCTCATGGTGGGAATGCCGCGCAAGCGTCAGGGCCTCCGCAATCCGCCCATGGTGCCGTACGCGCTCGCGATCACCATCGGCACTCTGGTGGCCGTGTTTGTGCAGGATTTCTGAGCTGGCGGTTGGCAGAGGGTAATCGGTAGAGAGACTTCCATGTTCAAGTGGCTGACGAGAAACGACGGGGCGCGGATGGCGCGGGCGAAGAAACGCCTGGCGTCGCCGCGCGGGTCGGTCTTCTCCGAGTTCGCCCTAATCGTCCCTGTCGTCGTTCTCGTGTGCAGCGCGCTCATCGAGATCGCCGGGTTCTGGGACGCGCAGGTGATGGCGAACCACGCCGCGTGGACAGTCGGGCGCATCGTGATGGTGCGCGGATCGGACGGGCTGGAGTTCTCGAACAACATCTCCAAGAAGTCCAAGACCGGCATCGCCGGCAGTTCCCTGCCGGATCCGCTGAAGAAGGCGCTTTCCAGCCTCGACACGGCCATCTCGGGCTTCAACAAGTTCAACAACCGCGGGAACATCGCGACGCTGTTCCTCATGTCCACTTGCGGAATCGGTTACTACGGGGCCTCGCCCGGGCGGACGATTTCGGACGGGTTCAATGCGCTGATCGATTCCGGCATAAAGGCGATCACGGAGGGCATTCCGCAATGGATCAAGGATGCGGTCGCGGGCATCAAGTTGCCGTCGTTCATCGACGGCCCCGGAAGCGGGATCGAAGGCTTCGTGAACGACCTCGTGAAAGTCATTGTCGACAAGATCACGGAGGTGGCGCTCAAGCCGTTCACGGAGAAGATCGGCGAGCTTCTCAAAAGCGCGTTCGAGAGCATCCTCGGCAAGGACGGCATCAAGATCGACAACCTCTTCAACGGCAAGAGCGAGGCGGCCCGCTTCGCGCGGCAGATCTACGGCGCGGGGTCGCGCATCGCGCGCGCGAAATCCACGATCGGCAAGGAGGTGCTGGAGGTCACGGACATGGACGACCTCAGGGGCGGATTCCTCTTCGCGAAGCGCAGCGACCTGGGGCGGCTCGTCTATCCGCAAGTGGTTGACAAGGAGGCGAAGAGCGACGGTTATTTCGTGACGGGCGTGCACGGCTGGCCCGCGAACGACGACGGGCTCGCGATGATCCACGTGGAAGTCAACTGGCCCTACGAGTACGGCTGGCTCTTCCCGGTCGTCTCCGGCGGCAACGCCATCTCCGCGCGTCCCGTCGCCACGGGTCACAGCATGGTGTTCCCGCAGCCGAACATCGCGAACGACAACCTCTATTCCGAGGGCGCTACGGCGTTCGCCCCAGGCGCCTACACGAACAACACGGCAGTCTCAGCCCTCGACGACCTGGCCAAGGAGATGAAGGACTACCTCAAGCATGTCAAGTTCTGCATGCGGTTCAGGATTTGCGAGGACTCGATTTCGCTCAAGGACGAGGGGTCGTGGATCGAATCGTGGTCGTGGAAGTGCTGCCCGGAGCTGAAGGGGCTCTTCGGGCACGGCGGAGGCAAGGCTGGCGGCGACTACTCAGACTGCTGGAAGGCGATTACCGACGGGAAGGCCCAGGACGCGCTGATGTCGGACCTCGAGGATTACTTCAAGACGTCGAGCTACCGCTACAGGGACTATTTCTACTGGGACGGCTCGTACCACAAGCGCTAC
>CACWSW010000032.1 GCA_902763655.1 uncultured bacterium
ACCCAGACCTCGGACGGAATGCGGTTGAGGGCGGTGCCCTCCGACTTGATGATCGTGGGCGTCAGGACGTCCGACCAGTGGTCGACGCCGTCCGCCAGCGGATGGCGGCGGTACCACTCCTCCTCGATCTTCACGACGGCCGCGGAGAGACGCGTGATGAGGTCTTCGCATTTCCACGGGGCGGACGAATGCCCGCCCTTGCCCTTCAACGTGGCCTTCACCATGAGCTGGCCCTTCGTCGCGTAGCCGATCTTGGCGTAGGCGCTGTCCACGACGATGACCATGCGGCGCGGACGGTACCCCTTCTCCTCGACCATCCACGTCGTCGTGAAGCCGCCCAGCTCCTCGTCGGCGCCGAAGATGCAGCCGACGGAGACGTCCTTCCCGGCCAGCGCGACGAGCGTCTGCGCGACGGCGAGCGAGCCGCCCTTGTCGTCGCCCACGCCGCGGCCGGTGAGACGTCCGTTGTCGTTCTTGAAGGTGTACTGCCCCTCGTACGAGGCCGGCACGACGTCCAGGTGCGCGGAGATGACGTAGTCCTGGACCTTGCCTGGCTTGGTCGCCGCGAAGAGCAGCTCGCGCCCGGCGTTGTCGGTCTCGACCGAGCAGAACAGGCCGCGGGCCTCCAGGTAAACCTTCATTGCCCGCATGGCGCGGTTGACCTGCGGATAGTCTATGGACGAGCTCGGGATCTCCACCAGTTCCTTGAGGAACTTGAGATCTGCTCCCTGCGCCGCGCACGCCGCGAGCGCGCAGGCGGCCAGACATGTGGATAACTTCTTCATGATTCGTGGTTAGTGGTTAGTGATTCGTGGTTGGTGGTTGGAACAACTCCGCAATGCCTTTCACGGCCTCGTCGCAGAACATGTACCCGCCCTGGTGGCCGATCCGTCCCACGTTGACGCCGCCCGAATAGCCCACGGCCTTTTCGCTCCGTTCCGTCGGCACGTAGCCGCACGAGCCGCACTTGCCGATCAGGAACGTCTGCTTCGCCGCGCTGCGGGCCTTGACGACCTGGCCGTACGCGAGGTAAAGTTCGAACGGATTGGTGACGAACGCCACGTCGCCGATGCGCACGATGTGCGACTCGATGTCGAGAAACGGATTCGCGTCCTGCGTCTCCGCCCGCTTGATCACGGCGCGGCAGACGTCCATCGCGGCATAGGGGTGGAGCTTCGAGTCGTAGGGGAATCGGCCCTGCGTCTGCTCGTAGTGGTGCACTTCGCGCAGGAAATCTTCCCACGCCGTCTTCCCCGGCCACTTGGCCTCGTAGGCGGCGAGCTCGCGCCGCGCCGCCTCCGTCTCGGCGGCGGAGACGCGCCGCATCGGCAGGCGCATCGGACGAACGCGGTGGCGCAGGACTGGCGGACACGGGATCGCGCGGCCCTCCGCGTCCGTCACGCAGCGGACCAGGCGGTCCGAAATCGCCTCGACCGACGCTTCGTCCCAGCCGCTGTACCCGTCCCGCTCGCGTCCGGCCACGAGGTCGCGGGGGCTCTGGCAGCCAGCCGCGCCGAGATGGTAGATGGAGTGGAATTTCCCGCCGTGACGCTTCGCCAGCTTCTCGCGCATCGCCCCCGCGAAGTCGGAGGAGATCACGTTGCTCAGCTCCATCACCTGCGAGGGACACGCCGCGTTGACGAAGACGCCCGTCTTGCGGCCCGCGGCGTCGCACGTGAAGAGCATCTCCACGCCGTCGTCCTCGCCCTCGAGCATGCCCGCGAAATCGGGGCGACTGGTGTCGCCGTACATCTCGCTCGTGCCGTCGAGGTACGTCGCGATGCGGCAGTGGCCGATCCGCGCCGTCCCGAAAGCGCGCGCCACGCCGCCCGGCGCCGCGTTGCGCCACGCCTCCTCGAAGGCGTCCAGCGTGCGCGCGAGGACGAAGTCCGCATACTCGTCTGGGGTCAGCCGGCCGGGGTTCTTCGCCACCCAGTCCTTCACCGCCGCCGTGTAGCACGGACGCAGGAAAGGCGCGGCGTGGTTGTGGGGGCTGCCGAGGAAGACGCTTTCGGGGCGGACTGCGGGGATCCGCTCGTGAAGGCGCGCGGCAAGCCGCTTCGTGAAGGGATCCCAGAGGCCGACCACGTCCACGGAACCCATGAGGACCTGTTCGTCGCCGTTGCGCATCACGCAGCAGGTGACCTTCAGGCGCGAATGGATGTTCGTGGCGTCGCGGACGTAGTACTGCCCCGCCAGCGGAATCTTCTTCCCGCCGTCCAGCGACGGCGTGATGTCGCGCTCCGCCCAGCCGATTTCAAGGCCGGCGGCATGGACACAAAAACCGTTCACGGCACACAGCACGCATGCCAGAACAGACCACACGCGCGCCGCGCGTTTCGGCCGCGGCACCACCAGGCAAGTATTTTTCATAGCAATAGTATAGCATAACTTGCCCGACGGCGCAGTCGATCGCCCTTTCACCCGCCGGGTGGAGACGCCCTGGCTCGCGCAGAGAAGGCGCGGACGCCCGTTTCCTAGCGTATGACGATCGTCATTCCCTTTCTGACCTTCAATTCGGGGATGTAGACGCTGTCGCTCCATCCGTCGGCGAGAGACAGAAAGCGGACGTACTTGCAGGACTCCGCGTCAACCCGTACCGACAGGTCGAGCGCCGTTTCGTCCGCGCCGAAGCCGGCGGGCATCTTCTCGAAGTGCTCCCAGTTCGACGGCACCGCGCCGCCGTGGCTGGCGCCATACGCGACATAGACATCGGACGCCGCCGTCCCCGTGCGGGTGGCCGTCACGCTGATCCGCCCGCCATCGATATAGGGTTCGCACGAGAGCGTGACGCCCGCCTTTTCCGGCCCGTGGCAGAACTGGCTCGTTCCTATGGTGGGGTAGTAGGTTCTGGAAACGCGGTCAAAGCAGCAGGCCTTGCCGTCGGGTCCGCACGCCGGCACGAGGTCGCGGATCAAGGTGCCGTCCGAGAAAAGCCGGAAGTACCACACCTTCGCCTTGCCGGCTTCCAAATAACCATTCGACGCGATGTTCCGTCCAAACAGGATCCAGTTGTCCGTTCCCGAGTCCGCCTGGCCGGCGAGCGACGCGTCCAGCAGATCGCCGTTCAGGTAGGTCCCTGCCGAACCGTTGAAGACCAGTTCCTGCACGCCGGTCAGCTCCTCTTCGGGCAGCGTCACGTAGCCGCCGCCCGAAGCGTCGAGGCGGTATCTGAACTTGGAGACGTCTCCGTCGTTCAACTGCATCACGTACGTTCCCTTACTGCTGTTGATGGCCCCAAACACGCCGTGTCCGTCACCGCCCAGAATCTGGTAGCGGGTCTCGACGGACGGGACATGCCCGTTGGCCGCGTAGTTGAGGTCGATGACCGGACCGTTCATGCGGTTGGCCGAAATGTTGCGCGAATCGAGGTATTCGTACCAGGCAGCGGCCGGACGCTCTGCGGCGGATTCGAACGTCACGGACGACGAGACGGCGGGCGTGGCGTTCGTCGTGCAGAGCCGCACCGTGTAGTTTGCCACGTCGGGGCGCAGCCCAGTCAGCTGGAAGACGGCTCGCCCATCCGGGCCGAACGATGACGTTCCGTCCGGGTTCACGACCTCGACCGATCCAAGTGGCTGCATGTTCTTCGCCGAGTAGAAGCGGCGGACGTCCGCCGCATGGTTGGCCGCGATTTCCCCGGCGGTTAGCTCGCGGTTGTAAACGCGGACGCAGTAGATGCGCCCCTGCATGATCGCCGCGCTGGAACCGGCCGCGCAGATGCGCTGGCCCAGCGAGAACCATGCATTCGCTGCATTGCCCTGCACACCCTTCGATTCGCAGGTCTTTCCGGTGTCCGCGCCGTTGCGGTAGATTTGGCAGGCGCTACTGCCGAACTTGAACGTATAGGAGCGAACGGAGTTCAGCGTCATGTCGAGATTCTGATAGGGCGTATAGGATGCCGTGGCCTTGTATTCCATGGCGGCCACGACGCCTTGGGCGCGACCCGACGGGCTGGACCGCACCCAGGCGATGCGGTTCCCGGCGCCGCCGGTGGACGTGTCCGTGCCGTCCACGCACGCGAAGAGCGTGCCGTCGGCCACGAGCTGGCTCACGTCGCAGACGACTTCCACCGTGGCCGCGTCGGCGTTGAGCGCCGCCGCGATGTCCGATGCCGCGACGCCGCAGCCGCCGGCGGAGAGGTCGTAGTAGTTCGCGCCCACCGTGGGCGCGGCCGCGAAGGTCATGTCGGCATGCTTGCCCGTGAGGTCCTTCCATGTCGTCGCCCCGGCGACGTGCGCGCCAGTCCCCTGGTTGTCCTCGCCGTCCCACATGGCGATCAGTCCGCTTGTCGCGTAGTAGTCCTTCGCGCTGGCGACAGGCTCCTTCACGGTGCCGACGAATGCCTGCTCCACCACGGCTGTCCGTCCGGGATGATCGAGGTCGATTGACGGCGTGTCCTCGAAGCGCTCGCGGTCAACCGCCAGGTTCGCCGCCATTTCCGAATTGGTGAGCGTCCGGTTGTAGATGCGCACGCAGTGGATGCGAAGGTCGGAAATCGCCGCGCTCGAACCCGCCGCGCAGACGCGCTGCGCAAGCGAGAACCAGGCGTCCGCCGCGTTGCCCTTCTTCTTCTCGACGCTGTTGACCGTCGCGGCCCAGGCGCAGTTCGTGATGATTACGCATCCGTTGGGGGCGTCCGTCCGGTTGAACCCGAACACGTAGGACTTGAACGTGCCGTAGTCGGGATCGACGTTGCAGCTCGAATGGTATTGCGTTTCCTTGTATTCGCAGCAGGCGACCGCGTAGCCCGACGTATGCCGGATCCAGGCGATTCGGTTGCCGGCGGCGTGGGTGGACGAGTCCGTGCCGTCAACGCAGGCGAAGAGCGTTGAATCGTTCTTCAGGGAATGCACGTTGCAGACGACCTCGATGGTGACCGTGCCGTCGTTGAGCGCGGCGCCGATGTCCGAGGCGGGCGTGCCGCAGCCGCCGGCGGAGAGGTCATAGTAGGTCGCGCCGATTGTCGGCGCGGCGGTGAAGGTCATGTCGGGATGGTTGCCGGCGAGGTCGCGCCACGTCGTCGCGTCCGGGACGTGCGACCCGATTCCCATGTTGTCGACGGCGTCCCACATCGCGATCAGCCCTTCGGTGGCGTAGCGGTCCTTGACGCTGCGGAACGCCTGCGTCCCGTCGTGCGCATACTCGGCAAAGACGTCGCCCACGCCTGTCGTCTCCGCCGCCACCGTCACGGTGCCGGGCGCCGTGGACCGGACCTCCACGCCGGAAAACGCCACGTCGGCAAACGCCCCCGCCGAGAAAACGGCGACGGCCAGGAACCCGAAAACGGACGAAAGTTTCATGATAGGCGTATCCTTCCTGTTTGCTAGTTGTCGGTGCACCGCGTATTCTACCACACCCGATGCAGCCAGACGGTTCGCTTTGCGGATATACTAGGATGCATTTTGCGGCATTCCGCATTGACAGACGTCCGCTTTCTGATATACTTCCGGCATGATCACCACCGGACTCCAGCCCGAATCAAGCAACTCCATCCTATTCCTCCACGGTCCCATGCTGAGGTCCACCCGCATTCTCTTCTCGGGGCTCATGGCCGTTGCCGCCAAACGCGGCTGGAACGTCCAGCATGCGATTCCGCCGCCGGGCGCGGGCACGGCCTATATCCGCAAGCTCGTTTCCTTTTGGCATCCGCTGGGCTTTGTGGCCGACTATGGCCACGAGAAGATGATTCCCCTGCCGCCCCCGGACCTGACGATGCCCTTCGTCTGCGTCGACCTCGACCCGTCCGTGCTGTCGTGCCGACAAGCGTCCCTGCCGCCGCAGGTTGGATTCGTCGACTGCGACTCGCGTACCCTTGCCGAGCTGGCGGCGAAGGTGCTCCTGGCGCAGGACTTCGCCGCCTACGCCTACGTCTCGGCCTACGAGCGGTACCATTGGAGCGAGCAGCGCAAGCGCCATTTCCGCGACGCGGTCGAACTCAACGGACGCATCTGCCAGTGCTTCGACGGAACGGGGCTTGCCACCGTAAGCACGGCGCCGTCCAGACGGCTGGGCCGCTGGCTGGCCGCGCTGCCCAAGCCCTGCGGGTTGCTCGCCGCCAACGACCGCACGGCCGAGCACGTGCTGTCCGTCGCCGCGCGCGAGGGAATCCAGGTGCCGGACGAGCTGAGCGTCATCGGCGTCGACGACGACGAGGAAACCTGCGAAGCGGCGGTTCCGCCGCTTTCCAGCGTCCGCTGCGACTTCTACGGCGGCGGCATGCGGGCCGGCGAGATAATCGGCGAGTTCCTGGCGAACCGCCACGCGCGGAATCTC
Source organism: uncultured bacterium (assembly GCA_902763655.1). Taxonomy (GTDB): domain Bacteria; phylum Verrucomicrobiota; class Kiritimatiellia; order RFP12; family UBA1067; genus RUG572. The sequence continues at coordinate 6,277 of CACWSW010000032.1, forward strand.
TCCGCCGGTTACGGCGTGGTCCGCCTGACGTTCCGGCAGTCGACCCGCCGGACGCCCAAGAACACGCCCTCCATCCGGCTGGCGCTCGAGACGATCCGCCTGCGGGCGACGGAGGGCATCACGGCCGCGGATATCCTCCCGCTCCTCGGCGGTTCACGGCGTTCGGCCGAACGGAAGTTCCGCGCCGCCGTGGGACACGGCCTGTTCGAGGAAATCCTCAACGTCCGCTTCGAGAAGGTGAAGGAACTGCTCGCGACCCCCGCCTCGTTGAAAGCCATCGCGCTGCAAGCCGGTTTTTCGTCCAGCAACCACCTGCAACGCCTCTTCAAGGCCCACTTCGGCATGACGCTCACGGATTTCCGCCGGAACAGCCGTCCGGCCCGGCCTCTCGCAGTTCGCGGCAACGCGGTTCGGGGATGAAGCAGCCGCGCGCCTCGTCGCGTCCTTGCACGACGACGCGCCCCCCGCGCGAGGCCAGTTCATGCAACGCCGGCTCCCTCCAGTTGCGGAGGAAGAGAAGCGCCAGCTGGAGATCGTCGAACTCGACGAGCATCTTGTAGTCGCCCATCGAGTCGCCGGCCGTCAGGATCGGCTCGGCGCCGTGGTGGCGCGGCGCGATCCGAGCGCGTATGAACGAGGGCTTCTCGCCGGACTTGACGCATCCCTCCTGCATCTCGGGAAGGTAGCGGCCGGACGCGTCCTTCTTGAGCTCTGCGCCGAACACGCACTGCGGATCGAGCCCCAGGCCGAATTCTGGCTCGGTCGCCGCCAGCAGCGCCTCCTGGAACGACCCGCTCACGATGTAGACGGAGATGCCCGCCTTGCGCAGCTCGCGGAAAAGCTCCTTGATCTCGGGCGTGAAGACGATGCCGCGCTTCTCCTTCGGCGCGGAGGCGTCGCGCCACAGTCCCCCGTGGCGGATCGCTTTCGCGATTCCGCGCCGGGCGAGCCCCCGAAGCTCCGCAGGGGTGTAGCCGGCGAAGATGCGGGACCGCCACAGATAGGCGTCGTAGTCGCCGACGTCTCTGAAGAGACGCCTGTAGAACCCCCAGTATCGGGCTGAGAACGCGCGCCAGACCGGATTGTCCACGAGATTCCGTCCGGCCAACGGCTTCAGCTGGGCGGCCAGCCGGCCGATCTCGTCGACGTCGTCCCTGTACTTCGGATCGAGCCCCTGTGCGATGAGCGCGTGGAAGTCGTCCACCTTCACGTCAAACGACTCCAGAATCTCCCACATGCACACGTAAGACAGATCGCCGATGGCGGCCGTATAGTCGAAGTCGAATACGGCATAGGCGTCGGGATTGCCGCGGTTCCGCTCGATGAGTGCGTTCAACCGCGCGCGGGTGGCGGGGTTCCAGCCGCCGGCACTGAGTGCGCCGGATGAAGCGCTCTTTGGAGCCGGATAGTGCGGCGTGGTGTACCCGGCCTTGCCGGTCCGGCGCCAGTCTTTTAGCTGGCGTTCGGCGTGGTATATTTTCACAAGCTCGTCAAAATACGGGCGCGCGGACTCTGGAGCCGCTTCGCGCGAGGCCAGAATCTCGCGGTCGATCATCGCGCGCAGGAAGAGAAGCCGCCAGCGCCACGACTGGCTGAACGGCTGAAACATTCTGTGGTTCATGCGCAAGACGATCCGGCATGCGTCATCGGCGCGCTGCCGATAGGCAGCAAGCTCTGCATCACCTTCCGGCACGTTCTCAAAACGCGGACGGGAATGATTGCCCGGAAACTTGTGGTTCGCCTCGAAGATGCCGCAGAGCTTCACGAAGTCTTCGGGGTCCGCCCCGGGCAGGTAGTATTCCGCATAGGAACGCAGCAGGTCGTCCACCGAGGCGGTAGGATCGATGTAGAGGCCGTTGACGACCTCCTTGTTTACGTCCTCGTACAGCCCTTCCGAATAGCACATGAACCCGCCGGAGATGCGTTCGGCCTGACGAAAGAGACGTTCAAAACGCCGCGGCATCGCAATTGCCCCGTAACCTCCCCAGGGCGAACGTCCCCACATGCTGATCTCGGGGAAGGTGATCACGGGTATGTTCTTCGGGACACGATGCTCCAGCGGATATTTCGGGAAGTCCGTGTGGGAATCGGCGAGTATGTAATCGACCCCGTCGTGCGTCTCGAGCCACTTGTAGAGTCCGGCCCAGTCGTCATCGTGGAACACCCACGTGCTGACGATGGTCTTCGCGCCGGGAGCGGCGGCCTTGTTCAGGGTCTCATAGCGCTCGATCAACCTGAGGAATCCGTTGCCGCCCCATGGCTTGCACTGTTCACACTCGCATCCGCCCTCGTCAAACGGCCAGTAGATGAAATAATCCACATTGCCGCCCGCCATCTCCTTCAGCTGGCGTTTCCGGTATTCGCACAGATACTCCATGCCGCCCGGCCTGGACGGACACACGTTGAACCCGAGGTTACCGCGCTTGGGATCCGAGTTGGGAACGCCCCGCAGCGCCTCTGGCGAATCAAGCGGCGCCTGGTTGTTGCCGCCGCTTCCGCAGAAACCGCAATCCAGCGCCTTCACACGGGCAAGCGCCTTCGCGGAAACATCGGCGAACAATCGTTTATCGGACTCCGTGTCCGCTGCCCGGTCCGCCGTTGGATACTCGTACTGGAACTTGAACGCATTGTGCCCCGAAAGCGCGAGGTCGTCAATGTATTCCGTCAGCTCCTTCGCAGAGGCATGGTGGTACCAGTTGTGGAAGTGCCGTGCGAAATACGCCATGCGCAGCCCCTTCTTCGGCGCAAACACATACGTGCCGTCGTCAATGCGGAACGAGTCCGCCCCGTACCGTATGCGCCTCAGCAGCAACCCCGCGCCATGCACAAGGCCGAGGAAGCGCGCCGCCGAAATGTCCGCACGTCCGCCAGCGACCTTGACCATGGCATTCCCGTCCGGGACCGCCGCGTCCAGCACGAACCGCACGGTCAAAGTCCGGGCCTTGTCCGAGGGAACCGTACGCGCTTCGATGCGGTCGGACAGCAACTCCGCCACGAACTTCCGTTCCGGCGGCAACGCGCCGACATCGCACACAATGCGCGAGAACAGATTCGCCTCGCACTCGTCCACGGCTGGCGGATTGGCGGCGTATTCAAGGTCCGGCACCTCATGCGGATGGTCTGTCGTTCCGGCTACGGGGATGAACGTGCCGACCCAGCGATGGCGCGTCTTCTCCTTCGCCGACGGGTTGGGCAGCGTGAGCTTCACATGGTTCCATCCCTTGCGAAAATGGATCGGCGTCGGTTCGCGCATCACGTATTCCTGATCCGTGAACGGCTCCTCGTCCGCCTCGTAGAGCGTCCACGCTGGCGTCCAGTCCGCGATCGGATCGCCCTTCTTGAGTCCCGGCCGTTTCCACTTCGGCGGCGCGATCTTCTCCCCATTCAGCTCGACGGAGGCCCCAAAGCGATTCCATTCCCCGACGCCCGGCAGCGGTGCCGAGTACACCAGGCCGTGGTCACGCGAGATGTTGGTGAAGCCGATCCACGCACCGACGGTCTGATCCTTGGGCGACTTGACCCACGTCTCGGCCACAACCGTTCCGTTGGACGCTCCGCAGCCCTCGCGACCCGGGGAAATTGTCGCCTGCGCAATGTCGGTTGCAATCAGCGTACCGTCCGCCTGCGTCAATCTCCAGCGCATGTCCGTCTGGCGGAGGAAGTGGAACGGGTGCTTCAGGTCGCGCAACGCGCGGTCACGCTGCGCCACCACTCGACGCTCGACGTCCGCGGCCTCGGCGAGCAGCGGATCGCCGCCGCGGGGCAGGCGCTTGCGGAACTGCGGAAGGTCAGTGTCGCGTCCGCGCCAGTAGGCGTCGCCGAAGAGGACGCACGACGGGAACACGGGCTGGTTGCGCAGCAGGTTCTCATACGGCAGCCCGACAAACCCGTCGTGCCACGCGCAGAAGATCGCGCCCTGGTTGAGATCGCCCGCGTCATGCCAACGCGCGGCCTTGTGGTAGACGGCCACGGAAAGCAGCTCGAACGGATCGAAGTCCTCTATGTACATGCCGATCGCATCGAAGTAGGCGCCAGGATTCTTCTCCGGCGAAACCTTGTCCGTCCACAGCATGTTGATGCGCGGCCCGGGACTGTTGTACGTCTCGCCCGGCACCCAGCTCACCATCGTGCGGCCTCCGTCGGCAATGGCCTTCGCCATGCGCTCCAGCGTCTCGCGCGGCGCCCCTTCGACGTCGCGCCTGAACACCTCGTCCGTCCCCATGTGGATGAACGGCATCTTCTCCCGTGGCGCGAGCGCGCACAGTTCCTCGAAGAGCGCGGCGGCCTTTTCCGCCACGCCCGGGTCGGACATCGTCTTGAACCCGAACGCGCGGCGGAACGCCAGCGCGTGCCCCGGGAAGTCGAACTCGGGCATGACGCGCACGCCCCGCGCGTAGGCGTAATCGACGATTTCCCTGAACTCCTCCTGCGTATAGAACTTGCCCTTGTGCCGATGCAGGAACGCCCGCTCCGACTGCAGCTCCGGGAAGCGCTTCGACTCCAAGCGCCAGGCGTAGTTCTCGGTGAGATGCCAATGGAAGAGATTGAGCTTGTAGCGCGACATCGCGTCGATGACGTCCTTCACGCCCTGCGGCGGCAGGTAGTTGCGCACCGAGTCGAGCATGAACCCGCGCCATTTGAGACGTGGCCAATCAACGATGCGGCAGCATGGTAGGGTCACGCGTCCCGCGTGACCGCCCTCCCCGCCTCCCGAGAGCCGCACGATCTGGTCAAGCGTCACGCGCGCCCAGCATTCGCCAAATGGACTTTGCGCCGTGATCTTCGCACCATTGGATCCGATCTCCAAAATATACGCCTCGTTCGCCGTCGCCGCTGGCGCCCCTGGCACCGGTCCCCGGATCACGGTCACGTTCGCAAGCGCCGCCGCTGGGACAACGGGCGTCTCGCCCGTTGCCGCCGTCTCCACCTTCACCGGCCGCGGCATCAGCTCGTCAAGGACGGACGGATTGGGCGGCGCCGGCTGCGCCGCGCCAAAGCCCGCCAGCGTAAGAAAACAAACCGTGACTAGATGCGCCGTTACAGTTGCTTGTCGGGGATCGTGCATTCTTTTACCGTTTCTTCTCGTTGCGGAAGCTGATGTAACGCGTGATGTCATTGATCTTCCCGTCCTTCAGCTCAGCGTATCTGAAGAGATTCTGCGACGGAGCCGGGTCGAGCTTCTGCTTGCTCGCCTGCGACCAGCAGTTGATCGTGAGGGCATAGATGAGCCTCACCGCGCCCGGCTCGCCACCGCCGACGAGGTCAAGGCCGTGACGCCATCCAAAGACGTGCGACTGCAGCACGTTGAAGTCCTTGTCGAACACGAAGAAGCAGGGATAGTCCTCCTCGGGCGTGTAGAAGTTGACGTAGAGCCTCTCACCGTCCGTCGCGATGTTCTGGACGCCGGCGGTCACGTCGAAGCCGTGGTCGACGAGGAACGGCTCGCAGAGCGGCTGGAGCGTCTCGACGTCGAACTTGCCGAAATAGTTGCCGCGGAACGGCTTGTCCGGATCGCGCGCCGGGCCGAGGCCCACGTACAGCACGCCGTCCATGCACGCGATGCCGTCGGCGGAGCGCACGAACTCGGTCGTGCCGATCTTCTTCAGGTTCTCGTCCCACACGTCGATGCGCCCGCGCTTCGGCACGTCCTTCGGGATGCACACCGCCGTGTAGAGCTTGCCGTTCCAGTAGCAGATGTCGCCCTGGTGCTTGTCGGCCGAAACGTGCATCAGCAGATGCCCGTACCAGTCGAACTTGTACAGCCCGTCGTGGAGCGTCGCGTAGATCGCGTTGGACGTCACGCAGAAGCCCTGCACGTGCCCGCTGCCCTTCGCGAGCGCGCCGGGGCGCGTCAAGATCGGCTCCCAGTTCGGCGGGATCGGCGGCGCCGGCTGCGCCGCGCCCAGGTTGAACGCCGTGGCCGCGAGGGCCATTCCGAAGATGATCCTGTTCATGTTCCTCTCTCTCCTGTACCGAATCTTTCCTGGTCGAGTTACATACGATGCGCCGGCGTCTACCGGATGACGATCGTGACCCCCATCGGCGCATACTCCACCTCCGCGGCGACGGGATCGCCCTTGACCGTTTCGTCGAAGACCGTGTAGACCGGGACGACGGAATAGGTGCGCACATGCGGCTCCTCGTTCGTCCAGGTCAGCGTCAGCGCATCCGACGTCTCGCCCGGCAGGAGGACGCCATCCTCGTACCACTCGTAGGACTGCGCGCCCGCGGCGAGGCAGGTCAGCGTGGCGGTGTTTCTGCCGCTGCTGCTCGTGAGCTTCGCCGGCTGCGGCGCGATCTGGAACGCCTCGCCCTTCAGCGTCGCCCCGCCCACCTTGCCGCCGGCAAGCGGCGAGAAGGTATTGTTCTTAAGGTCGTAAAGCCCGGACTGTCCGTTGCGCACGCATGGCACGTAGTTGCGCACCACGTTGCCTGATTCCGAAATCTTAAAGCTGTAGAGGCGCATCGAGGCCGCATGGGCGTTCCCGGTATACTCGCCTCCAATCCAGAGATTTGTGGCGCATGTAGTACGCGTGCGGGCGTAGTTGTAGCCGTCTTGCTTAAAGGTCTTGCTATAGATCGTATCATCTCCGCGCACAACCTGGCACAAGCCATCGCCACTGCTGTCGAGAGTAAGCGTCTGCCTGTGGTTGCTGATCTTCACGGTAGAGGCTTTGCCGCGAAAAGTTCCATTGTCGTTGTCGCACATCGAATACGACAACATGTGGGAACCTCCATAGTAAACGCGAGCCCATATTCCACCCTTGGTTGTTCCATCTCTCTGCTCGAAGAGGAACTGCTGATTATTGTATTTCGTGTTCCAGAGCATGTAGTCCATGTCGATGCGGGTGTCCTTGGTCACAACATAGCCCGTGTTTATCGCGTTGCCGTTGACGCCCGTGAACTCAAGGTACGCATCAGACTCTCGTGCGGAGGCCGAAATGTTGCCGCCAACATCGAATACGACGTTCGTGACGATGCCGTCGCTTACCAGGCCGGAATAGTTGATGCGCGTCTTGGACGTAAGCTTATCGGTCGTATCAAGCGTGTTGACAAGGCCGCCCACGCCGTTAGCGACGAACGGCACGTAGTCCTTCACGAGGTTGTCCGATTCATATATTCTCATTCCATATATCTTCATGGGCAGATGGCGTCCCGTCCCGGCTAAGTTCGAGCCGATTTTCAACGTGCTACTCGGCGAAAACGTATGCTCCGGATTGAACGTGTTGCTGCTTTTCCACGTGAGATTCGTGTAGCCGGCAGTCACGACGGCGAGATTGCCGTCTCCGCACATTGAAACGGTACGACGCACGTTGTGGGCCGTGCTGATGCCGTATGTCGTGTTAGTAACGACCTTAAAGCCAATGTGGCACGCCATATAACCCGGCATCACGGCATAGAAACTGAAACCAAGGCTCGAATTGTTCTGGTTCTTCGTCTGCGACGAAATCAGATAAGGACGCTGCCCGTCCGTCCAGCTTGAGACGTAGTTCGTCATCATCGCATAGTCCAGCTCTACTCGAGTATTGGCCATGACGGTGTAGCCGGTGTCTATGAAAATGTTCTTTTCCACAGTTGCGTTGAGATCGTTTCTTGGCGACCAGATGTATGGATCGTCCTTTTCCGTCAGGATGTCGCCGCCGTACGCGAGCGGGTGTTGAAGCTGGTTTTCCGTCGTGTGGAAAAGTCCTGAATGTGTTTCCTTCAATCCAGCGACGCCGCCCTTCACGCAAGGCACGAACTTCTTGACCTCCACGCCCGACTCTGAAATCGTGACACCGTAAACTTTCACTTTGGCAGGCATGTAATATCCCTTGTCGGAAGGCTCCGAATAGATGCCGGCGCTCGCCAAATTCTCGGCAAAGACGATGAGCGGCTGTGTCGCGGTGGTTGCAGGCACGTCGTCAAACGTCTTGTAGTTGTGGACGGGGTCTGCGGACAGGTCAATTGAAACAGTACACTTGCCGGCCTCTTTGCCGTAGTCGATGACTGCAATATGTCGCGCAGTGTCGCCATGGACAGGAGAATTCCATCCCTGACCGCTGCTGTTGACCGTACTCGCAATCCAGAACGAAAACCTGTGTTCGCCCGCATTGCCACCAAAGTACAGTCGGCAGTTCTGCCCGCCACGCGCACCAAGCGGCCTGCTGTTGTTGTCCGTCGGCGTCTCGGCCATGGCAAAGTCAAACTCAATCTTCGTGTTGGGCCCAATGAAATGTCCCAGGTTGATATACTGGTTGCCGTCCGACTCGATATAGCCGTCCTCGGCCTGCGCGGGCGAGGCGAACACAAGGGCCGCCAGAGCGGAGATAAGCGCTAAACTACCCTCTGTCGGTTTTTTGACGATTTTGTGCAGCTTCATCGCTTCTCTCCTTTTTTTGTTTTGGTTGTTTTACATGATTGATGCTCTTTTACTCGCCCAGGCGGATAATCCGCTCTTTCACAAGCTCCTTCGGCTCGCCGATCTCCACCTTGGGCGCATTGGCGAGAAGATAGTCCTCCGCCGCCTTGCACCAGAGGCCGTTGTTCGCGGAGCAGAGCCGGTCGAGCTCGGCGAAGAACGGATCCGTCTTGCCCTTCTCGGCGAAGTCTTCGATCGCGGTCATCGGCATGTTGACGTGCGTGTAGACGAGGCGCTTGCCACCGGGTATCTTCAGCATGTCGAGCGTCGCCTCGGCGGCGGAGTCGAGTCCGCCCACGTGCGTGATCATCACCTCGGGGTGGAGGTAGCCCTTGCCGATCCAGTCCACGGAGTCCGCCATGTCCTTCACGTCGCCGCCGGAGTTGGCCACCACGTGGTGCATCATGTAGTGCACGTTGTAGAAGTTGAACTCGGCCATGAGCTGCTGGTTCGTGGGGCCGGCAAAGAAATTGAGGCAGCCGCCGAAGCCGAGCAGGTCGGAGCACTGCGTGATGAGCGCGGGCACCGCCGCGAAGAGGAAGATGTCGTCGTAGCCGCCGCCGGTGGACGTGGGGTTGTCGGCGCGCGCGTCGTCCACGAGGTTGTACGCCTTCAGCTCCTTCACGGGATCGGCCATGTCCTTCGTGTTGACGAAATGCACCTCCACGCCATTCACCGCGCCGTCGGCGCGGCCGTCCGCGTACGCCATGCCGAACATCCGCGCGGCGCGCGCGAGGCGCGCGTCGTCGATGTCGGTGACCACGAGGCGGCGCGGGCGCTTCTCGGGCGAGTGGCAGGCGATGTCGATGCAGCCGAGCCCCATCGCGCCGCAGCCGGCGAGGAGGAGCATGGTGCCCTTGTCGACGATGCCCACCTCCAGGTCGTGCGAACAGAAGGCGTTGTGGTAGTTCGTGCGGAAGCCCGAGACGATGCACGAGATCGGCTCGGCGAGCGAGCACTTGAAGTACGCGTCGCCGTCGTACGGCAGGAGGCAGCCCATTTCCATCACGATGGACGGCAGGTAGACGTGCGTCGTCTCGCCGCCGATCGTGTGCCAGGCGTAGCCGACCGTCTCCAGCTCGTGGCCGGGGATGTTGAGCGACGGCTGCAAGCCCACGTGCTGGCCCACGTGGAACTGGTCCTTCCACTTCGTGCCCACCTCGCGCACGATGCCGGATATCTCGTGTCCGAACATCGTCGGACGCGTCGCGATGTCGCGCGGCACGCGCTTGTGGCCCGTACCCAGGGTCACGCCCTTGTAGTCGCTGAGGCAGATCGTGTTCGTGACGAGCTCGACGACAATGCCTTCGTCGCCAGCGGCCTCCAGCTCGATGTCCTCAAGCCTCATGTCCTTCGCGCCGTACAGGCGCCATGCCTTCGCTTTCATTTTATTTTCTCCTTAAGTTGTTTTACAAGCTCGATCGGCGGCGGCATGCTGCCCGGCATCGTCACGGCGGCCGATCCGGCCGCCACCGCCCACCTAGCCGCTTCGGTCGCGCGGGAGCGCGACCCTCCCTGCTCGGCAGAAACGGGAGGGACGCGCTCCTGCGCGTCCGCAAACGCCCGCCAGCAGTATTCTGCGAGCAGGGTGTCGCCGGCGGAGGTGGTATCCATCACCCCAACCTTGGGCGCGGCCACAAACTCGCCGTCGAACCACGCGCCCACACCGCCGTCCGAGATGATCACGTGCGCCGCCCTCGCGCGCAACGTGTCCGTTGCGCGGCGGAACTCGGCCGGCGTCTTCGGCACGAAGCCGACCAGCGTTTCGCATTCGTCCGCATTCGGCTTGATGAGGTCGGGGCCGGCGGCGACGCCCAGCCGCAGAGCCTCGCCGCTCGCATCCAGCACCACGGTCCAGCCGCGCGCCTTGAGCGCGCGGATCGCCGCCGCGTAGAAATCCTTCGGCACGGCCGGCGGCAGGCTGCCGGACAAAATGGCGACCCGCGGTGCGCTGTTAAGGCAATTAAGGTCATTAAGGTCTTTAGGGTCTTTAAGGTCTTTAGGGCGAGTAAGGGCGTTGGGGTGAGTAGGGTCGTTAGGGTGAGTAGGGTCGTTAATGTCGTTAAAATCCTTAATGACCTTAATGACCTTAAGCGCATCGAAGTCCGACGGCAGTTTCGGGAAGGCCGGGCGGTTCAGCTTGAAGCTGCCGCCGGGCGTCACGATCATCTCGTTGCGTCGCGTCGCGCCAGGCACGCGCACGAAGGCGTCGCCGATGCCGCAGCGCGCCAGCTCCTGCTCGAAAGGCGCGGCGTTGTCCGCGCCAAGCAGCCCGCCGCACGACACCTTCGCTCCGCGCAGCGCCAGCCAGCGCGCCACGTTGATCCCCTTGCCGCCCACGTTCTCCGTCTCGGCCACGTCCTTGAATATGACGCCGTCCGACGGCCACGCGGGCAACGAGACGGACGCGTCAAGCGCAGGGCTCATGCACAGGCAAAAGAACTCCATGTCAATCCTCCAGGCCAGATTCAATGGCCGTCGCAACAATTCCAAGATGTCTGGTCAACATGTATCCTCTCTGCTTGACTTTGCGATATGCCCGATTGCACGCCACCAGATAGGTCGGTGCCCTCGACGGGTTGAATGATAGCAAACCCGACGTCGTGTCGCAATTGCATAGTTTCAACACATTTTTGCATTATCCATACGGGCGCACCCTTGCGCATCTCCGAAAGGTATGTTAGACTGCCCGCCATGGAACAGCGCAACGTGCTTGTGATGATCTCGCCCATGAGCGGGCCGCGCCTCGCAGGAGTGGCCCGCTACGCGAAGGAGCATGGCTGGCACCTGATGGTGCAGGATCGCCTAGGGTACCAGTCGCCCGTCTGGCGCGGCGACGGCGCGCTCGTGACACTGCGCACAGACGCCGCCATGGCCGATTGCGTCAGACATCTCCGGCGCGCAGGAACGCCCGTGGTGGACCTCACGATAAACCGGCCCGACATACGACTCCCGCGAGTGACAAGCGACCACGCCGCGCTCGGCAGGCTCGCCGCCGAGCACTTCGCGGAGCGCGACTTCAGACATGTCGCCTGGTTCTCCCTCGGATGGACGCATGTCCACAAGTTGCGCTTCGAGGCGCTAGCCGCCACCTGCCGACGTTTCGGAATAGAGTCCCCGTTGAAGTGGGTCTACCTAGAGTTGGCCCCCGCTGTCAATCTCGGCAACTGGAGCACGTTTGCGCGCACGCTCGGCGCTCGGCTCGTCTCCGCGCCAAAACCCCTCGCCGTCCTCACGTATGACGAAGCCGACGCCGTGCGTCTCCTTGCCGTCTGCCGCAATCAGGGCATTTCCGTGCCGGAGGAGGTTGCCCTCCTCTCCATCGGCAATGACCCCATCCTCTGCGAGAACCAGTCCGTTACGCTCTCGTCCATTGACCAGAACCTGGAACGGGGAGGCTACGAGGCCGCCACCCTGCTTGACCGCCTCATGGAAGGCAAGCCGTCGCCGCAAATGCCGATCCTCGTACCGCCGGCCGGCATCGTGACCAGACAGTCGACAGACACGCGCGCCGTCGCAGATCCGATGCTGCGCCGCGCCCTGGAATTGATCGGCAACAACCTTTCGCGTCCCTACGGAGCAGACCAGCTCGCCGCCACGCTCGGCCTCCCCCGCTTCAAGGTGGATCGCCTTTTCGCGTCCGGCCTCGGGCGCTCCGTCGGCGCGGAAATCCTCCGTCAGCGCATCGCCCGTGCGAAGCTACTCCTCAAGGACCGCAAGCTGACGCTTTCGGACATCGCGCGGCAAATCGGCTTCTGCCACGCCTCCCACCTCTCGAATTCGTTCAAGCGCGCCACTGGCCTGTCGCCCAAGGCCTGGCTGAAGTCATAGGCCGCCCTATAACCGGAACGTGCACGGACCTGACGCGCGGCCTTCGGCGAGGATGTCGTCCCATTCAGGCGGGCGGCGTTCCGCAGCCACCGGACGCGACAGCCAGAAGTCCTTCAAATGCGGCTCTACGACAACCTTGCCCGACGGGGGTTTGTCGGTCGCAACAAGTTGCGACCCTCCCGTATCTCCCGGCAAGATGCGGCATGTGGCGTAGCCGATGTCGCCCCACAGGCCGTTCGACGGCAGGCACAGCACGTGCTTGGCACGTTCCGGTGTTTTCTGATCCTTGTCGCGCATCCAGGCCCGCGTCCAGCGGTGGTTGTGACCGTGAATGAATCCGGCGACGCAGGGCGTCTTGACCATGACGAGCGCGAGCGGCTGGCCGCACATCTTCAGGTCTCCGACGGTATGGTGCGCGCAGAGGATGACGGGCTTCGTCCGCTTCGCGAGGAAGTCGCGCAGGAACGCCTGCTGGTCGTCCGACAGCGCGCCGGGGACCGGTCCGTAGTCATCTTGGGCGCGATCGTCCGTCCCTTGCAGGGAATCCAGCATCAGGAAGCCGACACCTGACGTCTCGACCAAGTGAACGAACCTGCCCGGCACGAGGGACTTCTTCGGGGCGTCCGGCCAGCGGACGGCGAACTCGCTGCGCCGATCGTGGTTGCCCATGCCCACCGTCACGGTGATGCCCGCGTCCTCCAGCAGCTTGAACGCCGGACGCGAGGCATCGTAGTCCGCGCCCAGTCCATAGACATGCGCCACGTCGCCGAACACCAGCACGTTGCGCGGCAGCGGACGCATCTTCAGGATCTCCGCCACCGCCTCCTTCAACTTCTTGCGCGCACACTTGCACGTCTTGGCCGCGCCCGCGTGGACGTCTGAGAGAAAAACGAGCAGGTTGTCGTCGAAGTCCGACTCTTCCTTGGCGAAGAGCTTCCGCGGACCCGCCGCAAACGCGGCGGCCAGCCCGCCGATGAAGAATCTTCTTGTCAGCATCTCATTGACCTTTCCTTTTCCGCCATTTGTCCATCCGGTAAGGAGCCTTACGGCTGAGCCGTGATGTCCACGGCCTTTCCGTCGACCCACTCGAAGAAGTCTATCTTGACGGACAGCTTGCGCTGCGCCTTGGGCTCCGCCTTGTTCTTCGGCGACATTACCGTCTTGACGCGGAAGAAGCGCGGATGGTCGCCGCCGAAGCGCGCAGGCAGGCGGTCGAAGCCGTTGGAGGCGTGATAGGTGCAGTCGGCGCGGACCACCTTCAGGTCCTTGTCGAACACGATGAACTCGGGCTGGCCCTTGACGGCCGGATAAAACGCGCACAGGATGTGCTTGCCGTCGTTCGAGATGTCCTGGATGCCGTAGTGCGTGGCGTAGCCGAAGTCAATGATCTGCCGCTCGCCCAGCGGTTTGAGCGTCATGGGGTCGAAGCGCCCCACCCAGTTCTCGCGGTGCGCCTCCTTGGACGGCACGTGGTTCGATCCCATGCCGAGGTAGAGGACGCCGTCCAGGATCGTGATGCCGTCCGTCCCTCGGTCGAGCAGCGTCTCGCGCACCAGGTTTAGCTCCTGGTCGAACACCTGGATCATGCCCTTGCCCTTGTTCGGCCCGCCGTACACGGACACGGACGTGTAGATCTCGCCCTTCCAGAAGCAGATGTCGCCGGTGTGGCTGATGACGGATTTCTTTTTGAGCAGCTTGCCGGACCAGTCGAACTTGTAGAGACACTTCATCTGCGTGAGGTAGATGGCGTCATCCGTGCAGCATGCGCCTTGGATGTGCCCGAAACTCGCGTCGAACGCCTCGCTGCCTATGGTGATGGGGGCCATGGATGCAGCCTGCACAGCGGCCAGCGCCAATCCGCAAACGGCGGTCGTCAGAATCTTCATGTTGCGTTCCTTTCAGTTGGACCTTATCTCGTAAAGCCTGGCGCCGATCTCGCGGATGGCCTCTACCGTCTCCCAGTACGGCGTGTCGCACACGTCCGTCCAGCCCACCTGCATGTTCTCACCGTCGAAGCGGCCGGACGTCGCCTGGTCGGAGAACTGGTGCCAGTGCACGCCCACGATCTGCGGATGCTCTAGCGAGGTGCGCACGTAGTCCTTGTACGTCTGCGCTCGGTGGTTCTGGTCGCGCAGCAGTATGAGGCCCGGACAGAACGGCCCGCGGTCTAGCGCGCCGAAGTGGAACTCGCCGATCATCACCGGCGCGTCAACGCCCTCCGGCAGCTTGAAGCCGCTCATCTCCTTGCGGTAGACGTTGTAGCTGATCCGCCTTCACCGTGAATGCCGGCGCTCCACCTGCCCAGCGGCAGCCGAGATAGAGCTTGCCGGGGTTCGCGCGCTTCAGTTCCTCGCGGATGATGCGGTAGTAGTTCTCGGCGATCTCGGAGGAGAAATCCTCCAGATCGGTGCGCGCGCCGCCGAGCGGATCCGGTCCCTTCGTGTCCGACATGAATCCGTCCCAGTCGGCGTATGCCGTGCCCCACTTCGCGTTCAGCTTCGCGACGTCGCCGTACTTCGCCTTCATGCGGTCGCGGAACACGGCCTTGCACGGCTGGTCAGCGGGCGACTTGAGCGTGGATAGTCCGAGAGAATGCGGCTGCCCCCAGTGGTGCTCGTTGTCCACGAAAAAGCCGAAGCACCACGGGTCGGCGAGCTCGGCGCGGTACACCTCTGTCATGCGGCGCGCCTCTGCGCGGAACGAAGGGTCGAACGGGTCGCAGAACTCCCACCATCCGCCCTTGTGCCCTGCGATCGGTCGCGCGTGCACCTCGAAGCGGTCGGTGTAGGGCGTGCGGTCCATCAGGCAGATGCGCTTGTCTGACGAATTGGCGATCGTGTTGCAGCACCAGCTGCGCAGGCGGCGGTGCGCGAGGTCGGACCACGTCTCGAACCACTTCTCGCCGTATTTCCGCCGGATGTTCGCGGCGGAGAAGTCGTACACGCTGCTGATGCCGCGCTTGCCGTAGTACGGCCACAGCAACGCGTCGCGCGTCTCGTAGAACGCGCCGAAAACGGGATCGTTCCTCGCTGGCAGCTCCGCGAACCATCCCGCGCGGTCGCCTGCGGGCGTGGCGAGCGGCGTCATCGCGCTCGACGGCGTCACGCGCACCGGACCGTGGCTCCACCAGAGGTGCCCGTCGGGATCGACGATCCACCACTTGCCCTTCCACTTCGTCGTGGAGAAGCCGCCCGTCTTCGGCAGCTGCGGTCCGTCGGCCCAGCCGCCCCACTTGTCCCATCCCTTCGGACCCGGATGCGCCGCAAGGTCCTTCTCCTCTTTCTCGCGCTGACGTGCGAAGTCCGCGTCGGAATGCACCTTGTCTGGCCAGTCGCGATGCTTGAACTGCCCGTACCTGTCGATGAACGGGAAGAACTCGTCTTCCTTCATCTTGGCCCAAGACGGTATCGGACGCGCGGCCACGCCTTTCCCGTCCAGCGCGACGATCCGCTTCACGCTCCAGACGTGCGACAGCTTCGGCTGGTTGATGTAGATGGCCACCTGCTTCACGGTGCGCCAATCAATCTGGCCGAAGCCGCCGGGCGGCGCCTTGCGCGACATGTTTTCGGAATAGGGTGCCCACGCGGCGTATGGCAGTGCCCACGTGCGTAGCGGCTGGAGCCGTTGGGCGATCGCGTCAAGGCCCGGCAGGTCGGGCGGGAAGTCGGCCCCCACGACGGCGTGCCGCTCGTTCTTGATCGGCAGCTTGAACACCTTGCTGCCCTTTCCGATTCCAGGGTCGCCTCCCTTGTTGAGGAGACGGAGCGTGTACAGCCCCCAGATGCCGCCGTTCACGAACTCCACCTCGATGCGGTTGCAGCCCGAAAGATCCCACTTGCCCGCCAGGCAGAAGCCGGGATACTTTTCCGATGGCTTGGTCGTGACCGTCAGCAGACCGTTCGTAAGCACGTACGTGGCACCGTCCTGCGCGGATAGCGCGGCACGGTCGGCCGTAGCCGCGTCGAAGAGGACGATATCCGCCCCCGCAAAGTAGCAAGCGATGAGTGGCAGGGCAAGGGCAAGACGTCTCATCTCAATGCTCCTTCATGTTGCGGATCAGCGCAAGATCAAGATCGTGCCGTCGACGGGACGGATCGGCTCGAGGATGATCGCGTCGAAGCCGAAGTAGTACGCCTTGTTGTCGCCGAGGTTCGGCGAGGCGTTCATGAAGACGATGTGGTTGAGCCCCGCCGGCATGTCCTCGGGCTCCACCTCGAACGCGAACTTGTCGCCCCGCGTCACGTTCTGCACGATCACGTTGCGGCCGTTGAAGTCCACGCGCATCGGCAGCTTGCCGTCGGGCACCAGGCTGGTGGGCGGATACACGCCGCCCGTGATCGCCCCGTGGATGCGCCAGCGGCAGGCCGATGCCAGTTCGGCAGGCATGTGGAAATGCACGTTCAGGTTCGTCACGTTGGGAGACCGTGCGCTCTGCAGCACGCGGCTCAGATCGCGCAGGTTGCCGCTCGCCGCATAGTAGTCGCGCCCCGTCGACCACTCCTGCCCGTACTCGGAATAGCCGCCGTCGAGCTTGCCGAGCTGCCAGCCGCCGCCGAACGCGACCGTGTCCGGCACGATCGCGCCCGCGCCAGTGTCGATGCGCGTGACAGTGATCGTGTTCGTGGCGGACAGAAGCGCGTTCGTGGGCACGAAGACGTTCGTCCACTTCCCAGGCGAGGCTAAATGCGACTGCAGGCTCTTGCCGTTCACGGTCACGTTCAGGAAGCCCCTCGCGGACCCATCGACCGACTTCCAGCGGAGGAACTGCGGCAGATCCGTCTCGTAGCCCTTCTCCAGCGGGAACTTGAACGTGACGGACTGCCGGGCGGCGAGGCCGTCCTTGAGCGGCCATGCGGTGCCGTCCACGTCGAAGCCGTCCGCCGGGCGCGTGCCTTCGAAGTCCGGGCCCGCCTGGCCGTCCTGCACGCCCACGCGCCAGCGGTCTGTGTTCGGCCAGCCGAGCGCGCGGTACACCTCCTCGGTGGAGAGCGAGCGCCGCCACGCGGCGGATAGGGACGTGCGCCCGTCGTCGTCGATTCCGCCCCGAGAAGGAAGTCCGCGCCGTTGGGCGTAAGCTCCCGCTGGACCGGAATCGTTATGGTCTTGACCTGCGTCGCGCCCGTCGTCTCGCCCGTCTGCCTCCAGTCGCGCATGAGCATGCACGTGAGCTTGCGCCCGTTGGCGATCATCGCGATGTCGCACCAGCCGTTCGTGCAGAGGATGTTGCCGAAATCGACGCCCGTTCCACCGACGTAGCCGGTGAGCTTGCGCGAATGGGCGGTGCCGGTGCCGTTGAAGCCGAACATCAGGCCCTTGCCGCC
>CACWSW010000033.1 GCA_902763655.1 uncultured bacterium
CGGACGGTCGACGCGTTCCATCTGGACAACAGCGGGTTCGACGGCTACATCGTAGCCTCGAAGCTGATCACGCAGACCCCTGTGCCGGTGCTGCTGTCGGCAGGCCTGCTGCTGTCCGACGAGGTGGTGAACGGCGTCGTGGGGCACAACGACTACGACGTGGTGGCCTTCGGCAACATCGACGTGCTGCCGGCCGATAACGTCGCCATCGGCCTCGAGTACAAGCAGGGCGTGAACGCGGGCGACACGCGTGCCACGGGTGGCAATTCCATCCGCAACCACGACTACTGGGACGCGCACGTCGCCTGGTTCGTGACGAAGAAGCTCAGTCTTGTGGCCGCCTTCGCCGAGACGGGCGACAAGGACAAGTTCTACAGGAAGGGCAGCGTCAAGAACCTGGGCGTCGGCTCCGGCGCCGTGTTCTCGATCCAGTACCAGTTCTAGAGAGAATTTTTTCAGAAAGCTTGTCATTGGGCGTCAGCACTCGCATACCTACAAGTGGTTAAACTTGTTGCTCGAACCGAGGCGTATTCTTCAGCGCCTCGGTTTCGTGCATAGTGGGGGAACGGGGAATGGTGAATGGTGAAAGGTGAATGGTGAAAGGTGAATGGTGAAAGGTGAAGGGGGAAGGGTGAAGGGGGGGGGATTTTTTTGAGAAAGTTTGTCATTGGGTGTCGGCACTCGCATACCTACAAGTGGTTAAACTTGTTGCTCGAACCGAGGCGTGTTCTTCAGCGCCTCGGTTTCGTGCATAGTGGGGGAACGGGGAATGGGGAACGGCTTGCCCGCCGAAGCCTTGGCGAAGGCGGGGGAATTTGGGGGGATAAAAATTTTTTTGAATTTTTTTCAAAACCCCCTTGCATGATCAAAAACGGTATGGTAAAATATGCGCGTCTTTGAGCAAGGCAGAGGATTCGGACGTGGTGTCCGGGCCCGTGGTTAACTGACCTAGGGCACAACGAAAGTTGACTCGGCCGAGCGAGGGGACAGCAAGTTAACCACCCAGAGTGGACTTGAGCGAACGCAGCCGAGTGGTTGCGGGAGCAAGAGAAAACGAAGGGTTCGGGGAAGGGTCCAACAAGCCCGACTCCAAAAAGAAAGAACAAAAAAAATGAAGAAACTGATGATTGCTGCTGCAGCCGTCGCCATTGTTGGCGGTGCGTTTGCCGCTGGTAACACGTTCGAGTACAAGGCTTCGGTCAAGTACGTCGATATGAACAAGAAGTCGGTCACGATTGATCACGACAGGGTCAACGCCTACATCAAGGTTGTCAAGACTGCGTCCATCACGGGCTATCTCGTGGTTGATCCGAATTGCCCTTGCGTGACGCCTGGTGATGCTCCTAAGCACGGCTTCCTCATCGTCGAGAACAAGGCCAAGAAGTCTGGTCCGAAGCTTTTCCCTGCCAACCTCTACGCCAAATACTGGAGGGACAAGGTTTCGGCCAAGACATTGCCTGCCGAGGGTTATCTCTTCGCGGGTAAGGGTGCCATCGCCGCTGTTGCGACGCCTGAGGCCGCGCAGGACTTTGGTGAGGACACGACCAAGATGACTTACAAGCTCTTCGGTGCCTTCAACATGAAGGATGGCGATAACTTTGTCGAGTCGTGGCTTGATGCCGCCGGCTTTGGCAAGGCGAAATTTGCCGAGGGCGAGGAAGAGGGTTGCGATATCGGCGATGACGGTGTTTGCCTTACCGACCTCTCTGGTTCTGTGATTGGCGGTCTGTTCCTCTGCCGTGCAAACTCGCTCGGCGAGGCGTTCCTCTGCATGAATTGGGCTAAGACGACGGATGTCATCTCTGGCACTTGGTCGATCAAGAACACGAGCAAGGTCACTGCTCTTGACGCTCTGCCTGAGGGCATTCAGGCGCAGAAGGCTTCTGAGGACACTCTGAAGTATCTCGGCGGTGCTGGCAAGAAGATGAAGTCGGGTTGGACGCTCAAGGATGTCGAAGAGAAGTTCCGTCAAGACTGGTTCTAAGCGCAAGATGGTCTAGGCCATCAAAAGCGGTGGGGGGGAAGGCGAATGTCTTCCCCCACACTTTTTTTGTATAGGCGTGTCATTCAATCTTGTCGTGCGCATACATTCAATGAGGACTAGGCTTAGAAGGGAATAATACAGTGAAGAACAGAACTCTAGCCAAAATGATGTTAGCGGTGCTGGCAAGTATTGTCGGTACAATCGTGCGGGCTACGCCTTCTGGCGTGGTCACGCAAGGTTGTACGCCAGGAGTATGGACGACGGATCTTGCCGCCGCAAAAAAATATGCCAAAGAGCATAATATCTTTTACGCCATAGACTGTTCAAAAAGCAAGGACTGCCAATGGTGCAATGCGGCAGATGGTTTGTATAGTACGACCGCTTTCAAGAACTGGTCACTTGAGAATGGAGTACCTATAGTATATGGAGACTATTGGAAGACGGCTCGCGGCGGCGGCTCTGGAGATCCAACTGCGGAAGCAGCATGGAGTTATTACGTGGCTGGAAAAATCACGGGATGGCCATTCCTTACGCTTGTTTCCCCAGACGGCAACCAGACAACTGCCATTTGTACCTCCATGGTTCGGACGGGGTCGGTTTATGGTCCTGACGGTAAGATAGTATCTTCCGGTGGCTTTCCACGGAAAGGATACTGGTATCAGAAGGCTTCTGCAGATCAATGGGTGGGTCTTTTCAACTATCTGCTCAATCGCATCGACGATACGCCGTCAAAAGCAACTCGGATTGAGGCTGACGGGCTGGGCGTTGCTCCGGACAATATTTCCTTACACGGCTTATACAATGCCTATTGGACGAATGACTTGTCGTACGTAGTAGAGCAGAGCAACGGTAGTAATTTTTCCTTGACGGAGGATTCTGTGGACTGGTATGTTTTTCGGAGTGCCGAGGCCGGGAGTGTCTATACCATCGCAGGCGATTACCGCGAATCCGAGGTTGGGATTGGACGTATATTTGTCTATTCTTCGCTTACAGCCGCCAACAATGGTGCGGCTAGCATCGAGGCTGCCGAGGCGAACAGTTTTGTCCAGGGCCACATGAATGCATTAACTGCGGGCGGATTCCAGTTTGAGGTTCCAGTGGCGGGTGACATCTACATCCAGTTTACGCGTCGGCAGGTCGCGGCTATTGATGGCTATACGGAAGATGTGGAGGATATTTCGATTGAATATCGTTTTACGCTACAGGAGGGCAAGTCGCAAAAATACGGATTCGTGCCGAACGTGACGACGCCGAATGCCGGGATGGTCGTGAACGCAATGCGCGGCGACGGGCACGCGACCGTCACGCTCAGTCGCACGAACGCCAAGGGTGCGGATACGGTGCCGTACACGCTGTATGGATGGTTTGACGGCGATACGGACGCCACGGCCTTCATTGGAGAGGACTTCGACTATCCTTTGGGGGATCAGCACGTGTTCTCCTTCAAGGATGGCGAAGAGACGGCGACGATCCAGATCCCGGTTTACGATACCCTGTGGGACGATACGTGCCATTTCTACGTTTCGATCGATGTCGGCGACAGCGTGAACGAGGAGTGGGTGTCCATCGCCCGCGTCAACATTCTCGACAGCACGTCTCTGGTGGCGGACGGCACGGACGCCCCGAACAAGGCATCGGTGTTCAACGATCCCCTGTTCAGCGACGACGGGGCATATGCCGCCGGTACGCGTCTCCAGCCTGGCGATATCGCCGATTGGTTCCGGCTGACGAACATGTCTGCGGGCATAATCTGCAAGCTTTCCGTCACGGGAACCGAAAATTACTGGTCCGGCCTTTCCAGCCTGTCCGCGCAGGTCTATTCCGCAGACGGCAGGACGGCGCTTGCCGGGAAGTCGACGACGGTCGCTAAAGGCGAAAGAGGCGAGATATTGTTCGTCACTTCGGTAGCTGGAGACTATCTGCTGCGTGTCGCGCCTGTGGGAACCTCCGCGTCAACTCCGCTGAATGCGGCATATTCGCTTTCGATGATGACAGAAGAGCGACAGGTCGTGTCATTCGCCAAGGCTTCTGCAGGATTCCCGTCTCCTGCCGTTGACACTTCGGTTGAATTCGAGGTGGCCGTCACGGGCGATGTCTGGCCGTATTCGCCGCGCCCCGTAGTGAAGACGGTCGATGTGACATCGACCGCAGGTACGGACTACGAGAGCTTCGGAGCGTCGGGCAAAGAGGTGGGCGAGGATGGCAAGGTTTCGCTTACCTTGAAGGACGCCGGCAAATGGCGTCCCGAGCGCACGTTCACGCTGGTTCTTGAAGCCGATCCTGAGGGATTTTACGCGATCGGCGACCAGTCGGAGCTGACCGTGACGCTTGCAGCGGACGATGCAGCGCCGTCCGTGCCGATGGTCATCGCGAATCCTATCGACGTAGGCGATACGCTTGCGCTTGCGGAAGGCCGAAACCTTAGCTACACGAATACGAGCGACACGCTTTACTTCAGCGTCCCTGCGGGGAACGTCGTGCTCGCGGCGAGGAATGTCACAATCAAGCCGGATGGCACGACCATAAACGTCACGGTATACACGAATGACGTGGCGTACAATGCGACTCCATGGTCGTTGGCAGACCTTGCGGAGCCGGACAATATGCCGATGCTGGTGTTCTCCGCCCCTGTAACCGCTAAGGTGGAGGTGGTCCGCGCAGCGAACGACGACGTGCTAGCGACGTATTCGCTTGGATTTACCAAATGGGAAATCCCCATTATTGAATTTGAAAAAGGGTCCTTTGGGGTCTCGCAGACAAATGAGAATGTTGAATGTGTCATCAGGCGCTCGGGCGATACGCAGTTTCCGGCGACGGTCTATGTGACGCTGACCTGCGGCACGGCGCGTGATGGCGTGGATGTCAGGTCGTTCGTGGATCTCCCAGTCGTCATCCCCGCCGGGGAATCCAATGCGATGGTGACGGTGGAGAACCTGATGGCTGCGACGCCGGAAGTATGGAAGGGTGACCGCACGTTCACGCTGGAGCTGAAAGTCATGGACGCGAAGCTGGCGCTAGGGGACAACAGAATCGCGACAGTAACGCTTGAAAGCGAACTTCCGGAATACGAAGACGGCGATTCGGCGGCGGAAAGCCAGACGAATCCCGGTGTGACGTCGGCCATGACGGCCATCGACGATGCACCGCTCTTCGTCAGGCGCCTCAACGGCGCTGATGCCAGCGACTGGTTCACGTTCACCGGAGCGAAGGCCGGGCAGTCGTACCGGTTCATGTTCGACCATAACGATCTGGCGACAAACAACATCGCGCTGGCGGACGTGAAGATCGAGTTTGCCCTGCCCGGCGTCGCCGCGGCGGTCACGACGAATCTCGCCGCCGTCGTCAGGGACGGATGCTGGAATTCGCCGATCCTGACGCAGGGCGGCGACATCACCGTGCGCGTATGGCGTCCGGCCGGCGCGGACGTCTCCGCCGAATATTCGCTCAAGGCTTACGAATGGCCATGGCCGAAGATGACGTTCGAGCGGGATGCGGACGAAGTCGACCGCGACGGGGAGCAGACGTATTCGTTCAAGGTGTGCCGCGAGGATAACCTGATGCTGAACGACCTTGACATCACGAACAATGTGACCATCTGGCTGGAAGGGGATGCCACGAAATACATCTTCCCGAGGCAGACGTTCAGGTTCGTGCCCGGACAGGCCGAGACAAACCTTGCGGTTACGCTTGCCTGCAAGCGCACCGTGTGGACCGGCGATGAAAGCTTCGTGCTGAAGATGTCCGTTGAGACCGATGCGGCGAAGGAAAAGATCAAGACTGGCGTATATACGAATCTCGTCGTGACCGTGAAGGACAACACGCGGCAGTACGATGCGGCGGACGCGACGGACGCGACGGCCGCCGGAGCGCTGGAGGTTGCCGACATGGATACGCGCTGGAACGCGGTCGCCGCGCATCTGAACGGCTGCGAGGGACGAAACACGAATCCGAACATCGGCGACGACACCGTTGACTGGTATGTGTTCAAGGGGCTTCTGGCGGGGAAGGCGTATCGTTTCGAGGCGCAGGAGGTGACTGCGGAGAACGTGGACGCGGCAGACGTTACGGTGAAATTCTTCTTCGATCCGGCCAAGGCGGAGTTCGCCGCCACGACGCTGTCGGCCCTGGCCGACGGCTACAAGACGCCCAAAATGGAAGCGGGACAGACGAACGTCTATGTCCAGGTGTCGCGTGCGACCGCAGGCGAGTTGCCGGTGCATCTGGCGTATTCTCTCGCCTACAAGATGCAGGCAAACAGGGCGATCTACTTCAAGAACACGGCGGTTACCGTGAGCGAGGCCGCGAGCGAGTTCTCGGTGGACGTGGTGTGCGAGACGGAGGGCGAACTGATCGACATCTCTCCGGCAACGGCCACCGTGACCGCTGTCGCCGATTCCGAAGGCGAGCATCCGGCGTCGTCGCCTGCCGACTTCATTGCAGGGCTGATACAGGTCGTCAAGTGGGAGACGAACACAGTGGGCAACGTGCGCCGCGTGAAGGTGCCGCTCACGAACCTTGATTCCGTCTGGGAGGGGGACGAGACGTTCAAGCTGGAGCTGACGTGCGACGAGGACTCGGAGCTGGGGCAGTCAAGATCGGTGCTGGTGACGATCACGGACATCGACGAGCCGAAGGCCGGAACCATAGCCCTCACTCGCGTGGGGGATCCGCTTGCAAAGGTGTCTGCTGCCAAGACATACGCGGTGCGCGAAGGCGATGCGTTCCCGGTCGAGGTGCGCCGCACCGGCGGATTCGCGGGCAATGTGACGGGTGTCTGGACGTGGTCTTCCGGCACGGTGGTGCGCCGCGAGCTGTTTGCCGACCGCAAGGACGGCCTGGCGGTGGTGTCCGACTTCACGATTCCTGACGTGCGTGGCGTTCCGTTCGGCGAGAAGCTCACTTGCACGTTTGCGGTCGAGGGCGGCGCCACGCTGGCGGCGGATAGCGTCAAGACGTTGACGTTTGACGTGACAGACAGCGACTATGCGGGGCCGATCGAGGCGTATTCGCTTGCCGACGCAAGCAGGCTGGCGTTCAGTGCGACAAGTTCCGGCTGGTATGATTCGGTTCGTGAGGGGACGGTGTGCGCGGCCATGCCGTCGACGCTCAGGGCGTGCGTCAAGGGTCCGGGAACGCTTTCTTTCACGGCGAAAGTCCCGTCTGGCGTCGTCGCGAAGGTGCGCGTGTCCGGGGGGGCGGAGGTGACGGTCGAGAACGGGCTGAACGTGGTCGAGATAGGACTGGGGACCAAGACGGTGACGGTGGTCGCCGGCGCGGCGGGTGTAGAGGTGAGCGACGTGCAGTTCACGCCGTCCGAAGAATTCCGCAAGATCGGCACGTACACGGGATATGCGCAGGTCGGGGAATGCATGGGCAAGGTCACGCTGACGGTGGCGCAGAACGGGCGCGTTTCCGGAAAGTTCGTCTGCGCGGGCGGGACGTGGACGTTCACCGGCAAGGGCGGATGGACCGACGGGCGCATCGCGGCGACGGCGAGATCCGGAGGAGAGACGCTGGCGGCGCTGTTCGAGGTGGATGCCGCCACGGGGCGCGTGTCGGTTTCTCCGGGTGACGGCGAAGCACGCGCGTTGACGGGTATGCTGGAGCGAAACTGCTGGAGCGACAAGCCGATGCAGCCGGGCGAGGCGGCGGCGCTTTCCGTCGGTACGGGCTACTATACGGCCACGCTGCCGTGCGACGGGTGCGGGAGCGGATATCTGACGCTGATGGTGTCTGAAAATGGTTCAATGAAGGCGAGCGGCGTGCTAGCCGACGGGCAGAGCGTCAGCATGTCCGCCACGTTGCTGTACGGCGTGTTGGATGGAGACGGGCAGGAGCCATACGTGTACCTGTTCGCAGCGCCTTCGGCTTACGACGGCGGCTGGTTCCATGCGTTCGCAAAGCTTTCGGAGAAGGAAAGGAATGGCGAGAAAGGCATCGTCCTGCGTCCGTTCGGCGACATCCGGTGGATGAGGAACGGCGCGGCGCCGTTTGATAAGTCGCCGGGACTTTCCGGCGGCAGATACGGTTCCGTCGCCAATCTGGCGAACTACTACGTCAGCTACTTGACCGTCTCCAACATCGCCGACGTGGCGGACGCGCGTATGACCGACGCGGGATATGCCGCGACCTCTTGGGGCGGCGGCGCATCGACCCCGGCCACGCTCAACTTCAACGAGGCCGGGACGCGGCTCGTCTCGGACGGGGTGGACAGGGATCTCTTCTCCGTCAGCTTCACCAAGGCCACGGGGCTTTTCCGAGGCAACGAGAAGGTCGTCTACACGAGGGACGGGCGGACAGTGACGAGGTTCTACTCCTACCGGGGCGCGCTTACGCCTTTACGCGACGAGGAGGACGACGTGGAAGGGCGCGGGTTCTTCCTGATTGGCGACAAGTCGCATGAGGTTAAACTGGTAAAATGAGGAATGCCGTCAGAATGAAAGAGAACTTCTCCATGTGCCTTTTGGCTGCTCTTGCGCTTGTGACAGGCTGCTCGAAGTCGTCTGGGGACGGCAAGTGGTCTCCAACGATGGAGAACAAGCCGCCGTTGGAGTTATCGTACGTCGGCAAGGACACGCCGGTGCCGCAACTCAAGGATGACGATGTAATCGTGGCGGTAGGCGGCGACGCACTCACCAAGGGCGAGTTCTACGCACGGATGAAGCAAGTGGAGTGGACCATCAAGAGAACTCCCGGTTTTCGAGCCAACGACTTCTCGGATGCGTACCAGTATGCCGGAAGAACCCTCATTCCGCGTTACGTGCGCGAAACGGTGATCGCGCAGACGGCCAGAGACGAGAAGCTGGCCACAGCGGACGAGATCAGGACGAACGTGGAGGCCACCGTCGAACGGTTCTGCGGCATGTACCGCATCAAGAGGGATGATATTGACAAGGCGTTCCCCGGAGGGCTTGCCGCCGTCCAGCGTGACGCCGAACGTTCCACGTGGCTGAGGATCTACACCAAGCGGCACAGCATAAAGGGAAAGACCATCACCGATACGGTGGTTTCGAACATACTGGACCAGATCGCGTCGGAGAATGCGGCCATTGCCGTGAGTAATGCGGCCATTCGCGCCAAGCTTGAGGGTTTCAGGGCAGACATTGTCGCGGGCAAGGCGAAGTTCGAGGACGTCGCGAAGAAGCACAGCGAGGATGTCAACCAGGAGGAGGGCGGCTTCTGGGGCGTGTTCAGGCGAGACACCCTGTCGGATTCGGACCTGATCTTTGTCCTTGACGAGGGGGCGGTCAGCGAGGTGTTGGAGGACGGAGACAGCTACTACATCGTACGCGTCGAAAAGAAGACGGCTGCGAAGCGCGATGCGGGAAGGAAACTGATTGAGCCGGAGACAGTGACGCTGTCGCGCATCCAGCTGTTCAAGTACGAGGAGACGGTGCTGGCGTCGGCAGGGACGCTGAAGGCCGATCTCCAGCAACAGATGGACGACGAGGCCCTTGAACGGCATCTCGAGACACTCATGGCAAATGCGAAGATCGTCTATCCGCACGGGACGAATTTCTGGGCAAAGGCAGAGGCTGGAAAAGCCGGAACAGGAGAGAAGAAATGAAAAGGACCGCAATGGCATTGACGCTGGGGTTGCTTGCGTCCGCCGCGCAGGCGGCGGTCAAGACAGGGGCGTACTACGGCACCGCCGCATCCCTTTCGGGGTCGAAGGCGGTCACGCTCGTGGCCGAATACGATTCATGGGACAAGTCGTACAGCGAATACGACGGCGCGTACTATTTCAAGTTCACGGCCAAGCGCGGCCAGTCGTACACGGTCTATACGACCGGCATGTCGGAGGGCATGTCGATGGACATCAGCGACGTATCGGCGTACGTGGAAAAGGAAGTGAGCTGCCCTAGCTTCGAGGTCGGCATGGAATACGACGACGTGAACATGCGCGGACTGCTCTCCGCCGACGACTGGGACGAGGAGAGCGACGACAAGAGCGTGACGTACTACGTGTACATATCGGGCGAGATTGGCGACACGGTAACGGTGCACCTCTCCAATACCTACTCCCCGTCCACGGAGCCCTACGGCATAAGCGACGAAAAACCGCTTGTGCTTTCCACGCCGACGACAACCGTCTCAACACGGACATCTGATGCATTCATCGCGGGGACGTTCTACTATGCCGTGACGCTGGATAAGACGAAGCGCTACAAGTTCGGTACCACCGGCGGGACGGAGGACGACGGGTTCACGATGACAATCTACGGTGCTGACGGAGTGGAGACGCCAAACTACGAGCCGCTTGCCGAATGGACGAACGATGGAAACGAGGGCTACGTCGTCAGGCCCGTACAGGACGGCAGGGTCATCATCTGCGTGGCTGGCGAGACGGGGCGTTTCGGATTCCGCTATTGTCAGGTGCCGGCGCGGCTGCCGCCAGCGCACGTCAACGCAGACGGAAGCGCCTTGGTGGCGATCACCCCTTCGGCGGCGGAGTCCATGCGGGAATGCCTGCCCGGCTATCGCAACTATCCGTCGAGCGGATACGTGGACGACTACATCGACGAACAGCTGTACAAGGTCTCCCTTACGGCGGGCGGGCTGTACCGCTTCGCGACTGACGGCGCGAGGACGAACCTGATTATGGAGATATACAACGCCGCAGGCGACACGCTCTTGCGCAACAGGGGAACGGCGACCTACGACTGCCTCATCGCGTTTTCGCCGGAGACTTCGGGCGACTATTGGGTGGGAGTTTGCGAGGCGGCGTTTTCGGAGGAGGTGGATGATACGCTCGAACCGACGTACAATCCCATCTCGTTCTCCGCGAAGCGCGTGACAGAGGCCGACGCGAAGCTGTCCGACGACCGCGACCCGATGGACGACGTCTACACGGGGGCCACGGCGCTCGACCCTGCGCCAGGGTTGGCGACGGACGACGTTTTTCAAAAGGGATCGGAGTCCAGCCAGCATACGCTTGGACTCGCCGACTTCACCGATGTCTTCCGCATCGACGCCACGAAGGGGCTTGCCTACAAGATACGCGTGCGCCAATGCTGTGCGATTCCGTCCGACACGTCTCCCGTCTGCGCCGCCGAGATCTTCACCATGGACAACGGCACAAAGAATACGATTGCGACCATCGCGAACATCGAAGAGGGAGGCGTGTTCACCGCCGACCAGGACACGTCCTACTACATCGCGCTGTCGCTTACGGACGGTCAGGGCGTGGATTTTGGGCCGTACGAGTTGTATTCGCTCATGTACGACACGCAGGGACGCACCCTTGGCAAGCTTTCCGTGGAGATCGGCGGCGCCACGTTCGCGGAAGGGGCTGCCTGGTCGATAGCCGGCTACGGCACATATCCGGGCGGGGCGTTCAAGTGGCTGCCGGTCGGCACCTACACGGTCACGTTCGCGCAGAACGTGCCGAACTGGAACACGCCCGCGAACGAACAGGCGAAGATCGAGAGCGGGAAGACCAAGACGGTGGCCGTCAAGTACACAGATGTGTTCGATGCCTCCAGCGCCGCCAGGGACGCGACGGAGGGCGACGGTTCGAAGAATGGCGCAAAGGTTCAGACGCTCGTTGCGTCCACCACGACGGCGCGGACGTCGCACAGTCTCTGGGAAAGCGACAAGGCGGACTGGTTCAAGCTTCCGGTCGTGGCCTGCGGCTACTACGCGCTGGCGCTCGAGGCGAGCGAAAAGACGACGAACACGGTGATGACCGTCTATCGCGCCAACGGTACCGATGTGGTGGCGGACGTGGAGGTGGTAGACGGCCGCAAGGGCGGTGCGCTTGAGTTCTTCGCCCGCGAGACGGCGGACTACTGGATCTGCGTGACGCATCTCACGGAGGCCGCCGAGGATTCGCAGTACACGCTGGCCTATTCTGCGCGGCAGGCGGGATCGGTGCAGTTCGAGAAGAGCGCGTACTCTGTGAAGGACACGGCCTTCGACGTGACGCTGACCGTGACCCGGACCGGGGGCAGCGACGGCATCGTACGTGCGCGGTACACTACGCGCGGATACACGGCCGTGGCTGGCACGCACTACGTGAACGCATCGGGAGTCCTTGAGTGGGGCGACGGCGACGCGGAGGCGAAGACCATCACGGTGACGCTCATCCCCGACCTCGTGGCGATGTGGCAGGAGGATCGGGAATTCTCGGTGGAGCTGTCGGCGCTCGACCCTGTGGACGTGCGCTACGGCGAATACATGCCAGGCGTCGGCGCCGCCAACGTGGCGGAGGTGACGATACTTGAGGCGACGAAGAAGTCGTGCGGTACGGTCCGCTTCGCGGCCCACGGAAGCGCGCCTGCGGCGTTCGCCAACCTGGCGAAGCCGTCCGTCAAGGTCGCCGCCGGCGAGGCGGTGACGCTGTGGCTGGAGCGCGTGGGCGGGACCGACGGCGACGTCGCAGTGACAGTCACTCCCACCAAGGGTACCGCCCAGCCCGACGTGAACTACGAGGCCGTCGCGCAGACAGTGGCGTGGGCGGACGGCGACGGTGCCCGGAAGCCTTTCGTGCTGCACACGCTTGAAACGGGCGACGGATACCAGCCGCCGAAGACTATGACCGTCAAGATGACCGCCGACAGGACGTATCCCGAGCGCGCCAAGGCCGGGCCGGCCGTGTCTGTGACTATATTCGACCCCGACCTGACTGAGACGTTCGAGACGTATGTTTCGACGGCTAAGACGGAAGGCCTCTCCGTCAAGGCAGGAGGCGCCGACACGTGGTATTTCGACGCGAGCGGGCTTCTTCGCAGCGTTACGCCAGCGCCCGGCGGCACCAGCTCCATGACAGTCTCGCTGACGGGTCCCGGGCGGCTTGAGTTCGCGCCCTCGTTCACGGGCGGCGCGGGCGACACGTTCGCCTGCAAGGTGGACGGCGAGGATGTCGCGTGTGGCGACGGTTCGCGCGTGGTACGTTACCTCGGCAAGGGCCGCCACGTCGTGACGTTCTCGGTGACTGGCGGCGCAGCCAGGAACGCAGCTGACGATGCTTTCGTGTCGTTTGGCGAACAGGTCGACGGAGTTCCGTTCGACTGGAAGCCGCTCAACGCGCCGACGCTCCTCTCGCCGCTGCAGAACTCGGTTGTCCTGGCCGAATCGGCCCACTTCCTCGTGGACGGGGATCCGGATGTGAAATACATGATCTACATCGACCCCGACAAGACAAAACTTGGCACTGCAGAGGCGGGCATCTCCTCCGCCGATCCGGAGCTGGCCGGAGAGGTCTATCCGTTCGCATCTCTGGCCGACCTGTCGAGATTTTGCCCCGGTTGCAGCATCAAGGGGCTTCAGCCCGGCGAGACGTACTTCTGGCGCGTCGATGCCGCGATGCTCGACGAGGACGGCTCGATTGCGCTGATCAGCACCAACTCTGCAGTATGGACGTTCCAGACCGCTCCATCTGGCGGCGCCGTAGACGAGGTAAAGGTGGCATACGGGACGGACGGCTACGGCACGTCCGTGCTGGACACGGCGATGGTCGGCACCGTCCAGCCGGTCACGCTGATTCAGGGCGTGAACGTCGATATAGGCCTAGAAGCCGAGAACACCGCAGACGCTTCGTTCTCGCTCGTGGCCGGTTCCCGCCTGCCTTCGGGGGTGAAGCTGAAGGGGGGGAAGATCACGGGCGTGCCGACGGTTCCCGGAGAGTACGTGGCAGCCGTGCGCGTGAAGGACGGATGCACGCTTGGCTTCAGCTTTACGGTTAAGCCGATGGGACTTCTGGCGGGGACGTTCAACGGGATATTGAATTCCGATGACGAGCGGCTGTTCTCTGACAATGGCGGAAGGGTGCCTGCGGACGTGTCCAAGTCGATCGCCTCTCTCAAGGTGACGGCGACCGAGAACGGCAAGCTTACCGCGCGCGTGGGCGTGGGCGGCACGACGTACACGTTCAGCAAGACGGGATACGACTCCTGCACAGACATGGGCGACAACGGTCTTCCTGCGGCGAAGACGACGTTCTCGCGCGTGGTGAAGATCACGGTGAACGGCGAACGCCACACCTGCACGAACACGCTCGTCCTCACGGCGTGCGCGGGCGAGACGAACGACTGGACCGCGCTCGACACGCCAATGCGGGCAACGATGACGTTCAGCACGGTGTCGGCAGACAAGACGGTCGCCCTCACGAAC
Organism: uncultured bacterium; assembly: GCA_902763655.1. GTDB lineage: Bacteria > Verrucomicrobiota > Kiritimatiellia > RFP12 > UBA1067 > RUG572. The sequence goes on from CACWSW010000033.1 coordinate 14,099, forward strand.
GTGCTCTACTCCGGCGAGGCCGTGCGCAAGAATACCAAGCTTGAAGGGACCAAGGCTGAATTTGCCGACTGGACCGGCTACTACACGGTGGCGCTTCCGCCGAAGAACGTGTTCGATGGAGGAGTTCCTCAGGGGAACGGCTATCTGACGATGACGGTCACGGATGGCGGCAAGGCGAAGGTGGCCGCCGTGCTGGCGGACGGCAGCACGTTCTCCTGTTCGGCCAATGTCGCCTATCTTTCCGAGAATGAGTATGGCGAGCGAGAGCTGCGTTTCCCCGTGTTCAATACGCAGGGCAAGGCCGTGTTTGGCGGATGGATCAGGCTGAAGATGGACGTGAACGACGTACCTGTCGTGCGTGCGGACAGCGACGTGCGCTGGGTAAATGGCGACTTCAAGTCCACGCGGAACGGCAACGGGGGATTTGCGTTGGAGATCGAGCCGACAGGCGGCTGGTACAATACGGTGTGGAATCTGCAAGCGTACTACATCAACAGCGACCTGTACGTGCGCGGGCTTGACGAATGGTTGCTGCCCACCGAACTTCTGGGCGAAACCTTGACCGAATTCGTGTCCTATCCTGGAATTATTCCAGAGTACCTGGGTGTCAAGGGCAATACGATGTCTGCGGAAACCGCTTCGCCAAGCGACCTCGTGTTCACGCTTCGCCGGGCGACGGGACTTTTCAGCGGCAGCTTCTCGATATGGGGAAGCGACGGGACGGAGGCGACGACGAAGATTGGCACCTACAGCCATCGCGGGGTTCTGTTGCTGTCGGCGGACGAAGATGCGGCGGAGCTGCCCATGAAGGCTCTGTATGGCAATGCGACGGCGGCTGGATTCTGCACCATTCCGGTCAAGGTGCCGTCCGCGACAGGCGGTACACGCACGTGGAAATGTTCCCTGCCGTTTATGATCGAGGCGATCGATGTGATACGCGACTGGAGCGAGGGTCTTCCGGTGGGAGTGAACGAGGATGAAGATGAAGACTGAGAATAGAGCGATGAAGGCGAGTTGCGCGCTTTTCACGGCCATGGCGGCGCTAGTTCCGTTCATGGTCGCCAACGCGGCGTACAACGTCAAGCAGCCAGAGATTCGTCCGGCCTGGTCTGGCGCGGAGCTTGGTGTCTGGACGCAAGATTATGCGGCGGCGACGAACGCCGCCGCGCAGACGGGCAAACCGGTCATCGTGGTGACGAGCGGCATGTGGTGGTGTCCCTATTGCCAGCCGCTGGAGGCGAAGGTATTCGTCCAGAAGGCCTGGACGGATTTCATCGACGAGATTGGCGGCGCCTACCTCGTCGTGCTGGACTTCCCCTATCGTGGAACGGTCTCGGCTACCGAGAGCCACAAGACGGCGGATTTCGACGAACGCACGAAGCGGCCCGGATGGGGGTTCCGTTGCTGGCTCTACGACGAGGAATACCGTGCCGAGAACGGACTTTCCGTCGATGACGCCTTTCGGTTGATCGAAGAGCGCAACTATGCCCTGCAGAACGCGCTCGGTCTCCCAAGCGCCCAGACGGTCACCATCGCAAACTGGAACGACACGGGTACCTTCACCTATCGGCGTGTCGGCTATCCTACGCTCATTGTCATGGATCCGCAGGGTCGTGTCATGGGGCGCGCCCCATGTAACGTGCGGGACACGGCGTCCAAGACATGGACTGTCGAGGAGGCCTGTGACTACGTAATCGGCAATGTGAGGACTGTTTTGCAGGCGGATGCAGACGACGAGGCGGATAATCTTGCGGTTACGGCACCTTTCCTTGACGATCCTCCTTGTGCCGACGAACTTGTCGCACAGGGGGAGCACACGCTCAGTTCCATCGACACGGTCGACTGGTACAGGATCGAAATCCCCGAATCCTACGGCGAGACGTGGCATTTCGCCGTTTCGCCGCGAGACGGTTTCGAAAGCACGGATCTCGTACTTGCCGTGAGCGCAGACGAAGCCGGCAAGACGACCCTTGGTACCGCGAACGCCGCAGCATCCGAGGGGAGCGTAGCCGTTGTGTTTCCGTCGGCGGGAATCTACTATGTCAAGGTGTCGCCTAAGAACGCCCTTTCGTCCGTTGCGGGATATGTGTTCCGCTATGGCTACGACGAGGTTGTCGTGCCGGCCAGTTTTGAGAGAACATCGGCATCTTTCGCCAACAATGCCTCCGATGCGACATTGGCGGTTAAACTTGGCAGTTCGGACACGAACCATGTCACGGAGGTCGATTGGCGGACTATTGACGGAACGGCCTCCAACGGCGTCGATTTCGTCACCAAAGGCGGGACGCTGAGATGGGAAGCCGGCGAGGCGCGGGGCACCAAGACGATTTCGATACCGATTCTTGCGCCGGAATCCGCGTCATGGCAGAGTCGAGGCTTTACGGTCGAGCTCTATCCAAAATCGCATTGCTTGATTCCGGCGTCGATGGCATCCTGTACCGTCACCCTGACGACGAGTTCCACCCGCAATCCGGGTACTGTTGCGTTCGACGGTTTCTGGACGACCGCCAAGCCTGTCTATCGCGAGGGGGACGTCTTCGAGGCCGACGTGCTGCGGACAGGCGGGTACGAGGGTGCCGTGTCGGCCACAGTCACGCTCTCGATGAGCGGAGCTTCCTACAGGGAGACGTTCGCGTGGGGGCATAACGACCGTGAGGCCAAGAAACTCGCATGGACGCTTCCAACCACCGTGGGGATGCAGGACGACAAGGTCGGCAGCTTTGAGTTGACGGCTTCGGACGGTGCGGCGCTCGGTTCGCCAAACAAGGCACAGTTTGTGCTTCGCGACAGCCTCGCGGTCGAATCCTTTGACGAATACAACGCCTCATCCCTTGGCGGAATCGCCAGCGTGCAGGGGAACGCGTGGTTCTACGGGCACGAAAGCGAAGACGCGACGGAGCCCGTCTTGCGCAGCCGCACGCTGACAGCGGCCGGCACCACGCTGTCGCTCGCGTTGACAGGCCCCGCGATACTTTCCCTTTCGGTTGTCCCGAAAGGCGGGGCGACGGCTTCGCTTCGGCTAGGCGACAAAGTGCTTTCCAACGTGTTTTCTGGCAGGCATCTGGTGGCAATTCCGGCTGGACTTCAGACGGTTGCGATTGTCGGAGCACGGGGGACGGAGGCGGATTCCTATCTGGTGGCCGACTGGACGGTGTCGTCGCTCTCTACGCTCAAGTTGAACGCGGCAAGTCCGGCGAATTGTGCGTGGGTTCGCGCGACGGACGACCTTGTCCTTTCCGCAATGCTTGCCGAAGCGGATGCGCTTCCGGATGCGACACCCCTTGATGTTGTAACGTATGCGGGCACGTCGTCTTCTGCACTAAAGGAAATGCCCTGCGGAAATGGTGCCGTGCTGACGGCGGACGGCTATTCCTATCCGGCCAAGGGCGATGTCGTCGCCCAGGCGGCGCTTGTGGATTTCGTGACGAATGCGGTGGGGGCTCATGCCTGGTGGCGGATGGATGTTTCCTACACCGACGAATACGGAAACATGGCCGAGCGGCAGGGACAGATTGCGGTGCTGAAGCTGTTGCCTGAAGACGCGCCGGATGTCGCCTCGGCAGATGCCCTGCCAGAAGGCTGGAGCGTATCCAATGCATCTGTGCTGTGCGCGCCGGATATGATGGTTGGTTCGGACGCCTCGACAATCGGCGTTCTGCCGGCGGTGAATGTGGGCGAAGGCGATTCTGTGGCGGTGGAAGTGAAGGGGGGCACGCTGCCCGAGGGATTGACGGTGGCTGCCGGGAAGGACGGCATCGTGTTCAACGGTTCTCCTGTCCGTGGCGGTGAAGCGGAAGCGATGCTTCAGCTTGTGGTGACGAAGGCATCGGGAGAGGTTGTGCGTGGCGCCACGTTCGGTGTGGCGTTTGCAACGACGGAGCTGGGCGATCTGGCGGGCGAGTACGCGGGCTACAGGATTGTACGCTCGGCGGAGGGAATCGTGCAGGGCGCGGGCTTTGGCGAGGCGTCGCTGACGGTAGAGCCGACTGGAAGGGCCGTCGGTCGATTCGTCTGGAACGGCGAACTCTATTCGTTCGCGACCAGTTCCTTCGGCGAGTGGCGCAATGGAACGATTGTGTTTTCAGGCCTTGCCGCCGCATCAAGCGCGTTGGAGCGTGCGATCGATGTCCGGATATTTGAGAACTCCGAGGAGCATGATGCCGTAATTGCGGTTGGCGAGGCGGAATACTGGCTCTACAGGAACATTTGGCGGACCTCGGCCGGAAGAAAACGTCTCAAGGAAGTTGCCGGCACGTACACGGCCGCGCTGCCTGTTGCGGCAAGCGATCCTGCCGGGCTCGGCCCGTGCGGCGCGGGTTATCTGCATGCCCATGTGAAGGACAACGGAATCGTGTCGTATTTCGGCATCGACTCGCTCGGGCGACGTTTCATCGGCGCGTCGCCTGCGTATTATGTGTTCGACTGCTGTACGGGATCGGGCAAGCGGTGGTTCTTCTACGTGAACGCCATGCCGAGCGGATGCACAAACAGGCTCTCCCGCCTTTTTGGCCTTGTTGCCGTGGTGCCCGACGAAAAGGATGCATCGGTACGCTACCTCTCTACCGATTCCATACCTCTCAGCCTTGTCAATCTGGAGGCAAACGCCGCCTATCCGCGCTGCTGGACGAATTCGATCAACGTGGTCGGAGGAACGTTTGACATCCCTTCGGGGATGGATACGGAGCGTGCGCAGGCAATGTTCAAGGCCAAAGGATGGCAGGGAACTGTCGGTTCGTACGCAAGGAATACGGGCGAGTTCACGGCCCAGTCTGTACATGGTGAGAACGCGAGTGTCATAACCGTAAGGGGTGTGCATGTGATGCACGCGCCGGGCGGAAAATCTTTCTGGAGCGGGTTGTATCGTTTGCCGGACAAGACCACATTTGGAATCGTTTGGGAGTGACAAGCATGAGAACAACCGGTATGAGATCAAGGGCGGTCATGGGCCTCGCGGTAGTTGCCGCTGCGGTGCTGGCCTATGTCGGTTTCCGGATGTCGGAATCCTCCGGCGGCAAGGACGGGAAGAACGGTTACGTCTCGCAGGGCGGGGCCGCAAGTGGAGACAAGCTTTTGAGAAAGGCGCATGCGCGGGGACGGCGCGAGCAGCGCATCCGTCCGGTCGATGTCAAGAGGCGCCACGGGAACGACGAGCTGAAGGCCGTTGCGGAGGAAGCGCGGCGCGAGCGGCTTGAGAGCCGCGCGGACTCCGAGCTGATCAGCGAGATCGCCGACATGATCCAGCAGGATTTCACGGAGGATGAACGGCGCTATCTGACGACATTGCGCGATGCCCTTAATTCTGAAGACAACAAGCAGATTATCGCCGTTGCGCGGTTGGCCGTCAAGAGTAACAATTCCGAAATCAAGGAAAGGGCGATAAGTGCGCTTGGCTGGGTAGGCGAAGAGGCTTTGCCGGAATTGACGGAGTTCCTGATGGACGACGACGAGGAGATTGTTCAGGCGGCCATCGACAAGTGGGAAGAGGCTATCCGCGAGTGCGAAAACGAGGCGGATGTCATAAACAACACGATGCTGGGCATGATGGCTATAAAGGACGAGGCCGCCTGCGACTATCTTTCCATGAACCTCATAAAGAGCGGCGAGGCCACTCTGGCCGTCGAGGCGATCGTCAATCTTATGGCGTGTGACAACGAGGCTTGCCATCGTCCTGCGAAGGAAGCCTACGAGTGGATTACGGACAAGGAGTGGACTGGAGCGGCTGACGCGAAGGCCTGGATTGCCGCACATCCCGATCTGTAATGGAGGTGATACAAATGAGAAGAAACATAACGTTGAAGAAGGCATTGTCGGGTGCGTTTCTCCTTGTGGTGGCATCGGCGTGGGCCGTACAGTTCACCGCTGCCGTGTCGGCCGATGAGGAGTATTGTGGCGGTTCGATGACGGCCATCTCGCGGGATGTGTCCGCCGGATCGACGGTTTCGCTTACCGCGACGCCGTCCAATGGCTGGGCGTTCTGCGGGTGGTACATGAACGACGAGCCTGCCGCTACCGTCAGTGACTGGCGAAAGGCCTCCAATTCATACAAGGTCGGCAATGACGCCGTGGCGCTTGAGGCTCGCTTCACCCCGATTTCGGTTGATGGAATAAACTTCGGCGACGACATGCTTCCCGCAGAATTGCCGAAGGGCGTTGCGTATGCTGC
>CACWSW010000034.1 GCA_902763655.1 uncultured bacterium
CCTGCGTAATTCACCGCCGAGCCTTCTGATGATTGGAAACAACTATTTGAAACAACTTGCCTTTGGCGCACGGGCTAACTCGCCCGTGCCCATTTGCCGCAAAGGTATAATGTAAAAAGTAGAGTTGATTTAGAGATGGGGTTCCACCCATGCCCCGAATGACTGCGAATCCCCAGCGATTGCTCAGAGTTCGAGGTCTGGGGCAGCGCCCCAGCTACAAATCATCTTTGCTTTCTTTACTTACGGTTTAGTGATGCATTACTAGGAAAGCGCGGGCGAGTTAGCCCGCGCACCTCATAGTTGTTTTTACCAGTTGTTCTGGTTGTTTCCAATCCCAAAGCGCAAGGATGAAAAACGCAGGTATAATGTAGAACGAGCATTTTCCTTCAAGGCTGGGAAGGCGTCGTTCTTTGACAACTGGCTGTAAGAAGAGACGACTTGCAAACATGCCGCACTCTTCCGCATGAAGATCCAGCGACGAGATTTCCTCCGGGGCGCGGCGGCTGCTGCGCTTGTGTTCCCGAACCTGCGCGCGGCGGCGGCGAGCCCGAACGGCAAGGTGAACATGGCGTTCGTCGGCATCGGCCATCAGGCCGGCCGCGACTTCTCCATGTTCGCCTACTACAAGGACATCGTGAACGTGGTCGCGTTCTGCGACACGCAGATGGGCGCGTCCCACACGCTCAATACGCTCAAGGCGTTTCCCGACGTGCCGCGCTACCAGGACTTCCGCAAGATGCTCGACGAGCACGCGCGGGACATCGACGCCGTCTGCATCGCGACGCCCGACTTCTCGCACTTCCCGGCCGCCATGCTCGCGATGTCGATGGGCAAGGCCGTCTACTGCGAGAAGCCCATGGGCAACTGCTTCCGCGAGATCGGCCTCATGGTTGCGGCGGCGAAGCGCCACAAGGTCGTCACGCAGATGGGCAACCAGGGCCACTCGGACGCGAACTACTGGCAGATGAAGGCCTTCGTCGAGCGCGGCTACATCAAGGACGTGACGACCATCAACGCCTTCATGTGCGCGAACAACCGACGCTGGTTCAAGTGGAAGGGCGTCGAGATGCGCGAGATGCCCGGCGAGGAGGCGGAGCCAGCGGAGATGGACTGGGACGTGTGGCTCTCGCAGCGGCCGTTCAGGCCCTTCAACCACAACTTCATCAACGGCGACTGGCGCTGCTTCTACGAGTACGGCACCGGCGCGCTGGGCGACTGGGGCGCGCACATCTTCGACGCCGCGCACGAGTTCCTGAAGCTCGGCTTGCCGTCGAAGATCGAGACGCTGAAGAACGACCGCCGCACGAACGCCGTGTTCCCGATGGCGTCCACCATCGCCTACACGTTCCCCTCGCGCGGCGAGGGGTTCCCGGAGTGCCGCCTCGTGTGGCACGACGGCGCGGGCAACTTCCCCGACCTGCCGAAGAACGTCACGGACAAGAAGTGGCGTCGCAAGGACTACGGCGCGGAGCTCTACCTGAAGGACGGGCGCGTGTTCGCGCGCGCGAGCCATGGCTCTCCGCTACAGCTCGTTGCCGGCGGCGACCCGCGCGATCCGGCCGTCAAGACCGCCATGCGCGACTATCCGAGGGGCAAGAGCGGCCACTACCTCAACTTCCTGAAGGCGGTCAGGGGCGAGGAGCCGGCGAACTCGGACTTCGCGGTGGCGGGGCCGCTTTCGCAGGTGATGGCGCTCGGCGCGCTGGCCCAGCGTCTGGCGGCGCCCGTCCTGACATTCGACCGCGAGAAGCAGCGTTTCACGGACAACGAGGCCGCCAACGCGCTCCTCGCAGGCCCCCCTGTCCGCAAGGGCTGGGAGGAGTTCGAGAAGCTGTAGGGGCGGGCCTGTCATTTTTGCGGTGTACAGACGGGCGATAATATGGTAAACTATCCGTTCGTTTGGCGAAAAAAAGGCCGATAGAACTGATAGACTGAATGGAGTAGAGCGACAATGTCGATGTTTAAAGGATTCTCGAACGCGTTTCGGATTCCCGAGCTGAGGAAGAAGATTCTCATCACGCTCGGTCTTGTGGCCTTGTGCCGCCTGATTTCGCAGGTGCCGACCCCCGGCGTCGACTGGCAGGCACTCAACCGGGCCATCGAGCACATCAGGGAGAACTCCGGCGGCGGCGGACTGTTCGACTGGTTCGACGTCTTCACCGGCGGCGCCCTCGGGCAATGCGCCATCGGCTTCCTATCCATCTGGCCGTACATCTCCGCGCAGATCGTCATCCAGCTGCTCTCGTCGGTCATCCCCTCCCTCGAGAAGCTGAAGAAGGAAGGCGAATCTGGCCGTCAGCAGCTCGCGCAGATCACGCGCTACCTGACGATCGTCCTCTGCGTCGTGCAGTCGTGGAGCATCGCCACGGCGCTGATGCATCCCACCATGCTCGGCATCAACGAGCAGATCGTGGTGAATCCCGGGTTCGGGTTCCAGCTGATGACGGTGATAGGCATGACTTCCGCGGCGCTGTTCGTAATGTGGATTGCCGACCAGATCACCACGTTCGGCATCGGCAACGGCGGCTCGCTCATCATCATGATCAACATCACCTCGCGCCTGCCGCAGGCGATCATGAGCGCGTGGCACCGCTACTTCAGCACCGACGGCGTGACCAACAAGTCGCCCGTCGAGCTCGCGCTCCTGCTCCTCTTCGGATTCGGCGTCGTGATGGGCACGGTGATGCTCACGCAGGGCGTCCGCAAGGTGACGATCCACGCCACTCGCCGCTCCATGGCGGGCGGCAACTCCTACGGCATGCAGCAGACGTACATGCCGCTGCGCGTCAACTACACGGGCGTCATGCCTATCATCTTCGCGCAGCCGCTCCTCCAGATCCCGGCCATGCTCCTCATGAAGCTTCCGGCCGACTCCACGGGCTTCCTCGGCGCGCTCCGCACGTTCGGCCGCGAGCTCTCCGACATGGGCAGCGCGACGCACCTCATCATCTACGCCGCCGTCATCATGTTCTTCGCCTTCTTCTGGGTCGCGACGCAGTTCAACGCCGTCGACATTGCCGAGAACCTGAAGAAGGACGGCTCCTACGTGCCGGGCATCCGCCCCGGACGCGCCACGGCCGAGTACCTTGACGCGGTGATGACGCGCATCACCCTGATCGGCGGCACGGGGCTTCTGATCGTCGCCCTCCTGCCGCAGGTCCTGAACGGAATGATGGAAGTGCCTTGGGCGATCGCCAGCTTCTTCGGCGGCACCTCGCTGCTCATCATCGTCGGCGTGGCGCTCGATACGCTGCGCATCATGGAATCGCACCTGCTGGTGCGCAAGTACGACGGCTTCCTCCGCCACGGCTCGCTCCGCGGCAGGGGCGGCATGTAAGCCATGGCGACTCTGCGGCTGGGCGTTCTCGGTTCGGGCGCTGGCTCGAACATGCAGTCCATCGTGGACGCGATCGGCAAGGGCGAGCTTGACGCCGAGATCCGGCTCGTCCTCGCCGATGTCCCCGACGCGAAGATCCTCGACCGCGCCCGCCGCCACAACATTCCCGCGCAGTACCTCGACTGCGCGCCGTGGAAGACGAAGCTTGAGGGACCCGCCGAGGACCGTTGCATCCAGCTGCTGAAGGATGCTGGCTGCGATACGGTCGTCCTCGCCGGCTTCATGCGGATCGTGAAGCCTAAGCTTCTCGCCGCATTCCCGATGCGCGTCCTCAACATCCATCCCGCAATCCTGCCGGCGTTTCCTGGCGTCCACAGCTGGACGCAGGCGCTAGACTACGGCTGCAAGGTCGCGGGAGTGACTGTCCATTTCGTCGACGCGGGCACGGATTCCGGCCCGATCATCGTCCAGAAGTGCGTGCCCGTCCTCGAGGACGATACGCCGGAGACGCTCCATGCCCGCATCCAGGTGCAGGAGCACATCGCCTTCCCGGAGGCCCTGCGCCACCTTGCCGCCGGACGCCTCCGCGTGGAAGGGCGTCGCGTACACATAGGATAACGACTGACATTCTTCCGAAAGGAGACAAGACATGAACGGAGCCATACTTCTTCTGGTGGGCGTCGTGTGCTTCACGCTTGCCTATTTCTTCTATTCCAGGTTCATCGCGCGCGCGATAGGCGTCGATCCTGACAAGCCGACGCCGGCGCACACGATGGGCGACGGCGTGGACTACGTGCCTGCGCACCCGATGGTGCTGTACGGGCACCACTTTGCCGCCATCGCTGGCGCGGGCCCGATCATCGGGCCTGTCCTCGCCGCACAGTTCGGCTGGGCCGCAGTAGCGCTGTGGATCATCTTGGGCTGCATCTTCATCGGCTCGATGCACGACATGGTGACGCTCTTCCTTTCCGTGCGGCACCAGGGGAAGTCGATCGGCTCGGTGATCGAGGACGTCCTGGGGCGCCCCGGCAAGATGATCTTCCTCATGTTCTGCTTCGCCGCGCTCGTCCTCGTGATGAGCGTCTTCACGGGACAGGTGGCGGACGCGTTCGTCTCCAACCCCGAGGTGGCCACCTCGTCGCTCCTCGGCATCTTCGAGGCGGCGCTCTTCGGCGTGTGCGTGTACAAGTTCAAGTGGAACGTCTTCGCCGCGAGCTTCGTGTTCGTGCCGCTCCTGTTCTTCCTCGTCTGGATCGGCGTGATCTTCCCGTGCGACCTCACGGCGCTCTTCGGCGTCACCGCCGCCACGTCCAAGACGATCTGGGTGGCGGTCCTCTTCGTGTACTGCTTCGTGGCGTCCACGCTCCCGGTGTGGCTCCTTCTGCAGCCGCGCGACTACCTCAACAGCTACCTCCTCTACGCGATGCTGGCGATCGGCCTCACGGCCGTGTTCATTGTGTGCCCCACGATCAACATCGACGCGTTCTCCGGCTTCACGGTGAAGGCCGCGAAGGGCGGGGCCACGATGTACCTCTTTCCGCTCCTCTTCGTGACGGTGGCGTGCGGCGCCTGCTCGGGCTTCCACGCGCTCGTCGCGTCGGGCACCACCTCCAAGCAGCTGGACAGCGAGCGGCACATACGCCCGGTGGGCTACGGCTGCATGCTCCTTGAGGGCGTGGTGGCGCTCCTCGCGCTCATCGCCGTGGCGTGGCACTCGCAGGCCGACCTCGTGGCCGGACTCTCCGAGGGCAAGCCGGTGGTGCTGTTCGCGCAGGGGCTGGCGTCGTTCTGCGGCAAGCTGGGGTTGCCGGAGAAGACGTCCGAGAGCTTCATGCTGCTCGCGGTGGCCGCCTTCCTGATGACGTCCGTGGACGCCTGCACGCGCCTCGCGCGCTTCGTGTGGCAGGAGCTGTGGAGCACGGCCTCGGCGTCCGCGCCGGCCTCCGAGGCCGCCGCGAAGCCGCAGTCGCCGATCGTCCGCCTCAACCGCAACATGTACTTCGCGACGGGCGTGGTGGTGGCGATCGGTGTGTACCTGCTGGTGCTGAACCCGTCGATGGCGAACAACCTCTGGACGATGTTCGCGAGCGCGAACCAGATGCTGGCGGCGCTGACGCTTCTCACCGCATCCCTCTGGCTCTTCAAGAACAAGCTGAAGTTCTGGATCGCGGCGCTCCCGATGTGCTTCATGATCGTGACGTCCGGCACGGCCGTGTTCCAGCTCTTCCTGCAGAACCTCGACAAGTGGATGAAGCAGGGCTTCGCCGCGGGCGGCGTGACGGCGATCGGCTCGCTCACCCTCTTCTGCCTCGCGATCGTGCTTCTCGTGCTCGGGGCGCTGAAGCTCCGCGCGCTCGTCAAGATGCGCATCATCCGCGCGATCACCAAGACCGCGTAGTCTGCGGAGCGTTCATGAAGCGGGGAATCTTCTGCATCGTAGTGGCGGTGGCGTCTGCGGCAGGTGCCGTGGCGCTGCCTGACGAGACATGCGACGTGGCGGTGGTCGGCGGCGGGGCGGCCGGCATCGCGGCGGCGATACAGAGCGGACGCGCGGGCGCGCGCACGGTCCTCGTCGAGCAGGGACACCAGGTCGGCGGCAACATGACAAGCGGCGGAGTCAATTTTCCGGGACTTTTCCACGCATGGGGCCGTCAGGTCATCGACGGAATCGGCTGGGAGATCGTTACAAACTGCGTCGCGCTTGACGGGCGCAGACTGCCGGATTTCTCCAAGCCGACGGGGCGCCAGCACTGGCGTCACCAGGTGACGGTGAACATACCGCTCTTTGTCGCCTTGGCGGAAGAGGCCCTGGTGAACGCGGGCGTGACGGTCCACTACCACTCCGCGCCCGTGCGGATCGAGCGTGACGGGGAGATGTGGAAGGTGCATGTGGCGGCCGTGGGCGACACGCGCGTCATCTCGTGCCGGCAGATCGTCGACTGCACGGGAAACGGCGCTGTCGTCGCTCTGCTGGGGCTTGAGCGCCTGCGCGAGGAGAGGCGCCAGCCAGGCTCGTTCGTCTATGCGGTCAATCCCGGCGTCCCTATGGATACGCTGGACGCGAAGGCGCTGTCGGCGGCGTATGCCGATGCCGTGCGGAACGGACGTCTGCAGGCCCATGACGCGCGTTTCGGGATCATGGGTTTCCTGCGCCAGCACGGCAACACGGCGAACTACGTTGACGACGCGGACAACTCCACGGCCGATCTTCGCACGCGCACCAACATGCGCGGACGCGCCTCGATGCTGCGCATGTACCGTTTCCTGCGCGAGCAGCCGGGCCTCGCGAACGTGCGTCTGGAAGGCATGTCGCCCGAAGTCGGCATACGTGAGACGTACCGCGTGCGCGGCGAGTACCTGATCACCCACGAGGACTACACCTCGGGGCGCCGGTTCGACGATTCGGTCTGCTTCGCGTTCTATCCGATAGACCTTCACGACAAGGAGAGCGGCATCCACCCGGCGCATCTGCAGGAGGGCGTGGTGGCTACTGTTCCTCTCCGCGCGCTCGTGGTGAAGGGGGTTGACGGCGTACTTGCCGCCGGACGTTGCGTCAGCAGCGACCGCCTAGCCAATTCCGCGCTTCGCGTGGAGGCAACATGCATGGCGACAGGCCAGGCAGCCGGCGCGGCCGCGGCCCTTGCGGCCCGGCATCGGACGACCGCGCTCAAGGTGGACTTCGCGGAGCTGTCCGCGCTGCTGCGCGCGCACCGCGCCATCGTGCCCTGAGCGCAAGATGGCGGCGAGTCTGTGGCAATCAGCTTTTCGGTTCAGACGCCTTCGCGCCGATGTGCTATAATGGGCGCATCATGACACAAGCCAGGTCAATACCGGAAATCGTCGATCTCGCTAGCGCGTTCTACGGAAGCGCTACGCTGTTCGCCGCCCTCGAGCTGGGCGTGTTCGCGGCCATCGCCGATGCCGGCGATGGGGTCGCGCTCGAGCCGCTAGCGGAGAAGCTGGATGTTTCGCCGCGCGGGTTGCGTCTGCTGCTCGACGCGTGCGTGGCGACGGGCATCCTGGCCAAGTCGCCGGACGCACTCTACTCCAACACTGCAGCCGGGCGTCTCGCGCTCGTGCCGGGCGGTCCCGCCGACCTCTCGAAGGCCATCCGCTACAACCAGGACGTCTACCCCGCCTGGGGGCGGCTCGCGCAGCTAGCGCGGACAGGCAAGCCCGTGGAGCCGCCGCAGCTGCATCTGGGCGACGACCCCGAGCGCACGCGCCGCTTCGCGCTATCGATGCGCGGCCGCGCCCTCGCGATCGGGCGCGGCGTGGTGCCAATGATCGACCTCGGCGCGCCGCATGGACGGCTTCTCGACCTCGCCGGCGGCCCCGGCACATACGCCGAGCTGCTGATGAAGGCGAATCCCGGCTGGTCGTGCGTCACGGTGGACGTGCCGGCGGTGAGCGCAGTCGCTTGCGAGTGCGTGGCGCAGGCCGGACTTGCCGAACGCATCGAATGCCGCGCCGGCGACTACCACACGGACGACTACGAGCCTGCCGCCTACGACGCCGTCACGATCTTCGGCGCGCTGCACCAGGAGTCGCCAGAGCAGATACGCGGAATCCTCGCTCGCGCCGCCCGCGCGCTCAAGCCGGGCGGACGCATCTTCGTGCTCGACATGATGACGGATGCGACGCACGCCGCTCCCGCGTTCAGCGCGCTCTTCGCGGTGAACATGGCGCTTACGACCGAGAACGGCTGGGTCTTCTCCGACGAGGAGCTCAAGGGCTGGCTTTCCGAGGCCGGCTTAGCGCCAGGCGATACGCTCCACGCTCCGCCGCCCATGCCCCACTGGCTCGTGTCCGCAGTCAGGAACTGATCCGATGCGTGCCAGCGTGACAATATGCGCTCTGACCGCAACCTTGGCCGCCGTAGGCGTGACGCTGACGCCTGTCGGCGAGGTTTCGCTGCCAGGACTTAAGTCTGGGCAGGGGAGCCCGTCCGGCTTGAGCGGCATCACGCGGGTTGGGGGCGACACGTACTATGCGGTATGCGACAGCGGGGGACTGCTGCACCAGATGACGATCCGCGTCGATCGCGATACGGGCGCCATAACAGGGTGCGTATTCGGAGCGACGGTCACGCTGGAAGGGAAAGGACGTCGGGACCTCGAATGTGTCGCGTGGGATGACGCGAACCGTTGGGTGTGGGTAGGTGACGAGAGAAACGGGTCGATCCGTGCCTTCCAGCCTGTCACGGGCAAGCTGTTGAAGACGATTGACGTGCCGGAAGTATACAGCGCCTTTCGTTTCAACCGCAGCTTCGAGGCGTTGTCGATCCGCGCGAACGGGCTGGAGATGTGGACATGCAACGAGGAGGCGTTGTGCCGGAGCGACGCGTTCAACAAGAAGGGCCTCCCCGTAGACGACGGACCGCGCGCGACGCGCGAGCACGGTTCGGTGGTGCGCATCCAGAAGTTCACGCGCGAGACGCCGCAGTCCGACTGGAAGCCGGCAGGGCAGTGGGCGTACATGACAGCCCCGATAGGGGGGATGGATTTTCTCGGCAAGTCGCGCAACGGCGTGGCGGAGATATGCTGCCTCGACGACGGCACGGTCCTTGTGATGGAGCGCGAGATGAGCATCAAGGCGTGGAGCCTCATGCCGTCGTTCCTTTGCCGCATCTACCAGGTGGATTTCGCCGGCGCGACTGACGTCTCGGGCATCACGTCCCTGAACGGCGCGAAGTACCGTCCTGTGTCGAAGACGGCAGTCTTCGATCGGAACACCGGCCTCGCCATGTACGAGGGGCTCTGTCTCGGGCCGCGCCTTGCTGACGGCACGCGCAACGTGATCATGATTTCCGACGGCGATGCCGGGGCTGCGGCGAGGCTCTTCTCGCTGAAGCTCGCGCAGCATTAAATGCGGGCTTGCCGTCCGCGGGGAAAAGGGGTAGAATATGCGCCCAAACAAGGAGTCACATCTATGCCAAACATCGACTGGTCCAAGCTGGGTTTCGGATTTTCCGACGTCAACTGCCACATCCGCTACACGTGGAAGGACGGCGCGTGGAGCGCGCCGGAGTTCGTCAAGGATCCCTACATAACGATGCACATCGGCGCGAGCTGCCTGCACTACGGGCAGGAGTGTTTCGAGGGAATGAAGGCGTTCCGCCAGCAGGACGGGAAGATCGTGATCTTCCGTCCGGAGGAGAACGCGAAGCGCATGTACCGCACCGCGGTCCGCTGCGTGATGCCGCCGGTGCCGGAGGAGATGTTCATCGACGCCGCGGAGCAGGTGATCCGCGCGAACGCCGAGTACGTGCCGCCGTACGGGACGGGCGGCTCGCTCTACCTGCGTCCGCTCCTGATCGGCACTGGCCCGCAGATCGGCGTGGCGCCGGCGAAGGAGTACACCTTCATGATCATGGTCATGCCCGTGGGCGCGTACTACAAGGGCGGGCTCAAGCCCGTGCGCGCCGTGATCCTCGACGACTGGGATCGCGCCGCGCCGCACGGCATGGGCGACGTGAAGGTGGGCGGCAACTACGCTGCCTCGCTCTTCGCGCACGAGAAGGCCAAGAGCGAGGGCTGGCCCGTGGAGCTGTATCTCGACGCGAAGTCGCACACCTACGTGGAGGAGTTCTCCACGTCCAACTTCCTCGGCATCAAGGCCGACGGCACGTACGTGACGCCCGACTCCCACTCCGTGCTGCCTTCCGTGACGAACATGTCGCTCAAGCAGTGCGCGGCCGACCTCGGCTGGAAGGTGGAGTGCCGTCCCGTGCCATACGAGGAGATCAAGGAGTTCGCCGAGGTGGCGGCGTGCGGCACGGCCGTGGTCGTCACGCCCGTGTGGGAGATCACGCGCGGCGACGAGGTGATCAAGATCAGCGAGCCTGACGCCGTCGGGCCGCACCTGCAGAAGCTCTTCGACACGGTCCAGGGCATCCAGTACGGACGCCTGCCCGACACGCACGGCTGGTGCCACGAGGTCAAGCTCTCGTAAGGCGGCGCGCGATGGAACTCCAGCGTCGCGTGTGGGTCGAGGTCGACCTCGGCAAGCTCCGCAGGAACTTCTCGCGCATAGCGGCCGCCGTCAAGCCGGCGAAGGTGCTGTGCGTGATGAAGGCCAACGCCTATGGGCTTGGCGTCCTTCCGTGCGCGGACGCGCTCGCGAAGACCGACTGCGCCGGGTTCGGCGTGGCCGAGCCGTTCGAGGCGCTCCAGCTCGCCGGGCGCGGCAAGCCCGTGCAGATTCTCTCGTCCATCCTGCCAGACGAGATCGAGCCGATGGTGGCGGCGGGAGTCGTCCTGCCTGTCATCGACCTCGCCACCGCGAAGCGCATCAGCGCCGCCGCGCGCAGGCTGAAGACCACGGCGCACGTCCACTTCAAGCTGGACACGGGCATGGGTCGCCTCGGCATATTGCTGGCCGAGGCGCCGCGCGTGATACGCGCGGCCGTGAAGCTGCCCAACCTCGCCTTCGACGGCATCTTCTCGCATTGCCCGATGGCCTACGATCCGGCGAACGCCTTCACGGAGGACCAGATCGACGCCCTCCGCGCGCTGCTCGCCGACCTCGCGAAGGACGGCATTCGGTTCAAGACCGTGCACATCGCGGCCTCCGACGCCATCAACAACTTCCCGCGCGCGGCCAAGCCGCCGTTCACGCAGGTGCGCACCGGCATCAACCTCTACGGGTCGTTCGACCCGAACGGGCGGCGCGCGCTGAAGGTGGAGTCCGTGCTGACGCTCAAGACGCGCGTCGCGCAGGTGCGCACGCTCCCCGCCGGCACGACGCTCGGCTACGGACGCACATGGTGCTTGAACAAACCCACGCGCGTGGCGACGATCTCCGCGGGCTACGCGGACGGCCTGCCGCTCGCGCTCACCAACCGCGGCCACGTGCTGATCCAAAACATCCCGTGCCCCGTGATCGGGCGCATCTCGATGGACTACACGACTGTGGACGTGAGCCACGTGCCGTCCGTCGCCGCCGGAGACGAGGTGGTGTGCCTGGGCGGCAAGGGCCCTGGCCGCGTCACGCCCGACGACTGGGGCGCGCTCAAGGGCACGCACGCCTACGAGATCATCTGCTCCCTCGGCAATCGCGTCGAGCGCGTCTACCGCTAGGCACCGCAGGCGTGGCAGAAGAGGACCGCGCCTGCGCATGCGTCGTAGAGGGCATCGTGCCAGGTGCGTCCCGGGCAGAGGGCGTCAACCTGCTCGGAAAGCCCGAACGTGGCGATCAGGTCGCCGAGCGCATAGGAGGGGAGGCGCGGCCAGCGGGCGCGCACGATGGCGAGCGTGTCGTTCCACGGGCCGAACGGAGCGAGGGGCGCCCGCTTCTCGAGGATGGTGCGCTCTGTGGCGGCGTTGTGCGCCACGAGCGGATGGCCAACGAGGCGGACGGAAAGTTCGGGCCAGATATCCATGAACGACGGTGCGTCCGCGAGCGTGTCGCGCAGCTCCGCCCAGCGGCCTGGCGCACGCGGCGAGAAGGGCCTGTCGGGCGGGATGCGGAAGAACGTCTCCCACTGCGTGCCTGGCACGGGGCGCCCGTCGGTGACGGCCACAAGCCCCAGCTGCCACGGCTCGTTCTGCCAGCCGCGCACTGTTCCTGTGGCCTCGAAGTCTAGGGAGATGTACGTCATGCGGGTTCGCTTGGTGTTTTGGAGCAGATGTCCCTCACGATCAGCCCGGCGAGCGCGAGGCCGAAAGCGGCCGTGACGTGCATGACGGTGCCGCCGTCTGTGCGCGGCTGCTCGTCCGACCACACGCACGTGAACTTGCGGGGCGGGAACTTTCCTTCCTTCTTGAAGCGCGCGCGAAGGGCGCGGGCCAGTCCGTCGCCATGCACCTTCCAAAACTCGGAAGTCCGGATGCGGAGCGGGTCGAGCCGACGCGCCGCACCCATCGACGAGAAGAGCGTGACGGAGGGCATGGACAGCGCGTGGCGGATGAGGTGCGCCTTGTCGGCCACGGAGTCGATGGCGTCGACCACGTAGGCGTACGAGGCGATGTCGAAGTCGGCGGCCGTCTCGGCGGAGTATCTCGCCTGACGGGTCTCGATCTCCGCATCGGGGTTGATCTCGAGAAGGCGGCGCGCGAGCACGTCCACCTTCGCCTCGCCAATCGTCTTGCCCGTGGCCATGAGCTGGCGGTTGACGTTTGAGGCGCAGACGCGGTCGGCGTCCACGAGCGAGACGTGTCCGATGCCGGTGCGGACGAGCGCCTCGGCGCACCAGCTGCCCACGCCGCCCGTGCCGACGAGCAGGACGCGCGTGCCGGCGAACGCCCGCATCGCGGAGCGTCCCACCAGCAGCTCGGTCCGCTGGAATATGCCGTCGTCTGCATCGTCTGTCGCCATGGGCAAGAGGATATCAGAAAAACGGCGCATGGTCAAAGGGGGACTGACATGGTATACTATTCCCGCAAGAAGGAAGGACGACAATGGACAGGCAGGAGATGCAGGCAGACATAGTGGTGACGGGGTTCGGCCCCGCCGCCGCCGGTTTTCTCGCGACTATCGGGCCGGAGCTCGCCAAGACGAAGGAGGACGGAACGCCGCTCTACGAGTCGAAGGCGATGCCGGGATGCCCGTTGCAGGTGATGTGCTACGAGCGCGCGGACGACCCCGGGTTCGGCGTCTCCGGCATCGTCACGAAGGGCACGGCCATCAAGGCGTCGTTCCCGGACCTCGACCTCGCGAAGGAGATTCCGAACGCGATCGAGGTGAAGAAGGAGAAGCTGGCGTACCTCTTCGACCATCTCGGCTGCTCGAAGCGCTCCTTCGGCACGAAGATGATCGACCTGGCCTTCAAGATGGGCGGAGTCATAATGAGGGGGGGCAAGTGGAAGGCGCGCGAGCTGCCGTTCATCCCGCCGTTCATGGACAAGAAGCCTGGCCTCGTCCTGCAGATGGGCTCGTTCATGACGTGGGCCGCCCAGAAGGTTATGGAGAGCGGCCTCATGATCATGCCGGGCATGCCCGTGGCGGAGCCGCTCTTCGACGGCGACAAGGTGACTGGCGTGCGCCTCGCGGACCAGGGCGTGGAGAAGGACGGGACGCCGATCGACGGCGCGTACATGCCGGGCATGGACGTGAAGGCGGCGCTCACGGTCGTCGCCGACGGCCCGGTGGGCGCGGTGGGGCGTGCGCTCGACGAGAAGTTCGGCCTGCCGGAGGGCCACCACGCATACGACTGGGGTCTCGGCATGAAGGCCGTCGTGCAGCTGCCCGAGGGCTGCGAGCTGGAGCCGGGCACGGTGCTCCACACGATGGGTTTCCCCGAGCCTGAGATATTCGGCTTCCTCTACGTCTATCCCAACCGCACGGCGGCGCTCGGCGTGTTCGTCTCGCCGTGGATGGACACGCCCGTGCGCACCACCTATCGCTACCTGCAGCACTGGATGATGCATCCGTACATCTGGCGCCACCTGAAGGGCGGCAAGCTGCTCAGTTGGGGCGCGAAGTCGCTCGCCGAGTCCGGCATCGAGGGCGAGCCGTTCCTATGCGGCGACGGGTTTGCGCGCATCGGCGAGGGATCCGGGACGACGGACTGCCTGGCGAACGCCGGCGTCGACGAGGCGTGGGAGAGCGGCGTGATGCTCGCGAAGTCCGTCCTCAAGCTCCTGCAGGAGGGCAAGGACTTCACCAAGGCGAACCTCGAGGCCACCTACGTGGCCGACCGCCGCGCATCCGCGCTCGCCAAGCGCCTCAAGAAGGCGAGCGGCGCGCGCAACGGCTTCAACAAGTCGTTCTTCTGGGGCATGGTGGGCGAGGGGCTGCGCGGGATGCTCGGCATCGCGCTCCCGTTCAAGAGCGTGCCGCCGGCCTCGCGCGTCCCGGAGCTGAAGGACGCGGTGAAGGGCCGGATCAAGGACAAGGCCGCGTTCGAGGCGGCGGTTGCCGAGGCGGAGAAGGCGCGCAAGCCTCTACACGACGCGGTGATGGACGCCTGCGGCTGGCCGGCGATCCCGTACGACGGCGAGCTGCTCGTGCTGCACCAGGACGCGCTCCTCCTGGGCGGCAAGGTGCAGGCCGCGCCGGGTTTCGCGGACCACGTCACCTTCGCCGATCCCGAGCTTTGCAAGACGTGCACGAAGCACACGTGCATCGAGGTGTGCAGCGCGCAGGCGCTCATGCCGTCCGACGAGCCTGGGGAAGTGCCGAAGTTCGACCGCGAGAAGTGCGTACACTGCGGCGGATGCATCTGGAACTGCGCGCGCCTGGTGCCTGGGACAGACCACGGCAACATCGTCTTCAAGGCCGGTTCCGGCGGCCTCCACTCGAACGAGAACTAGCGCTTCCCGTCAGACTGGCGTGAGACAGGCTTGAACAGGAGCGCCGTGAGGATCGCGAGCGCCACAGAGATGCCGAACGCGAGCAGGTAGGGCGTCGCCCAGTCGTGCGTGCCGTCCGGCTTGACGTTCGCGGCGAGTACGGCATCGAAGATCGACACCGAGAGGAACACGCCGGCGCTGCCGGTGAGCGTCATCATCAGCCCCTGCGCCTGGTTGCGCAGCTCGGGCGGCGCAACCTCCGTCACGTACATCTGCGCGTTGACGATGATGAACCCGAAGACCGAGCCGTGCACGAGGATGCCGCAGAAGTCGAGCGCCGGGCAGCCGAGCTTCACGCTGCCGTAGAAGCAGGCGTAGCGGAGGGCGAGGATGGCGATGCCGAGCACCATCGACCACTTGTAACCGCAGAGCTTCAGGATGAACGGCAGGGCCACCATGAAGGCGAGCTCGCCGACCTGCCCTAGGTTCTGAGTGAGGGTGAGGTATGTGAAGCCCGATTCCTTGAGGTAGAGCGCGTTGTAGTTCATGTACCACTGGAAGGGGATCATGGACCCCGCGAGCAGGAGGCCGAAGACGAGGAAGCGCGGGTTCTTGAAGAGGGTGAACGCCTTGAGGCCGAAGGCGTCAACGATGCTCATCGGCGTGCCGCGCGCCTTGGGCGGCGTGGACGGCAGGGCGAAGGCTAGGCAGGCGGTGACGAGAGCCGTGGCTGCTGCACCGGCGAAGATCCACGGCGACGTGTCGAAGTCGGTGATCCCGAAGAGCCTGATGCCGATCACAGAGAACACGGCGGAGGCCACCCAGCCGAGCGAGCCGAACACGCGGATGTGCGGGAACGCGGCGGGCGTGGAATGCGTCATCGCGATCGTCGCGGTGAGCGACCAGCCGGGCATGTTGACGAAGCACGCGAGGAGGAGAAGCGTGAAGAGCAGCGCGGGCGAGCGCACGAAGAAGCAGGCCGTGAGAAGGGCGGCGTAGACGAGGTGCGTGAGCGCGAGGACCTTCTCCGCGTTGAGGAACCGGTCGGCGAACATGCCGACGAGCGGCGAGGCGAGCGTGCCGAAGCCGATGAACATCCCGCACCAGAGGGTCCACGATTCGCCGCCGGGGAGCGTCTTCACGTAGGGGATGATCGTGTTGAACCACACCGGCAGCGTCATGAACTGCAGGAACATCATGGCGGAAAGCTTGAGGCGGAGCCCAAGCGGCATGGAGATCTTCTGGTTGGCGATGTCGGTCATGGGAGGTCTCTGGTTGGGTTTCGCTAGGATTTGATTTTCAGCAGTTCCTTCGCACGTGCGAATTGCTTGGAAAGGTCTATCTTGCGCGCGCCGTCCAGGTGGCCGGCGGACGTGAGTTCGTCTATGAACCGGCGGAACTTGTGCGGGCCGGACTTCAGGTTGTCCAGCGCGTGGACCTCGGCCGTGCCGAACGTGCAGGCCTCGGAGAGCATGCCCGTGGATTCGGCCGTTACATATAGAACGCGCGCGAGGGAGACGAAGGCCGGAATCGGGTTGAAGTGGTCGCGGGAATAGAGCAGCTTGTAGTCGAAGGGGAAGGAGTCGACCACGGCCTCGACGTCGGGCGGAGTCCGGCGGGAGGTCGTCACCCATATCTCGTGGCTTGGCCTGCATTTGGCAAAGATCTGCTCGAGCTGGGCGCGCATCCAGTCGGCGGAGAGGGTGGCGCACTTGTTGGGGCCGCCGACGATCACGGCGACTGCGGGGCGGTCCGACGGCGTGTAGCGCTCGCGGAAGGCCTTTACGCCGGCCTCGTAGAAGGCTTCGTCGTTGGCGACGAGGTTGGCCGGGATGGGAATGACGTTAGGGACGCTGTCGGGCCGGTCGAACGACGGGGCGAGGATGCAGTTGAAGCCGGCGAGCCGGTAGCCGCGCGGGTAGAGCACCACGCCGCACGGCACGCCGAGGCGGCGCGCGATGGTCTTGGCGGCGTAGAACGTGCCGCTGCCCGTGCCGATGACGGCTTTAAGGTCTTTAAGGTCTTTAGGGGCCTTAGGGTCTTTAAGGATTTTAAGGTCGTTAGGGTCGTTAAGGTCGTTAGGGTTGTTAGAGGCCTTAAGGTCGTTAAGGACCTTAAAATCCTTAAAGACCCTAATGGTGAGGATGCCGAAGAGGTCGAGGAGGTAGGAAAGCGCCTTGGCGAAGGAGGACTTGAACTGCACCGGCAGCAGCACTGGCTCGCAACCCAGCGCGCGCGCGAATGCCCGCGACTGGTTCTCGTGCCCGGCCTTGCCGTCGGTAAGTATAAGGACTTTGTTCATGTTAGCGACATTCGGCCATTGCCTATAAGTTCATTTGGAAACAACAGAAACAACTTGTAAAAACAACCTCATCTTTCTCGCCGCGCAACCGCGCGGCGCTTTTGAAACCGGGCGCAGTTGCGCCCGGAAGACAAGAGTTGTTTTTATCAGTTGTCATGGTTGTTTCCCTTTCAACAAAACTTATCCTCATTTTCCTGTGCGCAGCACTGGCGGCTTGCTAACCCACTAACCCACTCACCTTTCACCCTTCACCTTTCACCTTTCAACATCTCACGTACCGCTCGCCGCATCTGGCGCTTGGCGACGCCCATTGCGCCCTTGATGGTGCAGCCGGCGGCGCGGAGGTGCCCGCCGCCGCCGAAGCGCGTGGCGAGCTGGGTGGCGTCCCACGGGTCGCGCGTGCGGATGGAGACTCGTGTCTCGTGCGTGCGGTCGGGGATCTGGTAGAAGAAGAGGGCGATCTCGTTGCGGGCGACCTGGCGCGGAATCTCGATGACGTCCTCGGCGTCCGCCTTCGTGCCGCGGACCTCGCGGAAGTCGTCGCGCGTGAGGGAGACCTCGGCGACCTTGCGGTTCTTCCAGATGTGGAGGGAGCGCCAGGCGCGGCGCTTCAGCTCCACGGCCTTGGCGGCGAAGGAGCAGTAGAGGATGTCGTTGATGAAGGCGGTGCGTACGCCGTACTTCAGCAGGTCGCAGGCGGCGCGGAGCGTGCCGGGACGCGTGGAGTCGTAGGCGAAGCGGCCGGAGTCCGTGACGATCGCCACCCACAGCGCCTCGGCTATGACGCGGTCGAGCGGCCATTCCATCCATTTCGCGAAGCGCCATACGATCTCTCCGGCGGCGGCGGCCTCGGCGTCGATGATCGAGACCGTGCCGAAGGCCGAGTTGGTCATGTGATGGTCGATCACGAGGAGCGGCAGCTTCTCGGCGAAGGGGCGTGCCTCAGGGGGGAGTCGCTCGAACGTGGCGCAGTCCACGGACACGAAGAGATCGAACTTGCGGTTCTTGAGCCGGCGCAGAGGCACTAGGTCTGAGACGCCATCCAGGAAGCCGGGCTTGCCGAGTGCCTTGGGATCGGCGGTGGCGACGGCGTCGTGGCCGGCCGCCTTGAGGAAGCGGGCGAGCGCGATCATGGAGCCGAGCGAATCCCCATCCGGGCTAAGGTGCCCCGAGATGAGGATGCGTTTCGGCTTCTCCAGCAGCTTCCTGGCCGCCTCGAACTCCTCGCGTGTCTCCTGTTGCGTCATGTGCGCCAATATTAAACCATATCTCGCGCCGACTGGAAAGGCAAAAACGGCAGCCCCGTTTTATGGTATAATTTCCCTTTCGATTTCAAAGGAGAATAGCGAAATGGCATACGACAAGATCAAGGTCCCCGCAGGGGAGAGGATAGCGATGGTTGGCGGCAAGCTGCAGGTGCCTGACAATCCCGTCATCCCGTTCATCGAGGGCGACGGCACCGGCCCGGACATCACGCGCGCTGCGATGATTGCCTGGAACGCCGCCGTGCAGGCCGCTTACGGCGGCACGCGGAAGATATCGTGGATGGAGGTTTACGCGGGCGAGAAGGCCAATGCCGTCTATGGCCCCGACACCTGGCTGCCGCAGGAGACGCTTGACGCCTGCCGCGACTACCTGGTCTCGATCAAGGGTCCGCTCACCACGCCCGTAGGCGGCGGCATCCGCTCCATCAACGTGGCGATGCGCCAGCAGCTCGACCTCTACGTGTGCCTGCGCCCCGTGCGCTGGTTCAAGGGCGTGCCCTCGCCGGTGAAGCATCCCGAGCTCACCGACATGGTGATCTTCCGCGAGAACACCGAGGACATCTACGCCGGCATCGAGTGGATGAACGGCACGCCCGAGGTCGAGAAGGTGAAGAAGTTCCTCCTCGAGGAGATGGGCGTCAAGAAGATCCGCTTCCCCGAGACCGCCTCCATCGGCATCAAGCCCGTCTCCGTCGAGGGCACGGAGCGACTCGTGAAGGCCGCGCTCGACTATGCGATCGCGAACGACCGCAAGTCCGTCACGCTCGTCCACAAGGGCAACATCCAGAAGTTCACCGAGGGCGCGTTCCGCGACTGGGGCTACGCGCTCGCGAAGCGCGCGTACGGCGCGCGGACGATCGACAAAGGCCCGTGGTGCGAGTTCAAGAACCCGAACACCGGCCGCACCATCACGGTGAAGGACTGCATCTGCGACGCGTTCCTGCAGCAGATCCTCACGCGTCCGGCGGAGTACGACGTGATCGCCACCCTCAACCTCAACGGCGACTACGTCTCCGACGCGCTCGCCGCCACGGTGGGCGGCATCGGCATCGCGCCCGGCGCGAACATCAACTACCAGACGGGCGTCGCCGTGTTCGAGGCCACGCACGGCACCGCGCCGAAGTACGCGAACCTCGACAAGGTCAACCCCGGCTCGCTCATCCTCTCCGGCGAGATGATGCTGCGCTACATGGGCTGGACCGAGGCCGCCGACAAGATCATCGCCGCGATGGACAAGGTGATCGCCGCCAAGACAGTCACCTACGACTTCGCGCGCCAGATGGAAGGCGCCACCGAGATCAGCTGCTCCGCGTTCGGCAAGGCACTCGCCGCCGCAATGGAATAAGGACAGCTTTGATGATTGCTTTCGCTACTGGGAGATTAGGAGTCTCGGAGCTTCGGAGAAGATTATAAAAATCCTCCAAGCCTCCTAAGCTCCAAGCCTCCCAGCAGCGAAAGCAACTAAGATAAGTCAAAAGGAAGTTATAGGCAAGGTGAATGTCGGCATCATAGGATTGGGCCTGATCGGCGGGTCGTTCGCAAAGGCGGCCGCGCAGGCAGGCCATAAGGTGCGCGTGTGGAACCGCACGCGCGCGACGGCGGACAGGGCGGTAGCCGAAGGCGTGGCGCAGGCAGTGCTGGACGATGACATCGGCGCGTGCGACATCGTCATCGTCGCCCTGCCGCCAGCCGCCGTCGTGCCGTGGATAGACGCGCACCAGGCGACGTTCGGGAAGGGCGCGGTCGTCGTCGACGCCACGGGCGTGAAGGGGACCATTTGTGCCGCGCTCGAGAAGTACGCCTTCCAGGACCGCTGGACGTTCGTGGGCGGACACCCGATGGCCGGCAAGGAGACGAGCGGCTGGGACAACGCGTCGGCCGATCTCTTCCGTAACGCCTCGATGATCCTAACGCCATATCCTTCTTGCGGGCGCGGGCCGCTCGACATGCTGGAAAAGTTCTTCGCGGGCCTCGGCTTCGGGCGCGTCGTATTCACCACGCCACAGCACCACGACCGCATGATCGCGCT
>CACWSW010000035.1 GCA_902763655.1 uncultured bacterium
GATCGACCCCGACTACACGAAGGCGAACCTCGCGATGGGCGTGCGCCTCGCGAAGAACGCCTGCTACGCCGAGGCGAAGCCGTACCTCGAGCGCGCCGTGGCGCGCGCCACGCAGAACCACACGCGCGCGCTCGACGCCGCGCCGGAGTACTACCTAGCGCTCGTGGAGCGCGGGCTCGGCAACCTGAAGCGTGCCGAGGACCTCTTCTGGCGCTGCACGTGGCGGGCGACGCACAAGAAGGAGTCCTTCTACGAGATCGTCCGCATCTGCTGCCTTCAGGGCCGCTACGACGAGGCGCATGACATCCTCGAATACAGCGCGCTGCCGCTCGGCATGCAGGAGGCGAAGTTCCATACGCTCCACGCCTACATCCACCGCAAGCTGAAGGACCATCCGAACGCGGACGACAACCAGCGGAAGAACTGGCGCAAGCTCGCCGGCAACAACCAGAAAGTGGCCTTCAAGCGCGACCCCCTCGAATACTGGGGAATCTGCGAGGATGCGTTCGCTTCAGCGGGCGGCCCAACGCCCGAGGCGGCCGCTCAGGCGCTCGCGAAGGCCGAGAAGAACCGCGGCCTCAAGGCGCAGCAGCTCCTCGAGAGCGTGTGCGACTACGCGGGCATCGGCGCGTGGGAGGAGGTTGCCGCGCTCTGCGACGCCGCCCTCGAGAAGGCCGCTGTGGAGAAACCGTACCGCACCGAGGGTCCGCGCCTTCCGCTCGCGGACACGCTCGCCGCGTGCGACAGCTACAAGAACGCGCTCTTCGGCTACTGCAAGGCCTACGCGCTCGCGAAGATGCACGCCACGGGAGGGTCGCAGCTTGCTGCGACCGAAGGTGCGGACGCAATAAATTGCGTCCCTCCCGCTGTTCGGGCCGCGCTCGTCGCGGCCGGGTCGATGCCCACCGACTACTGCTTCCCGAGCCGTCTGGAGGAGCTGGACGCCCTCGCGTGGGCGGCCGAGCAGCCCTGCGACGACAAGAAGGCGCTCGCCAACACGTTCTACTACCTCGGCGAGATACTCTGGAACATGGACCAGAAGGACGCGGCGAAGGCGGCGTGGCTGAAGTCCGTCGCCGCCGACCCGCGCCACGCGCTCGCGCTGCGGTGCCTCGGCTTCGCGGAGTCGCATCCCGGCACCTACTTCACCAACACGGGCGTGCCGTCGGGCGTGCCGAGCAAGAAGGCCTACGACTACTACCTCAAGTCGCTCGAGGCCGACCCCGCGAACTTCCGCACGCTCGACGAGGCGGGCAAGCTCGCGGAGAAGCTCAACATCCCCGCGGCGGAGCGTCTCGCGCTCATGCTGAAGTACCGCGACACCGTGAACAAGTACGATCCCTGCATTCTGCGCCTCGCCTACACGTACAACGCCGTGGGACAGTACGCGCCCGCGCATGAGATCCTCACCACGCGCCGGTTCCACGTGTGGGAGGGTGCGGACGGCTTGCTCGCGCCGTTCGTGGAGGCGTGCATCGGACTCGGCAAGGAGGCGATGGCGAAGAAGGACTACAAGACCGCTCTGAAGTACTTCGAGGAGTCGACCACGTATCCCGCGAACCTGCAGGCGGGGCGTCCCGGCGACGCGGGCACGGAGCCGAAGAGCCGCTACTTCATGGCGCAGTGCAAGAAGGCGCTCGGCGACGAGGCCGGCTACAAGGCCGAGCTTGAGAAGTCGCTCAAGGGCTGGATCCACGCGGGTGAGATGGACTACTGGCGCGTGAAGGCGCTGCGCGAGCTCGGGCGCGACTCCGAGTGCGCGCCGCTCATCGCGGAGCTCAAGCAGGCCATAGCCGAGCTCGAGGCGCCGGTGCCGACCGTGATCAACGCCTACGCGAAGTTCGCGGGCGACAACTCTGCGATGGAGCGCGCGGCCAAGGCCCGCGAGAAGGCGGGCGCGCTCAAGAAGCTGCTTGCCGAAATGGAACAGGCACACTGAACCTATACGTCCATTTCCCGTTCTGCCGGAGCAAGTGCGCATACTGCGCGCTCCGCTCGCGGAGCGGCGTTTCCGAGGCGGCGCGCGCGGAATACGCGGCGCGCATCGCGCGGGAGATAGGGAGGGTCACGCTCCTGCGCGACCGAAAAACCGGGAGGGTCGCAACTTGTTGCGACCGCGGCCGCGCGGGAGCGCGGTCCTTCCGCACTGTCTATTTCGGTGGCGGGACGCCGGCATTGTGCGACCTGCGGACCGTATGTGCGGCCGTGCGGGAGAACCTCGGGCAGATCAACGAGTTTACGGTGGAGCTGAATCCGTGCGACGTGACGCCGCGTCTGTTGGATGATTTGCGCGAGGGGGGCGTGAACCGCATCTCAATGGGAGTGCAGAGCCTGGACGACGACGCGCTGCGCGCGATGGGGCGTCCGCACACCGCTGCGCAGGCGGAATCCGCGTTCAAGGCGATTCGGGCGGCTGGGTTCGCCAATGCCGGTTTCGACCTGATAGCGGGCTGGCCGGGAACGTCCGACGATTCGTGGGGACAGACCCTTGCGCGTGCGCGCGCGCTCGCGCCTGACCATGTGAGCGTGTATACGCTGATCCGCGAGCCCGGAACGGCGCTTGATCGCGCGGTGGCGGAAGGGCGCGTCGCGCTTCCGGACGACGACGCGGCGCTAGCGCAGCACGACGCGGCGCGGGCGGCGCTCGCGAAGATCGGCCTTGCGAGATACGAGGTCTCGAACTTCGCGAAGCCGGGGTTCGAGTGTCGGCACAACGTGTCCGTATGGCGCGGCGACGACTATATCGGCCTGGGCGACGGTGCGCACGGGCGCGAGGGGTTGCGGAGGACGGTGGGCAAAGCTGACGGCGCATACGACGTGACAGAGCTTTCGCCGGAGGCGGATGCTGTGGAGCGGGCGCTGTTCGCGCTGCGCATGGCGGAGGGTATGGATCTTGCCGACGTTGTGCAGCGCTGGCCGATCCTCGCGCCGCGCCAGGCGGCGTGGAGAGATGAGATGCGCGCGCTCGTGCGGCAGGGAATCGCCCGCGAGGAACCGGAAGACCGCTTCGCGCTTACAGACCGTGGCTTCGAGGTGTGCGACGCCGTGGTTTCGTCATTGTTCGAAAGAAAGGAATAGGCCATGGAGAAAAACAAGGTTAGTATCTGGATTTCAGCGTTCGCCGCGGCGCTGTTCGCGGGAACGGTTGTGGCGGGCATATACGACGCGGGGCTTTATTCCCAGGTTCCGCTGTCGGACGTGTCTGACGCGAACAGGGCCACGTACGTCGCCGACGCGAAGGCGGCGGGCGTGGACGCGGTCTGGATATCCGTGGTGGACTTCTTCGATCAACGCGTTCGGCTACGGCAACGAGCGTCCGTTCTTCAAGGACAGCACGAAGATCACCACTCTTGAAGGGAAGGCGAAGGGCGGTGCGGTATGTCCGCTCGATCCGAAGTTGCGCCGGGCGCTCATCGACAATGTGCGCGACATCGCGCGTGCGGGCGCGAAGTTCATCCTGATGGATGACGACTACGTGCAGTCGGCGCGCGGTCTCGTCGGATGTTCGTGTTCGCGCCACCTCGCGCGTGTGGCGGCGAAGTGCGGCCGGGCTACGGTGACGTGCGAGGACGTGAAGAGTGCCTTCACGGGTGCGCCGAACGCACTCCGCTCGGCGTATCTCGACGTGACCGGCGAGGTGGCGATGGAGCTTGCGCGCGAGCTGCGGCGCACGGTGGACGAAGTTGACGCTTCCGTCGGCATGGGCCTCTGCGCCAGCTACACGCACTGGGACGTGGAGGGGTGCGACCTGCTCGATCTCGTTGCCGCGTTCGCAGGCAAGGGCCGCAAGGTGCTGCGCATCAGCGGCGCGCCATACTGGGCAAACTCCAAGCTGCCAGGCACGGGACTTGCGGACATCATCGAGTTCGTGCGGATGCAGTCGGCCTGGACGCGCGGGCTCGACATGACTGTCTTCGACGAGAACGACCCGTATCCGCGCAAGGTTGCGCGGGTGCCGCCGTGGAGGTGCGAGCTGTACGACAAGGCGATCATCGCCGACGGGCATCTCGCACGCCACAAGTACATGCTCTGCTACGGTCCAGACCGCGCGGAGCCTGGCTATCTGGAGGCGCATCTCGCGGACATGCCTGACGACTCTGCGCTGCGGCGGATATTCGCGGACACGGAACCGTACGGCGTGAAGGTGGACTGTCCCCAGCATCGCCTGCGCACGGAGACGTTGCCGGTCCCGTTCGTGGGCGAGGCGCGTATCGCGGCCCTATACTCGCAGCCTGCCGTCGCGTTCGACCTGCGGCGCAGGGGAATCCCCACAAGGTTCGACGGTCCGGCGGCATCGGACGAGCCGCTTGCCGTGACGGTGCGCGCCACGTCTGACGTGTACCAGATCGTCCACTGCGACCGCGCGAAGGGGGAGTATGCGGTTCTGCTGGAGAACATGGGCAAGACGGCTGCGGACATCAGGATCGCGGTCTCCGGCAAGGCCCGCGTACTGGATTCCCTACGCGGCGAATTTGTGGTCAAGCCCGATGGCATCTCGCTCGCCGGGCTGCCGCCCCGTTCTTACGCGGCGGTCCGCTTCTCGCTGGCTGGCGAGGCTCGGTGCCCTGACGGTTTCGTGGCGCTTGCGGAGGCGGTGCCTGACGCGATCCTGGAGATACGCTACTACTCTACCTACAACTTCGTGGGCGACCGCATCGAGGGGTACGAGCGCCCGTGCGCCATGCTCACGCGGGAGGCGGCCAGCGCGCTCAAGGCGGCGAGCGACGAGTGCGTCCGGCGCGGGTATCGCCTGAAGATATTCGACGCCTACCGTCCGCAGCGGGCGGTATGGCACTTCATGCGTTGGGCGAAGGACGTGGGCGACGTGCGGATGAAGGCGCACTTCTACCCGAACCTGGACAAGTCCGTCCTCTTCGCGCAGGGATACATCGCGGAGAAGTCCGGGCATAGCCGCGGCAGCACGGTGGACCTGACGCTCTTCGACATGGGGACAGGCAAGGAAGTGGACATGGGCGGCACGTTCGACTGGTTCGGCATCGAGTCCCATCCCGACTACAAGGGCATCACCGAGAAGCAGTTCGCCAACCGGATGCTTCTCCGCGAGATCATGGTGAAGCACGGGTTCAAGCCGCTCGTCGAGGAGTGGTGGCACTTCACGCTCGCCGCCGAGCCGTACCCCGACACCTACTTCGATTTCCCCGTGCGCTGACATCCATGGATAGCCGCCGTCTCGGCGGCTCAGCTGGGGAAACGGGCGTCTCGCCCGTTGCGCTTCGACGCTAACTGGCACTCCGCGCGACCAGATTTGTGGTATACTTGCTGCCAGTTGCAGAAGCGCGTGACGAAGGATACTGAAGATGCCATATAAGCCTACAGGCAGACCGAACGGTCGTCCGCCGTCCTTGCCGAGCAACCTCGGCGAACTGATCATGGAAGACCTGAGAAGCCGCATGGATCCAGAGACCAGAATGGTACTCCCGCGGCTTTCGGTGCTTGTGCGGAAACTTGGCGTCAGCCGTTCGTCCCTCAAGCGCAAGATGAAAGGACTGAGGGACAACGGCGCCTTTGAGCTTGCGTATGTCAAAAGCAAGCCGGAAGCAAAGGTCTACACCATCTACTACAAGATAAACTAGTCCCTGTACCTGATGCGGTCAGGTTACCTGCCCACTTGCATTGCTCGCCCTACCCACGGCGGAAGCTCCGCGTGGCTCAAAACCCCTACCATACTAGGCCAGATCCCCGACTCTACTGGCTCAAAACCCCGTCCCTAGTGGCTCAAAACCCCGACAGTTCGACACTGTCTCATTTGATCTCGGGGTGAAGCGATACATGTTTCCTACTTGTACCCTTACTTGTTCCCCTACATGTACCCATACAAGTAAGGTCGCAACCCATACAAGTACCCATACAAGTAAACCGGTAGCGAAACTTGCACTTTCGGATGTGTATTCACAGAGAAGCGACCACAATCGGTGAGGTTTTTGATATACTACAACCATGCCAAAGCGAACGGAAAAAGCGGGATTGGTGACGGCGCGGGGCGACGCCCTGCGGCGGGTGGATGATTTTACAAGAACGGCTTCGCCGATGTCGCTGGGAGCGCGAGGAGTTGCGAATCATGTCCGGGAATGAAAGGAAACGGGATGCGGGGAAGACGATTCAGGAGAAGGCCAATGTTTTGTGGGATGTGGCCAACTCGCTGGCGGGACTTTACAAGCCGCATGAATACGGTCTTGTGATTCTGCCGATGGCGGTGGTGAAGCGTTTTCATGACTGCCTTTTGCCGACATACGCCAAGGTGCAGAAGGAATATGCCGCGAAGAAGCATCTTCAGGTGAAGGAGGCGTTTCTCAAGGCGGCGTCGGGCTACAATTTCTACAACATTTCCAAGTTCACTTTCGAGACGCTTCTCGCCGATCCGAAGAACATCGCCACCAACTTCCGCGACTACCTGAACGGCTTTTCGGAGAACGTGCGCGACGTGCTGGAGCAGATGAAGTTTGAGGATCAGATCGCGACGATGGAAAAAGGTGGCGTTCTCTACCAGGTGATCTCCGATTTCAATTCCGCCAAGGCCGACATGTCGCCCGAGAAGGTGGCGACGAATGACATGGGCTACATCTTCGAAAACCTTGTCGCCCGCTTCTCCGAAAGCTACGACGAACAGGCCGGAGCCCACTTCACTTCCCGCGACATCATCTACCTCATGTGCGACCTGTTGACCGTCTTCGGCACGGGCGCGAAGGGCGCGTCGAAGACCGTCTATGACATGACGATGGGCACGTCGCAGATGCTCACCTGCATGGAAGACCGTCTTCGTGAAGTCGATTCCACAATCGAGGTGACGAACTTCGGGCAGGAGTTCAATCCGTTTACCTTCGGCATCGCCAAGGCCGACATGCTGATTCGCGGCGGTAATCCCGACAACATGCGCTACGGCAACACGCTTTCTGACGATAAATTTAGCGGCTTCAAGTTTGACTACGTGATTTCCAATCCGCCGTTCGGCATCGACTGGAAGGTTGAGGCGAAGGACGTGGAGGCGGAAGCCGCGAAAGGCGACGCTGGGCGCTTTGGCCCCGGCCTTCCGTCGAAGAGCGACGGCCAGATGCTTTTTCTACTGAACGGCATTTCCAAGCTCAAGGACGACGGGCGCATGGCCATCATCCAGAACGGCTCGTCGCTCTTTTCCGGCGATGCGGGCAGCGGCCCGAGCGAGATACGCCGCCACATTATCGAGAACGATTGGCTTGAGGCGATCGTGCAGCTCCCGAACGACAGCTTCTACAACACCGGCATTGCGACCTACGTGTGGGTGATCACGAAGTCGAAACCGAAGGAGCGCAAGGGCAAGGTGCAGCTCATCGACGCCTCGAAATGCTGCGAGCCGCGCAGGAAATCCATTGGCAACAAGCGCGTGGATATAAGCGAGGCGTGCCGCGAGCTGATTGTAAAGGCATATGAGGATTTCAAGACTCGGAGCTACCGCTCCGAGCATGGGACGGAGCTCCTCTGCAAAAGTCACATCTTCACCAACCGTGCCTTTGGCTACACGAAGATCGTGGTGGAATCGCCGTTGATTGAAGGCGGCAAGAAGGTGATGAAGAAGGGCAAGGCGGTAGCCGATGCCTCGAAGCGCGATACCGAGAACGTGCCGC
The DNA here is from genome assembly GCA_902763655.1 of uncultured bacterium. Classification (GTDB taxonomy): domain Bacteria; phylum Verrucomicrobiota; class Kiritimatiellia; order RFP12; family UBA1067; genus RUG572. The sequence goes on from CACWSW010000035.1 coordinate 7,620, forward strand.
TGGGCGAGGATATCGGCGAGTACATGAAGCGCGAGGTGCTGCCCTATAACCCCGATGCGTGGGTCGATGGCGCGAAGAGCAAGGTGGGCTATGAAATACCTTTCACACGCACCTTCTACGAATACAAGAAGATCGAGCCATCCGCCGATATCGCAAAACGCATCAAGGCGCATGAGGCGCGCCTCGCGGCTACGCTCGACAAGCTCTTCGGGGAGGGTGGTCGCTAATGGCACGGAAGATGCGAGATTCCGGCGTCGAGTGGATCGGCGAAGTGCCCGAGGGGTGGGAGGTAAATCGACTCCAATGGCATTTGGAAGAAATAGTCGAAAAGAATGATCCAATTCAAACGACCAACATTCTTTCGTTGACAAACGATAGAGGTGTTATTCCTTATGAAGACAAGGGGAATGTTGGGAACAAGGCCAAAGAAAATTATACAGAGTATAAGTTGGCATATAAAAATACTATTGTTGCTAATAGTATGAATGTATTGATTGGCTCTGTGGGTCTTTCAAAATATGATGGCTGTGTGAGCCCAGTTTATTACATTTATAAATCAAAGGACTCCAATTCTATTCGGTATTATAATTATCTATTCCAGTTAACGCCTTTTCAAAAAGAGTTACGAAGATATGCAAATGGAATTCTTGAAATACGGTTGAGGGTTTCATCTTCGGATATTCTTAAGCGTAGTGTTCCTGCTCCTCCTTTCTCTGAGCAGCAGCGTATTGCTGATTATCTAGATGGGAAGTGCGCGGCGATTGATGTGGCGGTTGACGAGTTGAAGCGCGGCATTGAGGATTGCAAGGCGTGGAAGAAGGTGATTATAACAGAAGCAACAAGTTTTGGTTTAGACGACGATGTAAAGCTTTTGCAAACAGAATTAGGGTGGATATCTAATCGGCCATCTTATTGGAAGCGTAATCAACTTTCAAGCCTCTGCCGTCGAGGAATTACATATGGGATAGTTAAACTTGGTGAGCCTTGCGAGAATGGCGTGAAGGTTTTAAGGTGCAGTGATGTTAAAGATGGATATCTAGATGCTTCTAATGTTCGTACCGTGACACCAGAGCTTTCAGATGAATATAAAAGGACTGTTCTGTCTGGTGGTGAAGTGATTGTAAATGTTCGAGGGACGCTTGGAGGGTGTGCTATCGTTCCAAAAGAATTTTCTGGTGCAAACATTGCGCGAGAAGTTGCATTATTGGATGTTGAAGAAAGTAAGGCTAATCCAAAGTTTATTATGTATACATTGCTCTCGTCTTGCTTTGCCAACTATGTGGGGCATGAGATGGCGGGAGCTATTTATCAAGGGTTGAATATTGCTACACTTAGCAAGTATTCCTTTTATGCACCTGATATCAAGGAGCAGCAAGCGATTGCCGACTATCTTGATGAGAAGTGCGCGGCGATTGATGCGCTGGTGGCGGAGAAGGAGAAACTTATCGCCGATCTCGAGGCCTACAAGAAAGCGCTCATCTTTGAGCTCGTAACCGGCAAGCGGGAGGTGGCGTGATACAATTGCCGTTAATGTTTTCAGATTAATTATGCAGAATAATGAGTCAGAGCGTATGAAGATTATGCTCCGCGTGGCAAGTGCCGCGGAGAAATATGTTATGCAACTGGAGAGGGACTGCTTTTATCCTGGTTGTGGATGCAAGGCAATAAAAAGTCATTCGCAACAGCGACGCGGAGCGTTGTCCGCGATTGCAAAGAAGGGGAAGGTTGTTACTATGTCTCGTGATACTGTGTCAACGTTAAAGCGATCTAACAAATACGAATATCCCAGGGCGAGATTCTTCGAGCAGGACATTGCCAAGGCATCTGTTTTCAAAGGTTTTTGTAATCGTCATGACACGCAACTCTTTAGTGCGATTGAAACGCGCCCTTTGTGCAAAGATGATCCAGACCAGGTATTGGCATTGTATCGCCGCGCAGTTTCGTACGAGTATATCCGAGAAGAAGAAGGGCTAATTAATTTACGGTGCCAGGCAATGGCGTTAGGAATTGAAGGAGAAGATTTCCAGTTACTTGCAAGTTGTGCAAGGCAAAAGGAGATGTTACTTGATTCTGATGATATTTACTATGTTGATCCGATGTGGGCTGATGACTATGTAAATGAATTGCAGTGGGTTTGGCGAGTGTTGCCGGGGAATGTAAATGTTTCTATGACATCAATGATGCCGCCTATAACGGAAGAGGAAGTATTCAAGGAAACCGATCCATTTTGGGATTGGGATAATAAAGTTATGGCTTGTGCCCGCCCAGCAACATCTTTTACGGTGATACCCGGAGAACGTGAAAGCCATGCCATAATGATTTGGACAAAGTTTAATGATAAGTATATGAATGATTACAAGTCTAGATTGCTTTCTTCAGACGACTCGGTTGTCAAGGGATTGTTAAATGAAGTTGTCTTTGTAAAGTCGGAAGACTATTGTGTAAACCCGAATTTGTGGAGGGAATTGAGTAATTCCGAGAAAGGTCTGCTTTCACATGCGATAATAAAAGATAATTTTCGTGGTCCGCTAGATCGTATGCCGAATGTTATAGTATAATGCTGCATTATCAGACGAGGTGATCAATGAAACGCGAAACACAGAATGTCGATTTCAAGCAGACGTGGAAAGACGAGTATCTTGAATGGATTTGCGGGTACGCGAATGCCTACGGCGGGAAGCTGTATATCGGCTGTGCCGATGACGGAACGCCGGTTGGCGTTGCCAAGGCTGAGTCCTTGATGGAGGCGATTCCTTGCAAGATAACCGACACGATGGGTATCATCGCGGATGTGAACCTTAGGAGGAAAGAGGGCAAGGACGTTATAGAGATCAATGTCGAGAAGTATCCTTCGCTGATCAGCTACCACGGCAAATACTTCTATCGCTCCGGTACGACAATGCGGACAATCTCTGGCAAGGAACTCGACAGGCTTATTCTCAAGCAGCAGGGTATGACATGGGATTCGATCCCGCTACCCAAGGTTAAGGTCGGCGCGCTCGATTCGACCGCAATCCGCTATTTTAAAGACGAGGCGGTCCGCCGCAAGCGGTTGACGCGCAGCGAGGTAAATGTCTCCAGAGAAATCCTTCTCGACAATTTGCATCTGATTGACGAGGACGGCCTCTTGGAAAGGGCGGCGATGATGGCGTTCCATCGCGATCCCGAAAAATGGGTGACGGGGGCGTATGTGAAAATCGGATACTTCGAGGCGTCAGATTCCGATCTGCGATATCAAGACGAAGTCCATGGGCCTTTGATTCTGCAGGCAGACAAAGTTGTCGATCTCGTTTACACGAAGTATCTGAAAGCGCTTATTACGTACGAGGGAATTCACCGTGTGGAGCAATACATGTTCCATAAGGATGCCTTTCGTGAAATCGTACTTAACGCCATCGTCCACAAAGATTATTCAGGTTGTAATCCAATTCAGATCAGTGTTTATCCTGACAAGATCTATATTTGGAACGATGGGACTTTTCCGGCAGAATTGAACACTGAGGCCAAGTTGTTCGGGAAACATTCGTCCAAGCCATTCAATCCGAATCTTGCCAATGTATTCTTCAAGTGCGGATTGATCGAAGCGTGGGGGCGTGGCTTCGACAAAATTACCGCTGGATGCGAGGAATATGGAGGCGCACGGCCAACTTATGACATAGGCGAAAGTGGTGTGATGGTACTGTGCAAGGCGTGTCCGGCGTACCTTGAATTGCAGAACAGTGGTGCAGGAACATCCGGTGCGCCAGGGCAGAAAAATAGAGAGAAGGGTGTGGTGATGGGTCTGCCTGAAAATCTGCCTGAAAATCTGCCTGAAACATTGACTGTTACGGCAAAACGAATATACCTTAAAATGAAGCAGCAGCGCAATTGCACGTATGATTCTCTTGCAAGAGATGTAGGTGTTACGCGAGAAACCGTTCGGGTTTCGATTGCTTCGCTCGTCAAGCATGGGCTTATCCGCCGTGTCGGTCCAGACAAGGGCGGGCATTGGGAGGTCGTCGATGGCCAATAACGAACACCAATTCGAAAGCGACATTGAAGCGCTGATGACTGGCGAGCTTGGCTGGAAGAAAAGCTCGGAAGCCGGTTATATCAAGACGCGCGAAAAGGCGCTTGACCTTGCGACGCTCGTCAAGTTCGTGAAGGCAAGTCAGCCGAAGGAATGGGCGTTCTTCGTGAAGGCATGTTCCGGGCTCGATCCTGAAAGCGAATTCTACAAGAAGTTCGAGGATGCCGTCGCCACGGAAGGGATGATCGACGTGCTGCGAAACGGCTTTTATGCGAACGGCAAGCATTTTGCGGTCTGCTACTTCAAGCCGGAGAACAGGCTCAACGAGACGGCACTCGCCAACTACGAGAAGAACATCTGCGAATTTCACCGCCAATGGCACTACAGCGCAAGCGAAACGGCGAAGAGCGTGGATGTGATGCTTTCGGTCAACGGCATTCCGCTCGTGGCCATTGAGCTGAAGGATCAATTCACGGGGCAGACGGTCGAGAATGCCAAGGTACAGTGGATGACCGACCGCAATCCCAAGGAGGGCGCGTTCCGGCTCAACCACAGGGTGCTTGTTTTCTTTGCCGTCGATTTGAACGAAGCGTGGATGACGACGCAGCTTGCGGGCGAAGAGACGCGTTTCTTGCCTTTCAACCAAGGCTCGGCCGGCGCGGGCGAAGATGGCGGCGCGGGTAACCCTGCGTGGCGGGGAACGGGTAATGGGGAACGGGGAACGGGTCCGCAGGCTCCTACCGACTATCTCTGGCGCGATGTGCTTGAGAAAGATTCGCTTCTCGACATCCTACAGAAGTTCGTCAACTACGAGGCAAAGGAGAAGCGGCTTGTTTTTCCGCGCTTCCACCAGCTCGATGTCGTGAGGAAGCTTATCGCCGATGTGAAGGCGCACGGTAGCGGGAAGAACTATCTTGTGCAGCATTCGGCGGGATCTGGGAAATCGAATTCAATCGCGTGGATCGGCTACCGTCTTGCCAGTCTTTTCAACAACGAAGACAAGCCGGTGTTCAACTCGGTGATCATCGTCACTGACAGGCGCGTTCTCGACAAGCAGTTGCAGAACACGGTGATGAGCTTCAATCCGAAGCTAGGCGAAGTGGCGGTGATCGACGAGAAGAAACATGCCAAGGATCTGCTCGCGGCGATTGACGATGGCAAGCGGATCATCGTTTCGACGTTGCAGAAGTTCCCCGTGATTTTCAAGGACGTCAAGAGCGTCGAAGGAAAACGGTTTGCCATTGTTGTTGACGAGGCGCATTCAAGCCAGACGGGGCAGAGCGCGGCAAAGCTGAAGATCGCCCTTGCAGACTTGCGGGAAGCAGTCGCCGAATACGAGGCTGAGACAGGTAAGAAGATCGACAGGGACGACCTCGACTCGCCAGAGACACAACTCGCCTTGATGATGTGTACGCATGGCAAGCACAGGAACCTGAGCTACTTCGCGTTTACGGCGACGCCGAAAGACGTGACGCTCGACATCTTCGGGACGCGGCAGAGGAACGGCTCGTTCCGTCCGTTCCACACCTATTCGATGCGGCAGGCGATAGAAGAGGGCTTCATCCATGACGTGCTCGCCAACTACACGACCTACAAGACGTGCTACGAGATCGTGAAGACGACCTCCGCCAATCCCGAGGTGCCCGTCAGCGAGGCGGCGAAGACGATCAAGAAGTACAAGAGCCTGCATCCAAAGAACTTTGCCGAGAAGAGCGCGGTCGTCGTCGATACGTTCCTTTCGGTCACGCGAAGGAAATATTCCGGGGCGAAGATGATGGTTGTCACCGATTCGCGGCGTGCTGCGGTCAGGTATTTCTTTGCGTTGCAGGAGGCCTTGAAGGATCGCGGACAAGAAGCGGTCAAGGTGATGGTCGCGTTCTCTGGGCAGATCGAAGACCCGCCCAAAAGCGGAACCGTCCACACTGAAGAGAGCCTGAATGCGCTTTCAATGGGGAAGGTGGTGAAGGAATCGCAGACGAAAGCCGTCTTCCACAAGGAGGGCGACATCCTCGTCGTGGCGGAGAAATACCAAACCGGCTTTGACGAGCCGCTTCTCCACACGATGATCGTAGACAAGAAGCTCCGCGATGTAAAGGCCGTGCAGACACTTTCCCGCGTGAACCGTATCCATCCAGGAAAGACCGACACCTATATCCTCGACTTCGTGAATACCGACGCAGAGATCAAGGAGGCGTTCCAGCCCTATTATCAGGAAACCGATCTAGCGGAGGAGATCAACATCGATCTCGTCTTCAAGAAGCGCAAGGAGATACGAAAGGTCAACCTCTACTCCGAGTCGGACATCGACGCGGTGAACAAGATACATTTCGCTGGGGGCGGCAAAAAGACGGCTTCTGTGCAGGGGCAAATCGCCGGAGCGCTTGCGCCTGTCGTCGGAAAGTACAACGCGCTCACGGCAAAGGAGCGTTCGCTCTATCGAAGGAACGTTCGCTCTTTCGTGCGTTGGTACAACTACCTGACGCAGATTACGCGTCTTTTCGATGACGAGATTCAGAAAGAGCACACGTTCCTCACCTACCTTGAGCACCTTCTCCCGCCGGATGCACACGAGGTGGTTGATCTGGAAGGAGCGGTGAAACTCAAGTACTACAAGCTGAAGGAAACATTCTCTGGCTCCATTGAACTGGAGAAGAAGCTGTCGGTATTTGATGCCCCGAAGCCCAAGCCAGCGACTGTCATGACACAGGCGCGGTCGCTGCTACAGGAGGTGATCAACGCGATCAACGAGGCGTATGCGGGCGACTTCACCGACGCCGACCTCGTGATTGTCGAGATGGTACTGCCGAAGGTGCTTTCCAGCGCGAAACTCAAGAAGGCGGCAACGGCCAACGAAAGGAATGTTTACATCGAGGGAATATTCCCGGGCGTTCTTGACCAGATTGTTCTTGCTGCATATCGGGAGAACGACAAGGCATTTGATGCGCTTTTGAACGACAAGGCGAAGTATCTCGCATTTCTGAGGACGCTGGCGGAGGTGAGCTACGGCGAGTTCCGGAGAAAAGAAACGAAACCGGCGAAGCCCGCCAGATGGGGTGACGAGGTTTCCGAGGAGACAGATGGCGTGTTTCTCGAAGCTGCGGAAGACGGGGGTGAAGATGGCTAACGGATTCAAGAATCTCGTCACCGAACTCAAGCCCCGCGAGAAGATAGAAAAGGCGGGGACGGCCTCGACCGCAAGCGCGGTGGAATTGCTGGCGATCATCCTCAAGACGGGTACGGTGGGATGTGACGTGATGGAGCTGTCGCGTCGGCTCATTGATGCCTTTGGAGGAGTCGAGGAACTGGTGAGGACAGATTACAATTCCTTGAAAAGCGGAGTTGCTGAATACAACAGAAGAAACCCGGCGAGAAAGATACTGGGATTCGGGCGGGTGAAGTTGCTCGAACTAACCGCCGCTTTCGAGTTGGCAAGGCGGGGATATGCCTGTCGGAAAGATCCGCGAAAGCCTATACTCTCGTCGGAAGACGCGGTGGCGGCGTTCAGGGCGGTTCTGAAGTCGGACGCGGAAAGGGAGACATTCTGGGTGTTGCCACTTGATGCGAAGAAGAGGCCGCTCGCCGATGCACAGGTCGTTTCCATAGGGACCGCGAACGGTGTGGGATTCCATCCAAGGGACGTCTTTGCATTGGCGGTGAGGTGGAACGCCACGGGGATTGTCGTTGCGCACAATCATCCGAGCGGATGCCCGACGCCATCGAAGCGCGATGACGTGTTGACCCAAGGCCTGCTCGACGCTGGGAAAATAATGGGAATCCCACTCTTGGACCATGTTATTCTTGGATCGAATTCATACTACAGTTACGCAGACGAAGGACGATGTGCGATGGGGAATGGAAGGTCGGGCCCCTGTTGACGCAGTAGAAAACATGGGAAAAGCTGATGGCGATGCCACAAAGAGACGATCTTGCGCGTTCCGTAGGACCAGTGCCCGCCAGGTTGAGAGTGTGTAGCGCCGTAACGCGAGAGGCTGGGAAGCGCGGATGAAATGCATAGTCGAGCTGTTCGGCGATGACCGGAACGGGCGGAAGATGATCGCATGGGGGCGGCGCATCGGATGTGCCGACGCGGGGCACGTGTTCGACCCCGAGAAGCGGAAGGTCGCCACGCGCCTTCTCGTCGACGACGCCAATCCCTCGCAGAAGTCGTACCTCTTTGAGATCGTCGACAACCCCGTCGGCGTCAAGGCCATCGTGCAAGCATGATTGGCGCGCCGCCGAGACGGCGGCGAGCCACACGCGACCTTGCGCCGGAGGGAGGGGATTTGGTATCATTGGGGCGCTTGCGCGGCGCTGGGCCGCGCGGAAGACAGGAAAAGAGAGCATGGACGTTTCAAGAAAGACTTTCCTCGGCGGCGCGTTCGCGGCGGCCGCGACGGGCTTCGGGGCCAAGACGCCGCTCCCGCGCTACGTTGCGCCTGGCGAGATCAAGGCGGTGCTGCTTCACCTTGGGCACAACATGTGGTGCGACTGGTTCCCGGAGGGTTTCGACCTGGAGAAAGCCGTGGCCAGCATCAAGGCGAATCCTTCGTTGCTGCCGGATACGGAGCTGCGCTCGAAGGACGACCTCTGGCGGCAGGCGACCGACCATGCCGCGAAGAAGGACATGAACATGGTCGTGGTCGACCTCGGCGAGGGGCTCGTCTACCCCAGCCACCCCGAGCTCGCCATCAAGGGCAGCTGGACGCCCGAGAGGCTGCGCGCGGAGATCGCGCGCCTCAACGCGCTCGGCATGGAGGTGATTCCGAAGCTCAACTTCTCCACCACGCACAACGGCTGGCTCAAGCAGTACCGCCGCATGCTCTCAACGCCCGCCTACTACAAGGTGTGCGAGGACCTCATCGCCGACGTGGCCGAGATATTCGACCATCCCCGCTTCCTGCACATCGGCTACGACGAGGAGACGGCGGGCCACCAGGACCACTCCGGGCGCTGCCTCTACGTTATCGTGCGCAAGGGCGAGTTCTGGATGCACGACTTCCTACACATCGTGAAGACGACGGAGAAGAACGGCATGCGCGCATGGGCGTGGAGCGACTACGGATGGGACCACCCCGAGTTCTACGAGCGTTGCCCGAAGTCCGTGCTCATGAGCAACTGGTACTACGACGAGTGCTACGGCGGCTTCGATCTCGCCACGAACAAGACGGCCGACCACAAGCGCCTGAAGGGGTTCTACGATCTCGAGAAGGCCGGCTTCGAGCAGGTGCCGTGCGGGACGAACTGGTCCGGCTGGAAGCGTCGGCAGGTGAATGCCGGCGCGGACGACGTGATCGGCAAGCTCGTGAAGCTCTGCCGCCGCGACATCTCGCAGAAGAGCCTCAAGGGATTCATGATGGCGCCATGGGCGTCCTGCGACACGCAGGAGCATCTCGATTTCAACATCAAGGGCATCGACCTCTTCGCCGAGGCGCTGAAGGGATAGCATGGACGGTTCTGCAAAGGAGTTGTATCTTGTGGGCATGCTGGCGCTTGCCGGCGTGCTGTCCTTCCTGCTGCGCGCGGCGCCGTTCCTCCTGTTCGGGCGCGGAAAGGAGCCGCCGCCGGTGGTGCGCTACCTTGGGCGCGTGCTGGCGCCCGCGGTCATCGCGATGCTCGTGGTCTACTGTTTCGTGGGCTACATGAAGGACGGATGCCTATCGTCGCCGCTCCACGGCGGCGCGGAGCTTGCCGCCGCGGTGCTGACGGTGCTCCTTCACCTCTGGCGCCGCAACCCGCTCCTCTCAATCGCGGCCGGCACGGCGCTCTACATGACGCTCATCGGCGGGACGGCGCAGGGATCGGACATCTACCTCGAGGCCGAGCGGTTCGAGAACCGCGGCGGATGGGCGATCGATTCGCAGTTCATCGACCAGATGGGGTCGAGCTACCTACTCGCGCACGGCATGGGCCGGCCCGTGGCGGACGCGACGACCACGCTGGACTGCCAGGAGAAAGGCACCTACCACGTGTGGGCGCGCACGCGCAACTGGACCGCGCCGTGGAGCGAGCATGCCGCCGGCACGTTCACCGTCAAGATCGGCGGTAAGGAGTTGCCGAACGTCCTCGGAAAAGGCACCGGCGACTGGCAGTGGCAGAAGGCCGGCGAGGTTGACCTCGAGAGGGGCAAGACGACGGTGACGCTCCACGACCTCACGGGTTTCGAAGGGCGCTGCGACGCGGTCTACCTCTCGCTGGTTGACGACACTCTCGCGCTGCCGGTATTCAGGCCTCCGCCGCCGGAGCGCGTCGCGGCGGACCTCGTGGTGTGCGGCGGCGGCATCGCGGGAACGTGCGCGGCGATTTCGGCGGCCCGCCTGGGGCTGAAGGTGGCGCTCGTGCAGGACCGTCCGATGCTCGGCGGCGCGAACTCCAGCGAGGTGCGCGTGCATCTGGGCGGCTACATGAACCTGGGACCGTATCCGCGCCTCGGCGACGTGGTGGCGGAGATCGGTCCCGCGAAGGGCGGCAACGCGCAGCCCGCCGAGCGGTACGAGGACCAGCGCAAGCTCGACGCCGTGGCCGCGGAGAAGAACATCCGGCTTTTCCTAAACACGCGCGTGCGGCGGGTGATCAAGGATGGCGACCGCATCTCGCTGGTGATCGGGCAGGACGTTGTGACAGGGAAAAGGACCGAGTTCCGGGCGCCTCTGTTCGCGGACTGCACGGGCGACGGGTGCGTGGGCGCGCTCGCGGGCGCGGACTTCCGCATGGGGCGCGAGTCGAAGGCCGAGACGGGCGAGGACATGGCGCCGGAGAAGGCGGACAAGATGACGATGGGCTCGAGCGTGCAGTGGTACACGAAGGAAGACGCGGCGCCGTCCGAGTTTCCCGTGCTGCCGTGGATGATCGCCTTCAACGAGCAGAACTGCGAGCACGGAACGCGCGGCGACTGGGACTGGGAGACGGGCATGATGCGCGACCAGATCGCGGAGTTCGAGCGCATCCGCGACTACGGGATGCTCGTGGCGTACTCCAACTGGGCGTTCCTCAAGTCGAAGAGCGCGAAGCGGGAGAAGTACGCGAAGCGGTCGTTCGCGTGGGTCGCGTACGTGGCCGGAAAGCGCGAGAGCCGCCGCCTGATGGGCGACCACGTCCTCACGCAGCAGGACGTGTTCGACTTCGTGCAGTATCCCGACGGCACGTGCTGCACCACCTGGGCCATCGACCTCCACTACCCGATGCCGAAGAACGTGAAGCACTACGACGGCGAACCGTTCCGCTCCATCTGCACGCACAACAAGCACTACGCCTATCCGATCCCGTACCGCTGCCTCTACTCGCGGAACGTCGCGAACCTATTCATGGCGGGCCGCAACATAAGCGTGACGCACGTGGCGCTGGGAACGGTGCGGGTGATGCGCACCACGGGCATGATGGGCGAGGTCGTCGGCATGGCCGCGCGCGTCTGCAGGGATCACGGGTGCCTGCCGCGCGGCGTGTACAAGGAACACCTCGACGACCTGAAGGCGCTGATGACGAAGGGCGTCGGCACGGGCAAGCCCCAGCCGCCGCAGGACTACAACCGCGGCGCGCTCATACCGGGCGTCCCGCGGCCAGGCAGCTCCGCCAAGATACTGAACATGTCGGTTGACGCCGACCTTGACGGCAGCGGCGAGATGACGTGCGTGGTGAATTCCGACGCGGGCATAGCGACGGTTCTCGCTCGCGTGACCGGACCTGGTGGCGCGGAGGTGGCCATGGTCAAGGCCAAGGCCGAGTTCTCGGTCAACTGGGCGGCGCCAGAGACGCGGAAGACGGAACTGGAGTTCAAGGTGGACAATCCCATGCTCTGGTCTGACGAGATGCCTGCCATGTACAGCGTGCGTGTGGATCTCCTTGACGCGACAGGAAGGCTTCTGGCGCAGAGGACTGCGCGATTCGCGTTCAAGCGGTTTGAGGTGCGCCGCGATGACGGGCTTTACCTGAACGGACAGAAGCTGCGGCTGCGCGGAATCAACGCGCCATTCGCCACGTGGCCGGAAGAAGCGTCGGCGCGGGCGGTGGCCTGCCGCGACGCGGTGCGCGAGGTGAAGGGCCTCAACGCCAACATGATCTGGAGCACGAACGCCGTGCCGGCCGAGCTGCTTGACCTTTGCGACGAGAAGGGCATATACGTCGCGGGGCGGGAACCTTCGGTGGAGGAGGGACGGCATCCATGCATCCTCGCATGGCGGAATACGGACGGCGTCAGGTTGCTGCAGTCGCCTGCGTACGGGGCCCTTCGCTGGACGCTCCAGCGCGAAACCCAGATGACTTTCGTCGTTCCGCTGTTGCCGCAGGAGGGGGCTGGCGGACTTGGGGCCGGGCTGTCCGACTGCTGGACGGCGATCTGCGCGGCGCCGCGCTGCATCGGTGCCGTCCTGCAGGCGAAGGATGGCTGGACGGTGTCTGGCCTGGGGGCGCATGGGCGGGCGATACGCGAGATATGGTCGCCGGTGTCGTGCGGCATGAAGGGCAGGACGCTGGCGTTTCGCAACAGGAACAGCTTCGTGCCGCTGGACAGCTTCCGGTACGTGTGGCGGGCGCTGTCGTTTTCCGATCAGGGGGAACGCGTGCTGAAGGAAGAGACGTCTGCCTGTCCGCCGGCAAGCCCTGGCGGCAGCGCGCAGGCGCAGCTGCCGGTCCTGCCGGCCGCGACGCAGGCCGTTCGTCTTGCGATCCTTGGCGCAAGCGGCGAGGAGGTTTGCGCGTGGAGCTTCAAGATACCAAGCGAACGCACTGTGGGGTGGCCATCGAAGGAGTGCGCTCCTCCGCCTGGGCTGGAGGAAGTGTATTTCCTCGCAGGGGCGCGCACGAACCGCGTGCGGAACGCGAGGAACGGCGTGATCCAATCTCCGCAGTTCGACTTCTTCTCGCCGCAGGACAGCTCGCTCAAGGTCACTTGGGGCCAGATGGCCAACGGCGCGTACCGGCTCGACTACAAGCTCGAGTGCCGGGCGAACGTGGAGCTGCTGGGGTTTGCCTTCGCGCCATTGAAGGACGTGATGTCGGGACGGTGGGTTGGAAGCGGCCCGTGGGGAATGTGGGGCAATCTGCGGGAGGGCGCGGCCTATGGTCTTTGGCGCTGCGGCGCGGAAGGCGTCGGGTTCGTCTCGGACCTTGACTGGTTCGAGATCGCGACGAAGGCCGGCATCTACCGCTTCACGGTTGTGAAGGGACCTGCGTTTTTTGCAGACCGTGCCCCGCGAGGCGCGGACGTCGCGACGTCATGCGTCTTGCCGGCGTTCGGTCCAGGCTTCTTCGTGCGGATTCCAGGCATAGGGGGAGAGCAGTACGGCGCGAACGAGACGGGGCCGGCAGGATGCAGCGCTTGGCAGGGCTTCCAGGGGCGTAACGCCCTCGAGGGAACCATACTCGTGACATGGCGGTCAAGGTAGTTTTTTGCTATAATGTCCGCATGAGACAAATTTCGCTTTTCGTGTGCGCGACTGTTCTCGCGCTCAATTCGCTCGCGGCGTTCAGCCCGGCCGGCACGGTGACGTTCACCGACCTGCGTACTATCGCCGCCCATGTCGAGTCGCTCGCAAGGGGGAAATCCGACCTGCTGCTGTCCCAGACGTTGCCGCAGACAATCCGCAACCAGGGTGCGGCGCGGCTGTTCGGTCCCATGAGGCGCGGCATGCCCGGCGTGGCCGTCTGCTACGTGGACGCCGCGCTCCTCGCGAAGCTGACTGCATCGCGCTCCACGAAGGAGTCCGACTACGACCGAGCGAAGCGGTGGTCCGTCCTCTATCCGGCCTCGATCGACCGGGCCAACTTCCTGAAGCGCCATCCCAACGCCGTGAAGGAAAAGAACGGCGCGTTCCGCATACCGCCTGGGCAGCATTCGCGCAGGACGCTTTGGGTCGCGTGGTCTGCCGACGGGCAGTGGGCGTCTCTCGCGCCGGCGTCAAGCATGGCCATCCACGTGCACACGGCGGCGGCCGTGGCTCTCCGCCGTCCGCTCAACAACGGCGAACTTGCCTTAGTGCGCATGGACGCGGCGGGGGCGCGGGCGGTATTCCAGTCGGACTCGTGCGCGGGCGCGTCGATCTCGGTCCGCATGACCCAGGCGGGGCTGGAGCTGTGGGGGACGGTGCGCGCCGCCGGCGTGCGACTGCCGCTGCCGCCCGGGGCTACCTCTTTCAAGCACGTTCCGCCGAACGCGCCGTTCTTCGGCGTGACGTCGTCGCCGGACGATGTGCGCTCGACCGACGTGTTCTCGTTCGCCGGGCCGGAGGTGTCGGCGTTCGTGAAGAAGTCGCTGGCCTTCGTCAAGGCGCAGGGGTATTCCACGTACTTCCTGAACGGTTCTCCAAGCCGCCTTCCGCCGCCGAAGGCGCGGCTCGCGGCGATATTGCCGGAGGCGGCGTCGCGTCAGGCAGTGAACGTGATGTTCTGCTCTCCCACGACGGTGCTTCGGCTCTACCTGCCCAGGGTCGCCGCCACCATGATGCCCCTGCAGTCGGCCAAGATGCAGATGGGCGTGCGCCTGCTGCGCCGAGTGCGCGGTGACGGCATGGGCCTCGCGAGCTGGCGGGAAGGGCACGACGACCGTTTCCTCGTGCGTATCTCGCGCGACGAGCTGTACGGCACGGCCGGACTCTGGTCTATGCTGTTCGACTAGCCCCGCGCGACGTTTTGTGCTAAAATCAAATCCATCGCCCCGAGCGGGCGAAAAGAAGAGAAGAGACTATCCATGAAGTGGACGAAGATGATGATACAGACCCTCCGGGAAGACCCGGGGGACGCCGAAATCGACTCGCACAAGCTGCTCGTGCGGGCGGCGCTCGTCAAGAAGACGGCAGCCGGACTGTTCACGTTCCTGCCGCTCGGCATGCGCGCCCTGCGCAAGGTCGAGGCGATCGTGCGCGAGGAGATGGACCGCGCCGGCGCTCAGGAGCTGCTCATGCCGATCCTCCAGCCAGCCGAGCTGTGGCAGACCACCGGGCGCTGGGAGACTATGGGCGCCAACATGTTCAAGCTCAAGGACCGCGCGCAGCATGACTTCGCGCTCGGCCCGACGGCCGAGGAGGAGGTGACCGACGTCGTCAAGTCCGTCGTCAGCTCCTACCGCCAGTTGCCGGTGATCGTGTACCAGATCCAGACGAAGTTCCGCGACGAGACGCGTCCGCGCTTCGGCCTCATGCGCTCGAAGGAGTTCATCATGAAGGACGCCTACTCCTTCGACGTGCGAGTTCCACGCGCTCGCCGACGCGGGCGAGGACGGCATCGCGAGCTGCCCAGCGTGCGGCTACGCCGCGAATTTGGAACGTGCCGAGCGGAAACTTCCGGGAGGGTCGCAGCTTGCTGCGACCGCGGCGGACGCGCAGCAGCGCGTCCCTCCCGCAGAGGCCGTGCCCACGCCGAACGCGCGCACGATAGAGGAGGTGGCGGCGTTCTTCGGCCTGCCGCCCTCGGCGTTCGTCAAGACGCTCGTGTACGTGGCCGACGGCAAGCCCGTGATGGTGTGCGTGCCCGGCGACCGCGACGTGAACGAAGTCAAGCTGAAGCGTTTCCTCAAGGCGAAGGCGGTGGCGCTCGCGGACGCGCGCACGGTGGAGGAGGTGACGGGCGCGCCCGTCGGATTTGCCGGTCCCGTGAAGCCCGCGAAGGCGGACGTGCCGGTCTACGCCGAATCCGCCCTCGAAGGCGTGTCGGGCGTCGTGGTGGGCGCGAACCAGGCCGACACGCACCTCAAGAACGTCGATCTCGCGCGCGACGCGAAGATCGCCGCGTACGCCGACCTCGTGATCTGCGGCGCGGGCGACCTCTGCCCGAAGTGCGGTAAGCCGATGGAGCTCAAGCGCGGCATCGAGGTGGGACAGGTGTTCAAGCTCGGCACGAAGTACACGGACGCGTTCAAGGCCGTGTACAAGAACGACCAGCTCAAGGAGAACGTCATGATCATGGGCTGCTACGGCGTGGGCGTGACCCGCACGATGCAGGCTGTGGTGGAGCAGAGCCACGACAAGGACGGCATCATCTGGCCCGCGAGCGTGGCCCCGTTCCAGGTGGTGCTTGATCTCCTTGACCCCGACAACGCTGACGTCGCGAAGGTCGCCTACGACCTAGAGGCGCAGCTGGAGGCGGCAGGCATCGACGTGATCGTGGACGACCGCGCGGAGCGTCCGGGCGTCAAGTTCAAGGACGCGGACCTCATCGGCTTCCCCGTGCGCGTGGTGGTGGGCGCGAAGGGCCTCGCCAACGGCGGAGTGGAGCTGAAGCGGCGCGACCAGGACAAGTCGCAGATGAGGATCGTGCCGACGTCGGATGCCGTGGCGGCGATCCGCGAGCTGCTGGCTCAATGAGGATGTAAGTGAATCTCAAACCACGAAATACACGAAACACACGAAAGGAAAAGAGATGAAGAAGCTTGTGTTCTTGGCGGCGGCCTGCACGATGGCCATCGTTGCAGAGGCTGACGTGCGCTTGGCGCCGGTGTTTGGCGACAAGATGGTGCTGCAGAGGGAGATGCCAGTGCGCGTGTGGGGTTTTGCGGACCCGCGCGAGACTGTGACGGTGCGGTTCGCGGACCAGAAGAAGACGGTCATCGCAGAGGACGACGGCACGTGGAGGGTGGAGCTGGATCCGATGCCTGCCTCGCGCGAGGGGCGGACTCTCACCGTTACCGGCTGCAAGCCGGACGGCGGAAGCTGGTCGAACGGATATGGCCTCTGGGCATCGAAGAACGCCACGAACGAGCAGAAGATCGAGGACGTGCTGGTGGGCGAGGTGTGGTTCTGCTCGGGCCAGTCCAACACCAGCTGCCCGATCTGGGGTAAGGGCCCTCGCTTCCGCGACGGCCAGGGCGCGATGGTCCTCCAGATGACGAAGCGCCCGCTCGTGCGCCTCGTGAAGATGCCGACCGTGTGGAAGACCGAGCCCAACCTCGGGCTTCAGGCAACGTGGATGGAGATGGATCCGCAGCTGTTCGCCGACTTCCAGCGCGGCTTGAGCCTGCCTTCGGCGATGGGCTACTATTTCGCTCTCGAGCTCTACGGCGCGCTTGAGATCCCCATCGGCCTTATGGATTCCAGCTGGGGCGGCACCAACATCGACGCCTGGACGCCGCCCAGCGGACTCGCGTCGCGTCCCGACCTCAAGGACGTGGCGGAACTGCCCCTGCTTGAGGCGGATGCGTTCAAGAAGGCGCGCGAGAAGGGCGGTATCTACTGCGGGAAGGGGATCTACGGCGGTCCCCAGCAGCAGCCGAGCGTGCTCTGGAACGGAATGGTGGCTGCGTTCGCGCCGATGGCGATCCGCGGATTCATCTGGTACCAGGGATGCCACAACTCTGGCGAGTACCAGCGCTACTGCTCGAAGATGCACGCGCTCTACAACGGCTGGGCGAAGGAGTTCGAGAACCCGGACCTGAAGCTGTACTTCGTGCAGCTCGCACCGTGGGGCAATCCCGGCATCGCCAACATCCAGGAGGCGCAGGCGCAGTTCGACGCCGAACAGCCGAATGCCGGAATGGCCGTGATCAACGACGTCGGCAATCTCGTGGACATCCATCCGAACGACAAGCGCACGGTTGCGAAGCGCCTGGCCATCCACGCGCTCAAGCGCGACTACGGCTTCACGTCGATCCGCGACAACTCGCCTACGCTGAAGGGATGGAAGATCGATGGCAACAAGTTCCGCCTTACGTTCAACGACGCCGAGGGCTGGTACATCTACAATCCGGACCGCAGCGTCCAGACCGGCTTCGAGATCGCAGGCGAGGACGGCAAGTTCGTTCCCGCCAAGATCGAGAACCTCGTCTGGGGCAAGGGGCGCGACGGCAAGCCCAAGTGCGATGGCAATATCAGCGGCGCGGAGCTCGTAGTGAGCGCTGACGGCGTGGCCGCGCCGAAAAAGCTGCGTTACCTCTACTCGAAGCCGTGGTTCGGTTGCGTGTACAACGAGAGCGCACTGCCGCTCGGTGCGTTTCACATCGGCGAGTAAAAGGAAGGTTAAAGGGTTATTGAAATGAAAGGAAAAACGATGAAGAAGATTACTGCAATTGGAATCCTGCTGGCGGCGGTTGCCGCATTCGCGGGCGAGCTTGACGGAGGATTCCTCAAGGGCGTGACGGACAAGGAGAAGCCTTTCTACGCGCCCGGCGAAGAGATGACGTTCACCCTTCGGCTGGAGGGAATCAAGGCGTTTCCGCCCGGAGAGTGGTTCATCTCGTGGGAGCGTTCTGGCGACGACGGGAACCGGAATTCCGGCAAGGTTCCGGCTTCGCTCACGGAGCCGCTCGTCATCAAGACCTCGCTAGACAAGCCGGGTTTCGTCCGGGTCCGCGCGATGCTCGTGGACGGGAAGGGGAACGTCTACCGCAAGGCGTTCACCGGCAACCCCAACACGCCCGAGGGCAAGGCGGCGATGAACCGCTTCGAGCGCACGGACAAGCGCATCTTCTTCGACGGTGGCGCTGGCGTGCAGCCCGAGAAGCTGCAGGGGCATGCCGAGCCGGCTGATTTCGACTCGTTCTGGGCGAAGCAGTACGCGCGCCTCGACCTCGTGCCGATCAAGCCTGAGCTCATCGAGCTGCCGTGCGGCAACCCCAAGGCGCGCATCTACGCGGTGCAGGTGCCGTGCGCGGGGCTGCGTCCGGTAACCGGATACCTTACCGTGCCCAAGGCCGTCGATGACGGCGCGAAATTCCCGTGCCGCCTCGAGACGCACGGGTACAGCGGAGACCGTTGCCAGCACGACGCGCCGGGCTGGGCGCGCGACAACGAGATCGTGTTCAACATCAACGCCCACGGCCAGAAGCTTCCGGCGTTCGGGGCCACCGAGGCCGACCGCAAGATGCTCCGCTGGGAAACCCGCTCGAACGGCTACTCCTACGCATTCGACCCTGCGCAGAACGCCGACCCCGAGACGGCCTACTTCAACGGCATGGTCCTGCGCGTCAAGCGCGCCCTCCAGTACCTGAAGACGGTCAAGGGATGGAACGGCAAGGACCTCATCGCCTCCGGCGGCAGCCAGGGCGGACTGCAGACCATCTGGGCGGCGGGATGCGGCGAGGGCGTGACGCGCGCCGAGAGCGGCATCACCTGGTGCTGCGACATGTACACGAGCGGCAAGCTTCGCAAGGATCCTTCGCTCAATCTGGCCGGCGACGGCTGGTACATCGGCTGGACGGACGCCATGGGGTACTACGACGCCGCGAATTTCGGGAAGCGCATCCCAAAGACGTGCCTAACGATCATCACGCGCGCCGGCCTTGGCGACTACTGCTGCCCTCCGCGCGGCCTTGCGATCCTCTACAACAACATCCCCGGTCCGAAGAAGATCTGGTGGGTGCAGGGCTCGACGCACGGCTTCGTGCCGCCGTCCCCGAACCAGAACTTCTGGCTCGAAAACTAAGCCTAGGCAGGGCGCGGCGTCTCGCCGCGCCCTTTATGCCTTCTTGGGCCAGTACTTGTCCGTGAACTTCGAGGGGATGCCGACCTCGGACTTGTCGAAGCAGTCTGCGAGGATCTTCCATCCGAGGT
>CACWSW010000036.1 GCA_902763655.1 uncultured bacterium
GTCCGGCGGCCGCGGCCAGTACGCGCACGTCTGCCTGCGCCTCGAGCCGCAGGAGCCCGGCAAGGGCTTCGAGTTCGTCAACGAGATCAAGGGCGGCGTCATCCCCACCGAGTACATCCCGGCGGTCGAAAAGGGCGTCCGCAAGGCGCTCGAGTCCGGTCCGCTCGCGGGCTTCCCGGTGGTGGACGTCAAGGCGACGGTGTACTTCGGCTCCTACCACGAGGTCGACTCGAACGAATTCGCGTTCATCACCTGCGCGATGCAGTGCTTCAAGCAGGCGTTCCTCAAGGCCAAGCCGCAGCTGCTCGAGCCGATGATGGACGTCGAGGTGGCCGTGCCGGACACGTACATGGGCGCCGCCAACGGCTCCATCAACCAGCGGCGCGGCCGCGTGGAGGGCATGGAGGACCGCGCGGGCGTCAAGCTCATCAAGGCCACCGTGCCGCTCGGCGAGATGTTCGGCTACTCGAACGCCATCCGCACGGTCACGCAGGGCCGCGGCACCTTCACGATGATCTTCAAGCAGTACGAGGCCGTGCCGAAGTCGATCGCCGAAGAGGTCATCCAGAAGCGCATCAAGGAGGGCAAGGTCCGCGTGAGCGCAGACTGACGCCTATCCCCAAATGCGGCGCGCTTGCGCGCACCGACAGAAAACCGCCCCGCAACGGGCGGTTTTTTGCTACACTATTGCCATGGTAAATTTCACCCCCTCTCAGAATCGGATGGTGGCGACGGGCATCACGGTGCTCGCCTTCACGTTTGTCCTCGCGTTCTCGCTCTTCGTCGGCTGGGTGGCGCTGCGCTTCCTTTCCTTCGCTTCGCCGGCCCTCACGCCGGTGATCGTCGGTCTTTTCCTCGCGCTGCTGTTCAAGCCGTATTACGGCTGGTTCCTTGCGCACGTGCGGAACCCGACGCTCGCGCTTGTGCTGATGCTGGCATCTGTCCTCGTGCCCCTCGGCTTCGTCTGCTGGTTCGGTGGCGCGCTCTTGGTCGAGCAAGTGGCCCACCTCCTCAAATCCGCTCCTACCATCGTCACCCGCGCGAGCGACTGGGTCAATCAGCACTACCCGAACGCCCAGGCCGTCCTCTCCCAGCTCGGCTCGAATCCGGACGACCTTCAGCTAATGTTCCTCACGAACCCCACCCGCTTCTCGAGCGACCTGCTCTCCGAACTCGGCACCACATACGGAGCCAACGCCGTCAAGGCCAGCTTCGGATTCCTCAAGTATCTCATGGGACTGGCCTCATGGCTAGTCACCCTCCTGTTCTTCGTCTTCTTCCTCATGCGCCCCGACATGCGCGGCAACGACTACGTCAGCCAGCTGCCGTTCCTGAAGGACGAGACAAAGGGCTTCGTCGCAAGGCAGATCGACTCGTTCATCGACATCCTCGTGAACTTCTTCCAGCGCCAAGTCGTGATCTGCCTGATCGAGGGCGTGCTCTACGGCACCGGCTTCATGCTCGTGGGCCTGCCGTACGGGTTCGTCATTGGCTTCCTTCTCGGCGTCATCAACCTGGTGCCGCTCCTCGGCACGGTCCTCTGCCTGCCGATCGCGGCGTCGATCGCCTTCTTCGGTGATGGCGGAAGCAGCCTGCGCCTGATAGGCGTCCTTTCAGTCTGGCTCACGGGCCAGTTCCTCGACGGATACCTCATCACCCCCAAGATCCAGGGAGAGAAGACCGGCCTCGGCTACGCGGGCGTCATATTCAGCTTCTTCTTCTGGGGCGTCGTTTTCCACTCGATGCTCGGGCTCCTCCTCGCCATCCCCCTCAGCGCCTTCTGCGTCGTCCTATGGCGCGCGCTGAAGGACCGATACATCAGAGGCGTCATCTGACCTTCACCGCCCGAACGCCAATCGTGGCCAGCCCGGCAGGAACTCCGCAACGCCCGGCACGACGGTCAGGCCTTCAGCGTCGTCTGCCGGACAGGCTTGCGCGAACTCGCCGCAGACCGCGCTGACAGACGCCTTCTTCCCGCGCGCAGCCAACCAATCTTCCGGTCGGTTCGGCGAAAGCACGCGCACGTCAGCAAGCGACGTGAATCTCGACAACACCTCCGGCCCCGCATCGGCCTCCGCGCCGCAGATCGCAAGCAGACGCACGTCGGCAGGCACCGCCGCCAAGTCTCGCGCAAGGCCATACGTCCGCCCGCTCCCCTCTGGCGTCTTCATGAAAGCCCGCAGCACACGCCCGCATGCGGCACCTCCCATCGTCTTTGCATCGCAGACTATCCAACCGTCAGGCACACCGTCTCCCGCAGTCAGGCGCGCGCCGTCTGCCGACCTGTGGATCGGCAAGGCTTCCGCCGGACGGCATGCGATGCCGAGAACGACAAAGACGCTCAGCAGCAGTCCGCTCGCCAGCAATGCCGCCGTCACTACCAGACGCTTCCGCACCGCATCGGCAACGAAGAATGTCCTGACCGCCGGCACTAGCGTCGCAACCGGCACCACGCTCACGCGCCAGTCCTCCGCCACCGAGCTGAAGAAGGCCGCTGTGGCAAAACTTGTCCAGACGGCAAGCGGCAACGGGTCACCACGTTCCTTCCATCGCAGGATTCCGAAGCCGAATGCGAGCATCCACGCGCAGACAAGCGCAAACCGCCCCACCCATCCGAACTCTACCAGCCAGGTGAAATGGCTGTTGACGAGCGTGCGGTAGCGCTCGTGCCTTTCTAGCGGCTGATACCAGCTCATGAAAGCGTCGCCCGCAGAGCCATGCCCCCAGCCTCCCGGCGCGTCCACCATCATGCTTGGCACGTTCCGCCAAATAGCGAGACGGTTGCCCACGGAGGCGTCGTCCGCAGGAGAACTGCGCGCAACCCGCCCGGCGAAACCCGTCCACGCCGCCGTTCCTGCCATCAAGAGCGCAACGAAAAGGATGGGCCACCATCTTCGGAGCTTGCTCTGGCCTTTCCACGACCCGATGAGCAGAATGGACACTCCAAGGAGAAAGGCGACGAATCCGCCACGTGAAAAGGTATGGACGAGGCAATAGCCGACTGCGGCGGCGGTCGCGACAAGCGCGCCCCTCACGATGCGGTCGCGCAGGAGCGCGACCCTCCCGCGTGGGGCGCGCAGGAGCGTCCCCAGCAGCAGGATAAGGATGAAGGCGAGCACGGCCGCCGCCTTGTTGGGGTTGTCCATGCCGAATGCCCAGCGCGACACGCCCTGGTAGAAAAATACATCTGCGCCAAGGGAAATCATTCCGCGATCCAGGCTTCGCAAACCGCCGCCGGCAGCAGCATCCGGAATTCAAGCGGCACGCACAGGTAGTCGAACTTCGAGTAGACCGCCTGGTTGAAGATGTCCGCGACGGACGCGGAAGAGGAAAAGATGTCTGCCCAGTCGGGCCTGGCAGGCTTGCCGCCGTTGAGGCGCGTGGCGCGCGCCTGCTCCGCGAGCGCGTAGTCGAAGCAGGCCAGCCCGAGCGCCGTCACCTTGGCGTTGCCCTCGTGCCCCAACCCGGGGTATGCCTTGTAGACGATCGGGTAGAACAGGTCGCGCGCGGCCTTGAAGAATCTCCGTGAACGCGCATAGCCCAGCTCGTTCTCGCCGGTCGTCACGCACCAGAGGAGCGACGCGCCCCCCTTCACCGGAACGTCGAAGCTGCTGGCGATGTGGATATGCACTGCCAGGAAACGCTCCGGACGCCGCAGCGCCAGACGCTGGGCGTACTGCGCCGCACCCGAAGAGCCTTTCATCAGGTATCCCGACTCGGGGATGCCGTACTTCTTCACGAAGAAGCTGATGCCCGCGTCCCATGCGTTGGCGACGAGGTCGAAATCCGCATCGACCTTCTTCGCCTCCGCGCGCGGGAGCTCGTCCCAGTTGCGCGAAGGGTCCCACAGGCGGTGCGCCCCCCACGCCACGACAGCGAGGTTGCGCTTCCGCGCGAACTCGAGCGCGCGCTCTGCCGAACGTTTTTCGGCGGTTCCAAGGAGCTGCGCGCGCACTTCCTCCGGACTCTTGGCCAGCAGGCTAAGGCAGAGGACTCCGTCCGCACGTCCGCCCTGCGGCATCATCAGGAACAGAGTCAGCTGCTCGTAGTTCTTTAGCTTCGTCTTGACTGTATGCGAAACTATATCGCCAGACGCGAAAGGCGCCAGGCTGACTATCAAAGCGGTCGCCGCAAGGGCGGCGAGCCGGTTCACTCCACGTGATCCTCTTTGCCGCCGGCAGAACTGCAGGCGGGCGGAGGGGTCTGGTCCTGCCCGATGCGCGCATTGGACTTGCAGGCGGGCGGCGGATCGACCTTGTCGGCCTTCGCGCCGTTCCCGTGGCACTGGTCGGCCTTGCCGTGTCCGTTGCACGGGTTGCCGTTGTTGCCAGAACCTTCGCCATGCGTACCAGCAACGAGCGCGAAGTTGGCCAGCGTACCCGCCGCCAACAACGCACCCGTGAACTTTCTGCGTGTTGTCATTCTGTCTTTTCTCCTTTGCCGTGACCGACCGAGCCGGCCACGGCGAGATAGTATACTCCCTCTTTGACCCAAGCGCAAGTGTCTTCGCACATGCGCGACGTCATCCTGAAAGTCCCGTCCGAGCGCGCGATCTCCCACGGGCACGGCCCGCCGCAGACGCGATACGCCCAGCAGCTCCCGCACGTCCCTTTCATCGCGGCGCGGTAGTCGCGCCAGAACGCCTCGCACTTGCTCCTGTCCGGACCGTCCGCCAGCCGCCCCAGCGCCCACTTCTCCATCCCGACGAACCGGTGGCACGGATAGAGCGTGCCGTCCGGCCCCACCGCCATCGCCCCGTGGCAGGCGCCGCACCGCAATCCAGGCACCTTCTCGGGAT
Source organism: uncultured bacterium (assembly GCA_902763655.1). Lineage (GTDB taxonomy): Bacteria > Verrucomicrobiota > Kiritimatiellia > RFP12 > UBA1067 > RUG572. The sequence goes on from CACWSW010000036.1 coordinate 4,799, forward strand.
GCGTCTCCTCGCCTTGGAACTGTCCGATCTCCTCGAACGGATCGTAGATCGGCGTGCGGCCGGCAGCCCGCTCGGCAAGCATCCAGGGAATCACCTCGTCGCGCATGCATCTGCGGAACGCGCGATCGTCCTCCACAGTGAAGTCGCACACGCTGGGGAACGTGGGGTTGTACACTGTTCCCAGCACCACGCGCGAGACGCTGAAGCCGGCGAAGAAGCGGATGAGGTCCATCGCGTTCGGTGCGGGGTGCGCCATCGTGCACCGCGCCGTCACCCGCGCGCCGCGCGCCAGCAGCAGACGTATCCCGGCAGCAGCCGCGGCGAACGATCCGTGTCCGTCGCGCGTCGGACACTGCCCGTCGTGCAGCGCCTGCGGCCCGTCCAGGCTCGCCATCAGTCCGAAGTTGTTATCGACTATCAGCGCCGCCATTTCATCGTCCATCAGCGTGGCGTTCGTCGTGATGGAATAGCCTGCCTTCTGTCCGCGCGCCGCGGCCAGCTCGTTGCAGCGCGCCACAACCTTTCTGATCACCGGCTTGTTCAGGAGCGGCTCGCCGCCGAAGAACGTGACGCGCACGCCCACTTTCGGGTCGGCGGCGGCGAACAGGCGCTCCACGGCCAAAAGCGCAGTCGCCTCGTCCATCAGCCCCTTGTTCGGCAGCTCGTCGCGGCAAACTCCGCAGTAGCAGTAGCGGCACGCCAGGTTACAGCCAGACGCCACCGAGAGCACGAGCGTGTTGCACGGCCCGGAAAACCTAGCATCAAGCTCCGCCTCGAATGCGGCATCGTCAAGGACCGGCTCCTCGGCCAGCTCGAAGAACCCGTCCGCCTCGAGAGCAGCGACGTCGTCCAGCACGCCGGTCTCACCAGGATGGCTCGCGCAGAACGCCGCCGCCGCATCTGCCGCCGACATTGTCTCGCGCAGTTCCAGCAGTTCGTACGCCGCCGGACTCACCCGGATGAACCGTCCTGAATCGAGATGGTAGGCGAAGCATGCTTCTTTTTCGCGGAAGAGGTGATATGGCTTCATTTCGCCGGCACCTCCTCGCCGTTCACGCGCCGACGGAATATCGTGCCGGACGCGTCCAGCCACACCTCGTCCGTCTTGGTCTCTTCGCCCGTGCGCGTGATCCGACGATAGACCACGCGCCCGGCCTCGTCGTAGGTGTAGTCGGTGCGGACGCCGGAACCGTCACTCCCGGTCTCCTTCGTCCAGCGCACGCGCCGATACGCGAGCGGTCCCGAAGTGAACACCTTGTGCGCCCGGCTGGTGCCGTTCGTGAATTCCTGCACGAACATCCCCGTCTTCCTGTTGAAGGAGTACGACTCGCGGCATCCGTCCGACCGGTGCCGCGCGAAAGACGGCTGGCCGTCCTCGTTCTTAGGCATCCCTATCGTGTATGCCCAGTCTCCGCAGGCAAGTATCTTTCGCGTGCGCGGATCCCACATCCAGCGCATCTCGCCGGCCGAGAAGAACGCCGTTCCGCGTTCGCCGCCGTATGCGAACTGCAGGAGACCGTCAGAGGTCTGCAATGTCGCCAGGCTCCTCTCCTGCGACGACGCCAGGGACGATGATGCCCCCTGCACGCCAAAGGCGACGGCAGGGCGGCAAGTGGCCACGACCTGCGAGCGGCCGCCGTTGAACCGGAACGTAACGCGGTCCTCTGGAGACGTCTCCCGCGTCACCTCCAGCAGCGTCTTTCCGCGAGAGACGATGCGGTCCGCGGAACGCCCCGTGTACTTGATCTCGAAATCTCCCTCCTCGCACGACATGCGCACGAGACGCCCCTGCCTGAAGTGGAACTCGGACTTCGGACCGCCGTCGTGCGGATCGGCCGTGACGCGGATCGCGTCGCCCTTGCAGACCGCCGCCCAGGCGGAACCGCCCGTCAGCACGCTGTCGTCGCCCGGCGCCGCGCGCACGAAGATCCGCAGGTAGCCGTCGGGCTGATAGAACCCCCACCTGCGCTCGTCGAGCGGAACGAACCGAGATTCGAGCGCAGGGACGGACCATCCAAATCCAAACAACGGCGATCGCTCGGTCCTGGCTGACGACCAGTAGGCGCAGATAGGCCAACCGCCCGCGTCGCCAAGCGGCTGTATGTGGAGCGCCTCGCCGGAGACACCGGTCCCCTCGTAGGGGCCGCGCAGATCGTCCAGTCCGGCGAATGGCAGGCTCGCCCCTTCTGCGGACAGCAGCGTCCACAGGCAAAAGGCCAAGGCGATCCAACTTTTCAAATGTCCGGTCACGGTTTCGCAATCATATCAGATTCCCCCTTCTCCCGTCAATCGCGCGAGCGAATTGTGGTATAATTGCCGCGCATGAGCGACGAGGACCAAGACATTGACCTTGATGAATCCTCCATCGGAGAGGAGGAGGTCGAGGAAGAGTCCATCATCCCGGAGGAGGACTTCCGGGAAGCCATTGCCGTATGCCGGAAGGATCCCCAGCTCAACCGCCTGTTCGAGATGGCGCCGCCCGGCGCCAAGCTCTTCATCGGCCTCGGCTTCTACTCCACGCATTTCGGCGACAAGGTGGATCCGCGCCAATACGCGGAGTGCCAGTCCGAGATCGAGCCGTCACTCACGCCAAACGACCTCAAGTACCTCATCCGCTTCGAGCGCGACAAGAACACCAAGCAGTATCTGCGCGAACTCCTCGCCCAACGCGAGTCCGAAGAGGCTGCGGCGGAAGAGGCGCCTGCGGAGACGCCCGATGCGCCACTGTCCATTCCAAAGCGGAAGCGTCGGCGGAAGATTCCCAAAGCCGACCTCCAGTCCGAGGCCGCATCGGAGGAACCGGGTGCCGGGATTCCGATCCCATTCAAGATTGCCGCAATCGTCGCGCTCCTGCTCGGCGGCGCATTCGTCCTGTACGTTGCGACAAGGACGTCCGCACCGCAACCGGCCGTGCGCCAGCAAGCCGAGTCGACGCCCTTCGCCCCCGAACAGGACGAGACGCCGCAAACCGCCGCAGCGCGTCCTGCCGCGGCGCCGAAGCCGCCATCGCGCCCAGGAGGGACCTACGCCCTGGTCGATGCAGACGAAGAGGACGCGCGCCTACATGGCGCAGACGCGCCTGTCGGGATGGAAGAAGTCGCCACGCTCGCGCCTGCCGAAACGAACGTGACCTCGACGGCCGCAACGGAGAACAGGAAACGCCCTGCCCGCAAGCCACGCGTCGTCTTCACCGACGGGAAGAAGATCGTCAAGCGTCCCGGCGGACAGATCGAGGTGCCGCGGGTCTTCTCCTGCGCGGGAGCAGGAGTCAAGCCCTTCTGGGTGTACGGCGCGCATCCCGAGGCCGACGCCGCGCAGGAAAAGAAGGCGCGGGACGAATGGCAGGCGCTCGTGAAACAGGCCCGCCAGGCCGAAGAAGAAGCGTCCGGTTCCGATGCCAGCGTCAAGTCGGACGCAAATATGCTATAATTATCGCCATGCAAGAGAGATTCAAGCGTTCGGGCGGCGGAAAGGGATTCCGCAGCGGAAAGCCCATGTTCTTCAACAAGCGGAAGCGTCGTCACGGTCGTCCCCACGGCGACCGCAAGCCCCATTTCGGTCTCGCGGAGCGCGACGCGGCGCCCGCAATCCCGCCATTGCCGGAAAATCCGCCCCCGGCGGCGTTCGAGGCGAACGTGTTCGGCAAGCTGGATATCCGCCTCCAGCACGCCGTCGCCGATGCGGGCTATGCTGTGCCCACGCCAATCCAGGAGAAGGCAATCCCCTACCTGCTGGAGGGCCGCGACCTCATCGGCTGCGCCCAGACGGGCACGGGCAAGACCGCCGCGTTCATGCTCCCGATCCTCAACAAGCTGTTGGCTGGAACAACCAGCAACCAGCCACTAGCCACTAACCACGAAGCAGGGCATCCGCGCGCGCTCATCCTCTCGCCGACGCGCGAGCTGGCGGCGCAGACCGCAGAGAACACCGCCACATTCTCGAAATACACCGGGCTGCCCTTCGCCGTCGTGTTCGGCGGCGTCTCGCAGTTCCCGCAGGTGAAGGCCCTGCAGAAAGGCGCCGAGACGGTCATCGCGACGCCGGGCCGCCTGATGGACCTGATGTCGCAGGGCGTCGTGTATCTCGACCGCGTGGAGATGTTCGTCCTTGACGAGGCCGACCGCATGCTTGACATGGGCTTCCTCCCCGACATCCAGCGCATCATCGCAAAGCTGCCGCCGAACAAGTCTGTGCCGGGAGCCGACGGCAACGGCCGCCCGACGCGCCAGTCGCTATTCTTCAGCGCCACCCTCTCGCCGGAGATCCTGAAGCTCGCGGGCGAACTGGTGGTCGACCCGATGCAGATCACCATCTCCCCTGAAGCACCGACGGTCGAGAAGATCAACCAGAAGTGCATGTTCGTGGAGAAGGGAAACAAGGACAACCTCCTCATCCACCTCCTCGAAAGCCACAACGAGTGGTTCCGCGTGATAGTATTTGCGCGCACGCGCCACGGCGCGGACCGCATCGAGCGCAAGCTGCGCCAGCGCGACATCCCAGTGGCGGCGATCCACTCGGACAAGACGCAGAACCAGCGCACGCGCGCCCTGCAGGGCTTCAAGAACGGCAAGGTGCGCGTCCTCGTGGCCACGGACATCGCGAGCCGCGGCATCGACGTGCCGGACGTGGACCTCGTCGTCAACATGGAGCTTCCAGTCGAGACCGAAAGCTACGTCCACCGCATCGGCCGCACGGCGCGTGCAGGCGAAAGCGGCGCGGCGCTCTCCTTCGTCGCCCCCGAAGAGCGCAACCTCCTCAAGGCCGTGGAGCGCTTCATCAAGAAGACCATCCCCGTGGACCGCGACCAGCCCTTCCACTCCGAGATCGCCGAGCGCAAGGCCGGCAAGCAGGGAGAGGGTCTGCCGCAGGCGCCATGGATCCGCGGCGGGCAGCGCAACGACAAGGGCAACCGCCGCCACCCCGGCGCGAACTTCTTCGGCCCGCGCAAGAGCGGCGACCACCGTCCTGGCAACGGCGGCCCCGGCGGCGGCCATCATCCTGGCGGACACCGTCCGGGCGGCAGGCCTCATTTCGGCAAAGGCCCGCGTCCCGGCGGCAAGCCGCCTCGCGGCTGAGATTATGCTATAATCTTTGCACCAGAAACCATGGAGAAGCACATGTCGCATACGTCCAGACTCGTCGTCGCCGCCAGCCTCCTCACGCTCGCCGCGTCGGCGACCATTACGCCGTACACGCCGGCGGACGGCTCCACGTTCACGCTGCTGCCGGAGCCGCAGCGCAAGATCATGGCGTTTTCCACCTACGACGAGCGTCTGGCCGCGTTGAAGGCGGACCACGACAAGCCGCACGACGACCGCTACTACGGCAAGGACCGGGATTCAAAGTGGCGCATCTCCGAACCGCTCGTCCTGCGCTGGCGCGCCGACGCCGGCGAGAAAGGCCCGTGGAAGATCGTGCTCGCCACGAAGCCCGACCTCTCTGACGGCGTCGCCTACTGGCTGGAGTCGAGCAGCGCGAACGCCCGCAAGCTGGACGACAAGAAGACGGTGCGCTACAAGTGGACCGTGCCGCGCCCGAACCTGAAGCTCGGCCAGACCTACTACTGGAAGGTGTGGAGCGACATCAAGTGCAAGGACTACTCCTGCGGCTCGACGCTGAATGGCCCCTGCGCGTGCGGCAAGGCGAAGAAGGCGCACGAATCGTCCGTCGCCTCGTTCACGACGGACGCCCAGCCGCCGCGCTGGATCGCCATCGAGGGCCGTACCAAGAACATCCGCGACCTCGGCGGCTGGAAGACGCGGGACGGCCGCCGCGTGAAGCAGGGCCTGGTGTTCCGCGGACAGGGCCTCAACGACAACAGCGTGAACGGCGACGCGAAGGGCGCAAACCGCCTCATGGTGGAGGACATCGCCCTGTTCACGCAGACGCTCGGCGTCAAGACCGACCTTGACCTGCGCTCGGGCCGCGAGCTCGCCGACATGAAGCAGTCCCCGCTTGGCGCAGGCGTGAAGCTCATCCATCATCCCTCGTCCGCCTACAACGGCATCTTCAAGAAGAATCCCGACGAACTCTCATCGTCCGGCATGAAGACGATGGCGGAGAACTTCCGCGTATTCTGCGACGAGAAGAACTATCCCATCTACTTCCACTGCATCGGCGGCGCGGACCGCACAGGCTCGCTCGCCTACGTGCTGAACGGCATCCTCGGCGTGGACAAGCACGACCTCGATGTCGACTGGGAGGCGACGTTCTACCCTTCCCTGCCCGAACTCGAGAAGGGATACAACGGTCCGACCTACTGGCGGCGCGAGCAGTACTTTGACGAAGGTTTCGCGAAGTACGGCGACGCGAACTCCTCGTGGAACGACCGCATCGAGCTGTACCTGCTCGACTGCGGCGTCACGAAGGAGGAGATCGCCAAGTTCCGGTCGATCATGCTGGAGTAGAAAGGTTTAGACGTTGAGACGTTGAGGCGTTGAGGTGTTGAGGTGTTGAGATGTTGAGAGATGTAGTCGCAAAACACGGTAGGGACGGCGTTCCACCGCCGTCCGCAGCGACGGTCGGCGGTGGAACGCCGACCCTACCGGAATGTCGGGGTTTTGCAACTGCCTCCAAAGAAAACCAGAAGCGAGGAGCTAGAAACATGAGATCGAGATGGTTACATACCGGTGTGGCACTAGCGCTTTTTAACCTTTTGACCTTTCAGCCTTTTAACCTTCACGCGGCTCCGCCGAACCGCGTGGCCGGCTCCGGCATGGGAGGCAATTCGCCGTATGCCACGGACGCCTATCCCGGGTTCGACGGTCTCGACGACCTGCCCAAGCCGGAGAAGAAGGAGAGGAGCTGGATCTGGTTCCTGCGCGCCAAATACGACACGCCTGCCGAGCAGATGGCCTACGCGCAGCAGATGGAGGCCGAGGGGTCGCTCCGAGCCGCACGTCGCGGCTACGACTCGCTCGTGCGCGAATGGCCCGCCTCGCCAGAGGCGCCAAAGGCTCAGCTTGCGCTCGCGATGCTCTTGGCGAAGAAGTGCATGGACTACGACGATGCGTTTGAGGCGCTCGAATACATGCTGGACTTCTACCCGCGCGAATGCGACTACCTGGAACTCGTCAACTACGAGTACCAGCTCGTCAACCTGATGATCAAGGAGAAGAAGACGTTCCTCGGCATGTCCTTCACGTCCACGCGCGTCTGCCGCCAGCATTACGAATCCATCGTCCGTCGTGCGCCCGGCGCCTCGTACGTGCCAGAAACGATGCTGAAGATCGCAGACCTGCGCGAGCAGGAGGACCAGTACGAGGAGGCCGTGCAGGTGTACGCCACGCTCGCGAGCAAGTTCCCGTCGACGCCCGAGGCGCGCGCGGCCACCTACCTGGAGGCGAGGGCACGCATGTGGCTGTGCCGCCGCCTCTCCTACAACCGTCCCCGCTGCAAGGATACGCTCAACTACCTGGACATGGCGATGAAGAGGGTCCCGGATCTCGACCAGATCGACGAGCTCAAGACATGGCGCTCCGAGTTGGCACAGCATCTTTCCGAGGACGCCTACGCGCAGGCGAAGTTCTACGATACGAAGCAACGTACGCGACATGCCGCGCTAACGGCGTGGGAACGCTTCTTGAAGGATTACCCCGATTCACCGCACGCAGAAGAGGCGCGCGCACGGATCGAGGCGTTGAAGATCAAATAGTTAAAAGGTTAAAGGATTAAAAGGTTAAGGAGTACCATGAAAATGTCTGTCGTCTGCCGTCTGTCATCTGCCGTCTTCTTCCTTGCCGCCTTCGCCGGCTGCTCCAGCTACCGTTGGACATCGTCTGTCCCGGAAGAGCTGCGTACCGTGGCGGTGCCGATCTTCGAGAACCGCACGTCAAGTTCGGAACTCGGACCGATCATCACGCAGTACACCCTGCGCGAGTTCCAGCGCGAGGGTACCTTCTCCATCCGCCGCTCGGGAGAGTCGGCCCTGGAGGTACAGGGGTCCATCGTCAAGGCATCCAGGGCTGTGGCCGCCTTCGACCGCAGCTACGGCTCGCGCGCAAGCGAATACCGCTACATGGTCACTGCCGAAGTATCGCTCATCAACAAGGACACCGGCAAGGTCTTGATGAACAACCGCCGCTACATGGCCGAGACCACGTTCCTTACGCGCGGCGATCTGCTCACCTCGCAACGCGACGCTGCCGCCCGCATCGCGCAGGATTTCGCACGCCAGATCGTCGACGATGTCACTTCCTTTGACTATGAGAGGCCCGGCAAGTGAGCTACTGGCCCTGCTCCAGCAGGGCATCCCTCTCTGCAAGCGGCCGTTCGAGGCGCTGGCCGACGAAGCCGGCTGCGACGAGGCAGACGTGATCGGCTTCTTGGAAGATTGCCGTGAGCAAGGCCTCGTCCGCCGCTTTGGCGCGGTGTTCGACACCCGCCGACTCGGCTATCGCTCAGCACTCTGCGCCGCCGCCATTCCACCTTCCGAGCTTGACGACATCGCCGCCCGCATCACCTCACTCTCCGGTGTCACCCACTGCTATCTCCGCGAACCCTCTCACCCTTCACCTTTCACCATCCCCAATCTCTGGTTCACCCTCAGCTACCCTGCGGACATCTTCGCGGCCATGGCCGACGAGGTGGCTGCGCGCCTGAGACCGCACGAGGTCCACGTTCTTCCGGCGACGAAGCGCTACAAGGTGGACGTCGTCTTCGGCGCCGCCACGCGTGCGAGGGACGAGTCGGTGGAAGACGACATGCCGCCCATAACCTCGTCAGACCGCGCCATAATCGGAGCCTTGCAGGGAGACACCGAAATTCGTCCCGATTATTTCGCCGTTCTTGCGGCCAAGCTCGGCATGAACGAATGGGACCTGCTCTCCACGCTTGAGATGTGGCGGCGGTGCGGTCGTCTGAAGCGCATCGGGCTCCTCCTCGCCCACCGCAACGCCGGCTGGACCGCGAACGGCATGTGCTGCTGGCGAATCGACGGCGACACCACCGAAGCGGGACGCGCCCTCGCCGCCTGCGACGAGGTGACGCACTGCTACGAGCGCCCCGAAGCGCCCGCATTCCCCTTCAACCTTTTCGCGATGATCCACGCGCGCTCCCCCGAGGAGGCGTCTACGACCTTTGCACGGCTCGAGGAATCCTGCCAGCTATCTGCAGGCACGATGCTCATCTCCACCCGCGAGTACAAGAAAACCTCGATGACATTCTTCGCCAAATGATGTGGAATGAAAGCGCGATGGACGGAAAGATACTCTTGAATTCATGGGACTGGGCCGCCGTGGCGGCCTTCTTCGCCATCCTGTTCGGCATTGCGGCGGCATGTTCGCGCCGCGCGGGCAGGAACGCAGGCGACTTCTTCCTCTCCGGGCGCTCCATGCCGTGGTGGCTGATCGGCATCTCGATGTGCGCCGCATCAACGTCCACGAACTCCGCAAACATGTTCACCGAGTTCATCCGCAACTCGGGACTCTCCGAGAACTGGAAGTGGTGGGCGTTCCTCCTCACGGGAATGCTGACGGTGTTCGTCTATTCGCGCCTGTGGGTGCGTTCCGGCGCCAAGAGCGACATCGAGTTCTACGAGCTGCGCTACTCCGGACGGGCGGCGGCGTTCCTGCGCGGGTTCCGCGCGATCTACCTCGGCATCGTGTTCAACGTGATAACCACCGGGCTGGTGATGCTGGCGGCGATCAAGATCGGGCAGACGCTCTTCGGCGTGGACCAATGGACCGTGATCGCGATCACCGCGGTCGCGTCGATCGTCTATTCCGCGCTGGGCGGGTTCCGGGGGGCGATCTACACGGACTTCTTCCTCTTCGTCATCATCATGGTGGGCGCGGTGGTCGGCATGGTCTACGCGATCGGGCATCCCGCCGTCGGAGGGTTCTCTGCGATGATGTCGAACCCTGCGGTGAGGAGCCACCTGTCCTTCTTCCCCGACGTGGCCAACACGGACCTTTTCGTGTCGGTGTTCGTGATCCCGATCGCGATACAGTGGTGGAACGTCTGGTATCCGGGATCGGAGCCCGGCGGAGGAGGATACATCGTCCAGCGCATGCTCTCCGCGCGGAGCGAGAACCACTGTGTCGCCGGGTCGGTGCTGTACCAGGTGGTGAACTACGCGATACGCCCGTGGCCGTGGTACCTCACTGCGTTCGCCTCGCTGATCGTGTTCCCCGACCTCGCCTCGCTGCAGAAGGCGTTCCCCAACGTGAATCCCGCCCTCGTGAAGGGGGACCTCGCCTATCCCGCGATGCTCACGTTCGTCCCGAACGGCTGGCTTGGCGTCGTGGCGGCATCCATGATGGGCGCGCTCTTCTCCACCGTCGCGGCGCACCTCTCGATGGGCTCCAACTACGTCGCGAACGACTTCTGGAAGCGCTTCGTGAGGCCGCAGGCCGGAGAGCGCGAGCTGATCCTGGTGGGACGCGTCACGGTGGTGGCGCTGATGGCGCTCACCGCCGTCATCTCGCCGTTGCTCATATCGGCAGGGGCGGTGTTCAACCTCATCCTGCAGATAGGCGCGGGCACGGGACTCATCTACCTGCTCAGGTGGTTCTGGATGCGCATCAACGCCTGGAGCGAGATCACGGCCATGGCCGTATCGTTCGTGGTGGCCGTGTTCCTCCAGCTCGTGTATCCGCATCTCGGCATGCCGCCGCTGCTCGCATGGCACCGCCTCCTGATCGTGATGGGCGTGACCACGGCGGCATGGGTGGGCGTGACGTTCCTCACCCCGCCTACCGAGGCCACCAGGCGCGCCGCGTTCGAGAACAAGATCAGGGCCAACGGACACGATATCGCCTGGGGCCTCCTGGCCATGACGCTCGCATGCGCGGCGGTCTACGCGGCGATGTTCGCGGTCGGGTTCTGGATATACTCGCGGACTGTCCCCGCCGCCGCGATGACGGCGCTCTCCGCAGTTGCCGGCGTGGCGCTCGTCCCGACGCTGAAACGGCTCAACTCCGGCAACACGCAAGACCTATCCGTAAAACCCCAACCAACCAACTGAAAATGTCATACGAAAAAGAACTTACGTCGGCCGAGGTGAAGGCCAAGGCGAAGGAATGCGGCGCCGACATCGTGGGCATAGCCCCCATGAGAAGGTGGGAAGGCACGGACAAGCAGCACGATCCGCGCTACATCTTCCCCGGCGCGAAGTCGATGATTGTATTCGGGTTCCGCATACCGCGCGGAAGCCTGCGCGGCGTGGAGGAAGGCACCCACTACCTCAACTACGCGACGATGGGCTACGCGGCCCTGAACTCGATCTACGGGCCCATGGTGCTGTGGGAGATGAACCGGTTCATGGAGGACCACGGCTACGAGGCCGTGCCGATGGCGAACGTGGGAGGCGGCGAGGCCGTGAATCCGCTCACGGGCAACTTCCGCAAGGGCTGGAGCCGTCCGGTGAGGCCCGGGCTTCCCGCGCCCGACGTGTCGGTCGACTTCCGCGTGGCGGCTTTCCTCGCGGGACTCGGCGAGTTCGGCTACTCCCGCGCCTTCCTCACGCCGGAGTTCGGTCCGCGCCAGCGCTTCGCGATCATGCTCACCGACGCCGAGCTCGAGCCGGATCCGATCTACACCGGAAAGATCTGCGACCGCTGCATGGAATGCGTGAAGAACTGCCACGGCCATGCGATCTCCCCGACGGAGACGGTGAAGGCCGTGATCGGGGGAGTGGAGGTGGAGTGGGCAAAGCGCGACGAGATGGCCTGCTCCAAGGCGTTCCGCGAGGGCGGCCTCAACCGTGAGCTTTCGCCCTTCGACGGCAACTACCCGCGAAAGTACGGCTACGGGCTTGCCCATGAGGGGAGCTGCGGCTGCATCCGCGCATGCATGGTGCATCTCGAGGAGCGGCACAAGCTCACGCACGGATTCCGCGAGCCTTTCCGCCAGCCCGGATGGAAGCAGTGGGAGGTGGACCACTCGAAGCCTTACGAGCTGCCGCCGGAAATACGCGAGGCGTACGCCGGCAACATCGAGTCGCAGGACGCCTACACCAACTACAACATCAAGTCAAACTACGGCACGAAGGCCGCGGCCGGACTCGTGCAGGACAACTCGTCCAGCGGAGGCGTCGCGTGATCAGCGCGGAAATAAAGGCGCTGGCGAAGCGAGTGGGCGCCGACTGCGTGGGCATCGCGCCGATGAGCCGCTGGGAGGGCGCGCCCAAGCAGAACGACCCGCGGTACATCTTCCCTGGCGCGAAGTCCATGGTGGTGCTGGGCTTCCGCATCCCGCGCGGGCTTCTCCGCGGAATCGAGGAGGGAACGCGCTTCATCGACTACCCCGGCATGGGCTACGCGTCGATAAACCAGGTGCATGGTCCGATGGTCCTCTGGAAACTCAACGCCTACCTCGAAGAGCGCGGCTACGAGGTGTTTCCTCTCCAGAACGCGAACGGGGGCGATGCCGTCAACCCGGTGACCGGCAAGTTCAGGGAAGGCCTGAGCCGCCATGTGGCGGACGGGCGTCCTGCCCCTGACGTGCTGGTGCACTTCCGCATCGCGGCCTATCTGGCCGGGCTGGGCGAGTTCGGATGGTCGAAGATGTTCCTGACCCCGGAGTTCGGTCCGCGCGTGCGCTTCGCCATGCTCTTCACCGACGCCGAGTTCGACGAATACGACCCCATCTACGAAGGCCACATCTGCGACCGCTGCAAGCTCTGCGTGCGCAACTGCGCCGGACACGCCATCTCCATGACGGAGTCGGTCAAGGTGACGCTCGCCGGACACGAGGTGGAGTGGGGCAAGCTGGACGAGCTCGCCTGCGAGGAGGGCATCCACGGCGGGGCTGACCGCGCGCTGTCGCCGTTCGACGGCGAATTCCCGAGGCAGTACGGCTACGGACGCGCCGTCGAGGGCGGCTGCGGCTGCATCCGCGCATGCATGGTGCACCTCGAGCAGCGCAACAAGCTCACCAAGACGTTCCGCAACCCGTTCCGCCAGCCTGGATGGAAGCAGTGGAAGATCGACCGCTCCAAGCCCTACGAGATCCCGCCGGAGATCGCCGAGGAGTACGCCGGGCGCATGGAGGACAAGGAAGGCATGCTGGCGACCGAAGAAGATCCGTTCAGCCCCCTCAACGACTAGGATGCCTGCGTTCCCGTGCCGACTCTTTACTATATCGCGTAGAATTTGCCATTTATAGTCGCTGGTCACGCGACCGTTGACTATATCCGTCCAAAATGACAAGATATAGTCGTTACTTGCAATATGAGGAGAATCGATGATTGGCCGTAAGAAGGAGATTCGTGAGCTTGAAAACGCCTACGCCGGGCAAGATGCTGCGGGGGCTGGATGATACTGTTGCAAGCAGAGGGGTGATGTGGTACAATTATCGCGTTTCACAAACATTGGAAAACCAAGAAAGAAGAAAAGGCATGATAAAACGCGATTATTATCTTGAAAAAATCAAAGATAAGATGTGGAATGGGGCGGTGAAAATCATCACTGGCATTCGGCGTTGCGGGAAAAGCTACATTCTGAATGAGATATTTCGCGGCTATTTGCTTGAGTCTGGCGTTACGCCAGATCATATCATTTCAGTATCTCTTGAACTTGAGGAATTTGAATCGCTTCAGAATCCTCGTGAATTGAGTAGGTTTGTTCGTGAGCGTGTGAGTGACGGTGGGCGCTATTATGTCTTCATCGATGAAATACAGGAGGCGCGAAAAGTATTGAAGGAGGGTGTCGATCCTGCAAAAACGGCCAAGGAGGACGAGCCGGGGATTTGGTTTACGTTCTATGATGTTCTGAATTCCCTGAACGCCAAGGCGAATCTTGACATCTACGTAACAGGCTCTAATTCAAAGATGCTATCCAAAGACGTTGCGACGAATTTCCGTGGCAGGAAAACGGAGATCGAGATGCACCCCTTGTCGTTCTCGGAGTTTCACGAATGGAAGGGCGGCGATCTTTTGCGGGATTGGGACGAATACCTGACGTTTGGCGGAATGCCTCAGACAGTGCTGGAGAGGAATGAGAGGGAGAAAGTAGCTGTTCTCAACGAACTTTTCGGCAATGTCTATATCAAGGACGTTGTTGAACGAAACGGGATTGCCGATGCGACGCTGCTGGAGTCGATCATAGACGTGGTGTCGAGTGCCGTCGGTTCGTTGACAAATCCCAAGCGGCTGTCGGACACGATCATCAGCCGGGAGGGAGGAGGACCGTCTGCGCCGACCGTCAGGAAATATCTTGGGTTCCTCAAGGAGGCATATGTCTTCAGGGAGGCGAAGCGCTACGATGTCCGTGGCAGAAGATACCTCGACTATCCAATGAAGTATTATGCGGAAGATGTCGGACTGCGGAATGCGCGGCTGGGGTTTCGTGAGCAGGAGGAGACGCATCTGATGGAAAACGTCATTTTCAACGAACTGGTACGACTCGGCTATTCAGTTGACGTCGGCGTCGTTGAATTCTGGGATGAGGAAGGCGGGAAGAGCGTCGTGAGACGGCATGAAATCGACTTCGTCGTCAACACGGGGTTTGAAAAGATCTACATTCAAAGCGCTTTCAGCGTTTCGGATCCGCAGTACAGGGCGCGGGAAGTGCTTCCATTCAGCAAGACGGGCGACAACTTTAGGAAAATTGTCGTCACATCCGGGGCGTCGCGCCTGTGGACCGACGACAACGGCATCTCTTACGTCGGGGTTCTGACATTTCTTCTGGAACTCGAAAGTATATTGTCGTGAGACAGCAATTCAAGCTGAAAGCCAAAAATGGTATAATGCGCGCCATGTAGAAAACCAGGCCCATGTAGATTCATCCATCGGAAAGGAGAACCTTATGCATCACGATCACGGCATGGCAACGACCAGAAGGACTTTTCTGGGAGGTGCGGCGGCGTTGGC
>CACWSW010000037.1 GCA_902763655.1 uncultured bacterium
CGCGTCCGTTCGACGGTTCGTCAGCTCGCCGAGACCGTCGCGCCGCAGAAGGGCGTGCTGCTGAAGTAGGAACGTGCTGCAATCTTATATGCGAAAGGAATGACGATTGACCAGGCAAGATTCCGTCACCGCGTGCCAATTGACAAGCGAAGCGGTCTCTTGGTAAACTACTTATGCATTTTTTGAGCGTATTGTATCCAGAAACGGAGAGTTGGAAGAAGACATGGCTAAATCTATCGCAAGAAGCAGATCAAACTGCTTTCGGATCCTGCGAAAGTCGCCGATTGTAGAGGCGACTTTTCAGGTGAACTTTGCCATGAAACGACCGATTACAGACGTGGATTTCAAGTCGTTTGTAAAAACACATTTCGCCGGTTACGAATTCAAGGAAGAAATCTATTCGGAATCTATCGCTGTTAAGAAGAAAGCTTTGCGAGAGCCACCAGAAACGATTACCCATCACCAGAATTTGATTGGAGTTCGTTTCGTCAAGGACAATCGAGTCCTTACCCTCTTCACGGACGGTTTTGCATTTGGTATCCTAAAACCATATCCTACAGATGAGAGTTTCTTTGCGGAAATATCGTCGGTAACGAAAAAGTTCTTTGATCTGCATGCTGATGCGCCAGTGACCCGGATTGGCCTTCGGTACATAAACCGCTTTGCTGTAGACGCGACAGAACATGCGCCTGGCAAGTTGTTCACAACAGTTCCCTCTTTGCCTTCCAGGTTGGGATACGGCGATCCTCTGCAGTTCCTCTATCAAGACGTTTTTCGTGATCGGGAAACGGGAGTTGTCGTCGTTTCAAATCGTCTTTATCCATCCAATGGACCAGATACGCCGCATGAACCTAAGGCTGTGCTTGACATCGACGCATCATTGATGCCAAACCAAGTCCTTGACGAGTCTGGGTTCGAGAAATCCGTCGTATGTCTGCGTTACGCCGTGAACAAGACATTCTTTGGATCGGTAAGGAAATCCGTCATTGAGGAGCTGGCATGATTACTTCAATTCTTACAGTTGCATTAGGCATGGGATCGCCAGTCGCACCTGGGGCCGGCATGACCTTTTCCAGCGGCGGACGGGATGGTAAGGCTATACTCGAGGCAATTCAGGCGACCGAAAAGAGCCTGCAAAGCACTCAGACATTTGGATTGCGAAATCGAATTCTTGGGATCCTGCGCACTGAACTGCAACGAAAGTATGGCATTGACGGATGGAATGGCTATGGGGCGAAAGCTGTGTCGCAGGAATCCATCGGACATGCCGCGACGTTTGTCAAGGTCATGCCTTTTGAGTTGAAGGACCCTGCTGTTCGTGTGGTGCCATCAGGATGTGTTTCTTTTTCGTGGCGTCAAGGCAAGGGACGTCTTTGCACGGTTGTGTTTGATGCCGACGGAAAATATCATTGCGCATCAATCATTGGAGCCGTTGAATCGGCACTTACCACTAATTCACCAGAAGAAGTGATCAGTAAGGCGCTGGAGGTTTTTGCGTGAGCGCCGTCTCGCCAGATGAGCGCCTGTCTCGGTGCGTCATGTTGGATAACGGCGAGGATGGGGATGTCGAATACCCTGAAGGGTACATGTTCATGCCTGATCTCGTTAAGATGCGGGATGGGGCCGATATGCGTTACGAGACATCAGTGATTCTTCACGCGGGGCAGACCGACACGCAACTGGACGCGGCGGGGAAATACATTGAGGAGAGAAACAAGAAGCACCCCCGCTATCTTGGTCGTTGCGTATGCTGCGTTGGTGACGTTGAATCCATAAGCTCGCTTCAGGTCGAGCCTCAGCCAAGCCGCATCAGCAACTATCATGCGAACATCATTGGCTGGGATAACGATGTCGCTCGTCAACTCCTGGATGCCGAAAGAATTGCCGCCGCCACGACCTTTGTCCGGCGTGCTTCGTAAAGGATGTAAACTTTGTGGAGAAAACATGCGGCATGTCTGAAAAAGAGGAAAACGACCTGTTCTACGTCTGCTCGCTGATCGAGCATGTCGGACGCAAGACGAAGAACCGGCGCGGCGACGTTGTCGCCGCGATGGACGACGCTTGCCTCAAACACCACCTTGAATATGCGGACATCAACCATTGCCTTCCGTTTGAGAGAGTTTCCGACGAGTTGGTCGCGGAGTGTGGGATAAAGGATGGGACATTCGATACGATAACCGGCTGCAAGTATTCGATCCCCACCGAGACCTCGATCGGAAGGGTCTATTCGACGCTGATCGAGCAAACCGACGAAGGCGACGTCGCCAAGACGCTCCGCAAGGTTTTTGGCTCGTTCCTCAGCGACGAGATATCCGATTTTGCGAACGGGGTCTATTACCAGAACCCGAGCTATCTCCTCGAATCGTACAAGGCGGGGAGGCTGCTGAAATGATCCTCTGCCATGCGATCTCCCGTGAGGCGTTTTGGGCACTCGCGAGATTCAGGCACCCGACGCACCAGATTTGCTTCTACACGCCCGCCGCGCTCGCGTGCATCAAGTTCGTAAAGGCAGAGACACTTGAAAGAGAATAATGTACAATGAGGACACATTGATGAAAAAGTCAATCTTGGCAATCGCCGCGCTGGCGGCAACAATGGCGGCGCTCACTGCGCATGCCGCCACTTGGACCGATCCCGCAACGGGCATTAAGTGGACGTACGCGGTCAGCGGCGGCAAGGTGTCGTTGGGAAGTGGAAGTGATGCTTTCACGGCGGTCCCCACAGCCACTACTGGCGCATTAGTTATTCCATCCTCAATCAACGGCTATTCTGTGACGAGCATCGGGTATTCTGCGTTCTACAATTGCCGCGGCCTGACGAGCGTGACGATACCGGACAGCGTGACGAGCATCGAGAATGATGCGTTCTTCAATTGCAGCGGCCTGACGAGCGTGACGATACCGGACAGCGTGACGAGCATCGGGTATTCTGCGTTCTCCGGCTGCAGCGGGCTTGCGAGCGTGACGATACCGGACAGCGTGACGAGCATCGGGAATTATGCGTTCTCCCGCTGCAGCGGGCTTACGAGCGTGACGATACCGGACAGCGTGACGAGCATCAGGAATTCTGCGTTCTCCGGCTGCAGCGGGCTTGTGTCGTTTACTGTCGGTGATGGCAATGTCAACTACAAGTCGGTAAATGGCTTGTTGTTGTCTAAGGACGGCAAGACGCTTATTGCAGGTGTAAATGGTGATGTGACGATACCCGACAGCGTGACGAGCATCGGTACTTATGCGTTTGAAAATTGCAGCGGCCTGACGAGCGTGACGATACCGGACAGCGTGACGAGCATCGGGGATGATGCGTTCTCCGGCTGCAGCGGGCTTACGAGCGTGACGATACCGGACAGCGTGACGAGCATCGGGAATTATGCGTTCTCCGGCTGCAGCGGGCTTACGAGCGTGACGATACCGGACAGCGTGACGAGCATCGGGGATGATGCGTTCTTCAATTGCAGCGGGCTTGTGTCGTTTACTGTCGGTGATGGCAATGTCAACTACAAGTCGGTAAATGGCTTGTTGTTGTCTAAGGACGGCAAGACGCTCATTGCAGTTGTAAATGGTGATGTGACGATACCCGACAGCGTGACGAGCATCGGGGGTTTTGCGTTCTACAATTGCAGCGGCCTGACGAGCGTGACGATACCGGACAGCGTGACGAGCATCGGGGGTTATGCGTTCTACAATTGCAGCGGGCTTACGAGCGTGACGATACCGGACAGCGTGACGAGCATCGGGAATGATGCGTTCTACAATTGCAGCGGGCTTACGAGCGTGACGATACCGGACAGCGTGACGAGCATTGGGAATTATGCATTTTCTAATTGTCATTTGATCTTTGAAGGAGAGCCTCCTGTTGGCGTTGCGCAATTGGCGAACTCTTGTGGTTTATCGTATCCGGCGCAGTATGAGACGCAATGGCGACCGTTAATTGCTACGGTCAAATTTAGAATAGTTGCGTCACAGATTCGAGAGGATAATCCTACAATCCTTGATACGCGGTTTGTGGTTTGGAAAAGTGGGCCAGGAGTTTTACAAACCGTGAAGATCCGCGCGCTTGCATTTGAGGATGGAACTCGGAGCTTTGTCAAAGTGGTGCGGCCTGATACGTTTGTAGATGGTACGGCACCGGCGAATTGGGATGCGGTGGAGGCGAATGTCGAACATACGCTTTCGTGGAAGGTGTCGAGCGACTGGGCGACGCGCCTCGCGAAGGTGAAGTTTGAGGTGTTGATGTGCGAGGGCGATTTGCTGCCGCTGGAACTGAGGACGATCCCGGCATCTAACCAGTACGGGAAGATGAAGATTTCGTGGAATACGATTTCAGAGTCGCAGGTTTTCGATGCGCTCTTGTGGCTTTACGCCGATAAGGACCCGGGGTTGACGTTGGCGGGTGGGGTGTTGAAGAACGGAAGTACGCAGTTGGCGAGCGGCGCAAGCACATCCAATCCCAACGCCATTCGCTACATCTACTCCAAGATGGGGTATCAATTATTGACAGGTGCGGTCTTGAACTACGCCAACAGCGAAACGCGGCTGAGGCTTTCGCCGAGCGGCGTGCGCCAATACGCCTACAAGATCGTACAGGAGTGAGGGAGGTGTGCCAATGAGAGGACACCTCCGACGATGTCGGCTTTTGGTTGTCGCGGCTGCTGCGACAGCAATGTGCGCAATGGCGGATGACGTTGCGCGCGTGGTGCATGTCTATCAGGATCGGCTCGTCGGTGGGGTGCGCACACGCCTGAGCGACGAGACGAAGGAGACGGGCGGCACCTACTCGACCCAGAGCGCACCATCCGTCAGCGGCTACATCTTCACCCACTGGTCGATTTCGACCGCGCAGCCGATCTCCAACCGCGACCGCTTGGGCCGGGCGAAAGAAGTTGCATCATTCACGCTCTACGAGGAAACCACCCTCACGGCCAACTATCTGGCAGAAGGTGAGGATTCCGATAACGACGGCGTTGCCGATGGATGGGAAATGTATTGGTACGGCGGCCTGACGTTTTCGTCAGACAGCGATACCGACAACGACGGCTTCACCTTCGCTGAGGAGCTGGCGGCGGGCCTCAATCCGCTGATGCCGGATGAATCGATTGTGGGTGGCGTCGAATGGGCCGATGGCGCGCTTTTGCAATACAATCCCGACAATCTTCAGGCGTATGTTGTGCGCTCGGAGCCGGAAGGTGCGCTCTTTGCGACGCGAAGCGACTACCTGAAGCCGGGGCAGGCGATACCAATTCCTTCAGTGAGCGGCAACCTTGCCTACTGGACGATTGACGGCGTGCGGCAGGCCGATAGGCACGGAAGGGCGCTAGATACGCTTTCTGTGACGATGCCGAACACGGCAATCGAGATCGTTGCCGTCGCCGAGAGCGACGCGGCGAAGCGCAATTCGCTCTACTGGTACGGTACCGCTTCCGTTGCGCAGGATAGCGACACCGACGGCGACGGCTTCACCTTCGCCGAGGAACTGGCGGCAGGCACCGACCCGCTGATGCCCGACGAATCGCTTCCCGGAGGCATCGTCTGGCAGGATGGCGCGCTCGTGCAGTATAATCCCGACAACCTCTATCCGTACGTTGTGCGCTCAGAGCCGGAAGGTGCGCTCTTTGCGACGCGAAGCGACTACCTGAAGCTCGGTACGGCGATTCCGATTCCTTCAGTAAGCGGCAACTTCGCCTACTGGACGATCGACGGCGTGCGGCAGGCCGATAGGCATGGAAGGGCGCTCGATACGCTTTCTGTGACGATGCCGAACACGGCGATTGAGATTGTTGCCGTTTCCGAGAGCGACGCGGCGAAGCGCAATTCGCTCTACTGGTACGGCACCGCTTCCGTTGCGCAGGATAGCGACACCGACAACGACGGCTTTACCTTTGCCGAGGAACTCGCGGCGGGTACCGATCCGCTCATGCCCGACGAATCGCTTCCGGGCGGCATTGTTTGGCAGGATGGTGCTCTTTTGGAGATGAACCTCCAGCCCTACGAGCAGGTGCAGGGCGCGGTTGTGGGCGGGGCGTATTCGCAGGTGTTTACTTCGCCCGTGGCTGGCAATGCGGCAACAAGCGCAACCTTCGGCAACGGCGGCGCGGTGTGGCCGGTGGTTGCCGATGTGAATGGCGACGGGCTGTGGGATCTCGTGGCGTGCTGGGAAGGCGGCGTGAAGGTGTTCGTGAACGTTGGCAGCAAGGGCAACCCGGAGTTCGAAGAGGGAGGGTCGCAGCTTGCTGCGACCGCCAACATCGACCTCGCGATGAACTCGCCCGAGAAGCTTGCCGGGCTTTCGCTCGATGTGTCTGCGCCGGGTGATGCGCTGAGTGCAACCACCAATGGCACCGCGCTCTTGGTGAGCGATAGTGAAGGGCGCATTTGGTACTACCAGGCGGTCGCGCAGGAGCGCGACCCTCCCTCGTTTGCTCTCCAGCACAAGGTGTGGGGCGGATCGCACGCGGGCTTTGCGCAGGGGTTGCGGCTTGCGGCGGTGGATTGGGAGGATGATGGCGATCTCGATTGCCTGGCGGGCACGGCGGATGGTAAGCTGATGCTTCTCCGGGATCCGAAGGTCGGGCGGCCCACGAACCTGAAGGCGTTTGCGGGCGTGGATAACGTGCTGCTCACATGGGATCCCAATCAGCAGAGCCGGATCAGGGGGTATCGGGTGTATAGGGCCGCAGGGGATGGAACGGCAAGCGGACAACAACAAGCAGGAGGGTCGCAGCTTGCTGCGACCGATGGCTTCGCGCGCATTGCGCAGACGCCGCTGCCGACGTACCGTGATTTCCCGGCGGTCGCCGAGGACGGCGACCCTCCCGAATTTGCCTACAAGGTATCGAGCGTGAGCCGGTTCTACACCGCCGGCAACTCCACGCCCACGGAAACGGAATCGATGCCCACCGAGGCTGTGGCGGCGCGGCTCGGCGGCGTGAAGTTCTTCTGGAACGATGTTTCGGTGAAGTTGGGCGAGCAGGCGGCTGTGATGCTTTCCATCGAGAATTCGATGAACTACAATGTGGCGGGCAAGACGCAGACGGTGGCCTTTGATCCGCCGTACTTGACGCCCGTCAGGGTCGAGAGGTCCGGCCTTGCGGAGAATGTCTCCCTGTCTTGGTCTAGCGCTGATGGTCTCATGACCATTAGCATGACCGGTGGCACGCTTGCGGCGGGTAGCGGAAAGGTCCTCACTCTCGTATTTGACACTGTGAAAGCTGGGACGACCAGAGTCGATGGAGAAAACGGCGCGACAGTGAGCATTGAGGATTCGATTATCGTGCCCTACCAGCTTGGCGACGTGGACGGCGACGGAGATGTCGATAAGGACGACCTCCAGCTTCTGGCGCGATTGAAGAACGGCAACGGGCAGCATCCCACCGCAGACCAGATCAAGGCGGGCGACTTCAACGGCAATGGCAAGCTCGACAACGCCGATTTTCAGGCGCTGAAGACTCTGCTGAAAGAAAGGGGGCAGTGAGATGAAAGCGCGATTCATGACAGTTATTGCGGCACTTGCCGTTGCGATCTCGGCCGATGCCTATCAGATCTCGGTGGGCACGTATGTGGCGAATGCCGGCAAGATCGTGACCGTGCCGGTTGCGCTGGACTCGGCGGAGGGGCTTTCCTACGCGAGCGCCACCATCACCTACGACCCGCAGGTGCTGGTGGTCACGAAGGCCGAGGCTGGGTCGCTTAAGGCGCTGATGGCGGAGGACTTCACGGCGGTCGATACGAACGGCACGCTGACGGTCTCGATCTTCGGCTCGACCGATGCGAACGTCGCAAGCGGTTCCGGATCGATCGCCAACGTGACGTTTGCGGTGCGCGACGGCACGGAGGGCCTCTACTCCGACCTTGCCGTGAGCAGCGTCGAGCTCGGCGAGAAGTCGGGCGTGAAGGACGTCACCGCCGGGAATCCGGTCACTACCGTCAACGGCATGGTGCGCGTGATGCGCGAGACGGCCGAGGTGGCGCGTCTGGAGAACGCCGAGGTCATCGTGGCCGACTCGACCCTTGGAGCGCTGGCGCTGAGCGCGGGCGATGCGATTCAGGCCAGCGACGCGCAGACCGCAATCACGGTTTCCGGCGCGGTGACGGCGTCGGGCGCGATCGCCGTCAAGGAGCCGGCGAACGGCTGGGCGAGCGGGCGGTACGCGCTCCTGTCGACGACGACGTCCGGCCTGACGTTCAGCCTGGAAGGCGTGGACGGCGCGACGTTCTCAGCCGAGACGGCGAACGGCGTGACCACGTACTACGCGTCCGTCACCGTGGCCGGCGAGATAGCCGTGACATCCGCGACGGAGCTCTCCGCAGGGGCGAAGAACCAGATCAGGTCGATGCTGTCCGGCCAGCTGGACGGTGTGACGGAGATCGTCGTGACGGGGCCGACGGGAAGCTTGGACGTGATCGCCGACATGGGCATCGCGCCGTCCTGCACGCGCGACGGGACGCGTCTGCTGGCGACATACGCGATGCCGGAGCTGCGCATCACGCAATTTGATCAGAAGACGGGAGCCGTGCGCTTCAAGGTGACGCCCGGCACTGGGAACCAGATTGTGTCGGAAATCGCCACGGGTTACATCCACGTGTTCGGCACGAACAACCTGAGCGAGAAGATGAGGTACATCTCCCAGGTCGGCTTCGACCTGACGCCCTACCTCAAGGCGGAGACCAAGGGCGAAGGCACGCTCTACGTGACGCTTGGTACGCATACCTTCCTGAAGATCAAGGTGGAGTCGGTTCCCCGCGTCGAAGGTCAGGTGGAGTAATCATTTAGAACAGATTGGAGGAAAAACGATGAAGAAGATGCTGATGATGGCTTGTGCGGGAATTGCTTCCTGCACGTGGGCTGCGCATACGGACGCGCCGCCCGGACGCTACGACTACACCGCCAAGGTGGCGGCGGCAGACGCTGCCGGTACTGCGGCGGCGAAGAAGAGCGATTCGCCCGAGGCGGCGCTCGCCCTGGCCGACCGCACATACGCCTACGTGGAGAAGGCGCTCGGGGCATCGGCGCTCGCGGACGAGAAGACCGAGCTTGAGGCCGACCGCAAGTGGCTCGCCGCCGCGAAGACGGAACGCGAGCGCGCGACCGTGGAGAAGGAGATACGCCGTCTGCGCCGCCGCATACTCTTCCGCCATCCCGATCTGCAGTTCGCGAAGCTTCTTGCCGTCCAGCGCGGCATCCCGTACACCCGCGAGAACCACATGGTGGACCAATATCTTGGCCGCTGGAGCCGTCCGGGCCCCGGCCTCGTCGTGCTCGAGAACTGGCAGACCGCGCCAAAGAAGACATCCCTGCTTGGCGGCAAGCTGCCGACGGGCACGGTGATCAACCCCGACCTCCACTGGAACGCGGACCGCATCCTCTTCTCCTTCTGCGACCACACTGCGAAGCCGCCGGCGGACGCGCAGAAGCTGAAGGTGCCGGAGGTGGTGGTGCGCGACGACCCGTGGGTGAAGAAGGTCGATCCCACGCACCCGATCTACGGACCCGGCTTCAAGGCCGGCGGCGAGCGCGCCATCGCCCACCGCCGCTACTTCATCTACGAGTGCGCGGCGGACGGCAGCTGGGTGCGCCAGGTGACGGGCTGCCCTGGCGACCCGATGGAGACGCAGGGCGGGCGGCAGACCGCGATGATCGAGGACATCGACCCGTGCTACCTGCCTGACGGCGGATTCGTGTTCTCTTCCACGCGCGGACAGAACTACGGCCGCTGCCACTGGGGCCGCTACGTGCCGTCGTTCCTCCTCTACCGCGCCGACGCGGGCGGGAAGAACATCCGCCAGATCTCCTTCGGCGAGGCGAACGAGTGGGAGCCCGCCGTCATGAACGACGGCCGCATCGCCTACACGCGCTGGGACTACATCAACCGCCACGCCGTGTGGTTCCAGTCGCTCTGGGCCACGCGTCCAGACGGTACGGCCGTCTCGCACGTCTACGGCAACTACTCGGAGGATATCGGCGTCGTCACCGAGACGAAGGCGATTCCCAGCTCGCGTCTCCTGCTCTGCACGGCGAGTGCGCACCACAACATCACGAGCGGGTCGCTGTTCCTGCTCGACCCGAGCGTGGGCGAGGACGGCCTCAAGCCTGTCACGCGCGTGACGCCCGAGGTGCCGTTCCCCGAGAGCGAGGGCTGGAACACGCCTGGCGCCTACTGCTCGCCGTTCCCCGTGAACGACACGCTCTTCTTCTGTTCGTACTCGGACGAGACGCTCGGCTACCCCGACTACCATCCCCGCCACCGCCGCGAGGAGTACATGGCCGCATGGCCGTCGCCGGCCGCGTTCGGCATCTGGCTCGTGGACACGCTCGGGGGCCGCGAACTCATCTACCAGGATCCCGAAATCTCCACCTTCAATCCGATCCCGCTCGTGAAGCGTCCGATGCCGCCCGCGCTCGTCTCCACCCTGCCGCCGCCCGACAAGGCGCCGGACACGGGCCTCTGCTACGTGGAGAACGTGTACGACTGCCGTTCCGAACTGCCGAAGGACTCGATTGCGTGCCTGCGCATCAACAAGCTTGACGTGATGGGCGCGTGCCGTCGCGAGACGCTCAACCAGCATGACGACCTCGACTTGCACAAGGAGTCGCTCGGCGTGGTGCCGGTTGCCGCCGACGGGTCGGCGCAGTTCCGAATCCCGGCCGGCGTTCCGATCCAGCTGCAGGCGGTGGACACGAACGGCGTCGCCGTGTTCACGATGCGATCGTTCATCTACGCGCAGAAGGGTGAGGTGCAGGGCTGCACGGGCTGCCACGAGAACAAGTTCAAGAGCGGCGCGGCGAAGTACGCGGTG
Organism: uncultured bacterium; assembly: GCA_902763655.1. Lineage (GTDB taxonomy): Bacteria > Verrucomicrobiota > Kiritimatiellia > RFP12 > UBA1067 > RUG572. Next base: position 10,794 of record CACWSW010000037.1, read on the forward strand.
CAGAACCCGGCCGGACGCGCCACGTACGATCCGAAGCCGGAGGTGGACCTGGGCTACACTGGTCCCTTCAGCTTCACGAAGAGCGTGCAGCCGATCTTCGACAAGCACTGCATTTCCTGCCACGGGCTAGGCGAAGGGCGGCGTCCTGCGTTCTCGCTCGTCGGCACGAACGGCATCTTCAACCTCATCCATCGCAAGCAGGTCTCGTTCGTGGCGAGCTACCGCGAGACGCGCGAGTCGAAGCCGTACGACTACTTCGCGGCGGCGAGTCCGCTCTGGAAGAAGGTGAAGCGCGGACACGGCGGCGCGAAGCTCTCCAAGGACGAGCTCCAGACGCTCGCGCTCTGGATGGACCTCAACGTGACGGAGTTCACCGTGGGCGGCGGCTATTCGTGGAACCGTCCGGAGTCGCGCGAGGTCGATCCGGCGGGCGAGGCGCGTCTGCGCGCGGCGGTGAAGGAGGCGCTCGGCGAGAGGGTGGCGGCGCAGCCGTTCGACGCGCTCGTGAACCGCGGCATGGAGGAGCGCAGCCGCGTGCTGTGGCTCGTGAAGCCCGAGGACCGAGCCCGCTTCCTGCTGCTCGTGAAGGCGTCGCTCAAGCCGAAGCCCGCGCATGACATCCAGGGCACATGCGGCCGCGACGATGCCTGCGAGTGCAACTCCTGCTGGGTCCGCCGCGGCGGCTACAACGCCCCGAAACGCTAGGAAGGAGATTGTGACATGCCATTGAAAAGATTTGCGTCTGCGACGGTTCTCGGCATTGCTGCACTGGCCGCGGCGGCGGATTTCGACATCCGCAACTACGGCGCCCGCGCGGGCGAAACGTGCACGGCGGCCATCCAGAAGGCCCTCGACGCGGCGGATGCCGCGGGCGGCGGACGGGTGGTCGTGCCGGCGGGGACGTGGACGAGCGGCACGGTTTGGCTACGTTCGCGCGTGGAGCTGCACCTCGCGAAGGGCGCCGTGCTGAAGGGGAGCACGCGGCAGGAGGACTACAACCGCAACGACGCGTTCCCCGAGAACTTCTGGAGCGACGGCGAGGAGTGGAGCGGCGGGCACCTCGTTCTCGGCTACAAGGTCGAGGGCGCGTCCATCACCGGCGAGGGAACGATCGACGGCAGCGGCCCCGCGTTCTTCGGCGAATGCGACGAGGACAGTCGTTTCCCGTGGTACAAGTACGGCCTCAAGCTCCATCCCACTGACCGCTCTTGGTTCCGTCCCGGACACATGGTGACCTTCTTCCTCTCGAAGGACATCCGCCTCTCCGGCGTGACGCTCGCCAACACGCCGGCGTGGACGGCGCACTTCCGCTGCTGCGACGGGCTTGACATCCGCAATGTGACGATCGACGCCGACCGGACGATCGCCAACTCCGACGGCTTCTCCATCGACTGCACGCGCAACGTCGTGGTCGATGGCTGCACGATCAAGACGGGCGACGACGGCTTTGCCATCCGCGCAAGTTGCAAGCTTCATGCGGACGCGCACCCCTGCGAGAACATCCGCATTTCCAACTGCGACGTCTGGAGCTGCTGCTACGGCGTCCGCTTCGGCATCGGCACGGGTACGGTGCGCGACGTCGCGGTCGAGAACTGCCGCTTCCACGAATCGGCGAACGGTATCGGGTTACAGCCGGCTTGGATCCAGGGAAAGAAGGGCGTCTACATCGAGGACATCCGCTTGTCGCGGTGCGAGTTCAAGGAGTGCGCGCGGCCTGTGGACTCCAACGCCCGTTCCGACGACTGGCGTATCCGCGACATCCTCTTCGAGGACTGCCGGTTCGAGTCGCTCCAGCCGATCGCGTTCCACAGCCCCGCGTCGCGCCATCCAGAGAACGTCACGTTCCGCAACTGCGCACGGAAGCACCTCGACGCGCTCCGCGTGCGCCACCACCGGGGATGGGGCGGGGAGCGCTCGAAGAAGTTCATCGAGGGCGGACCGGTGACGAACCTGCGCATCGAGAACTGCCAGCCCTCGGAGGAGCGGACGGGCCTGCTCGTGCTGTCGTTCGACGACCGCAACTTCGGCGACTGGGTGAAGGCTCTGCCGATCTTCGAGAAGTACGGCGCGCACGCGACGTTCTTCGTCTGCGGGCCGATCGACGGCGAGGCCGTGCGCGCGATGAAGCGCCTCTCCGAGGCGGGGCACTCCGTGGGCCTCCACGGGCTCCGGCACGCGAACGCCGACGAGGCGATCGCGAAGAAGGGCGCGGACCGCTACTACAAGGAGGAGATCGAGCCGCAGCGGGAGGCGTGCCGCGTGGCGTACATCCCGATCAAGTCGTTCGCCTACCCGAACTGCCGCCGTTCGGACGAGGCTGACGCCCTCTTCAAGAGGAGGGGCTTCGCGCACGTGCGTGGCGGCCACAAGGGCGTGGCTCCGTTTGACCCGAAGGGCGAGAAGCAGGAGGGCCTTGCGCCTATCCACACGGTCGATCGCGCGTTCATTCCGGCGGAGAAGGCCAAGGGGCAGTTTCGTCTCGACACGGTGATCGCGGGCGAGGCGTACCACACCGACATCGAGGACATCCTGAAGTGCATCCGCCGCGCGGCGGAGCGCAAGGAGGCGTTCGTGCTCACCTCGCACGGCATCTCGCCCGGCGCGAAGGGGATCAGCATGAAGACCGAATGGCTCGAGCGTATCCTTGCGACCGCGAAGGAGTGCGGCGTGCGCGCCGTCGGCTTCGACGAGCTGTGATGTCTTTGGCCTGCAAAGCGCAATTCTGGCTTGATTCCTGCGCCGATTTCGGCTAAAATCCCTCTTAACTTTTCCCCATATCAAGGAGTAAAGACGAATGAATCGACGTGAATTCTTGGCAGGGAGCACGGTCGCGGGGCTCGCGGCGGCGCTTCCGGCTGCAGGCGATGCCTGCAAGCCGTGCTGCAGTGGCATGCCGAAGCTGACGCCTCCCGCGAAGCCCGCACAGCTCAACCTCTGCCTCCAGTGGTGGCTGATTCCCACGAAGGACGACATCAACGCGAAGCTCGACTACCTCGAGGCGAACGACTTCCAGGCCGTCGAGATCACCTCCAAGCTCGAGTGGCTGCGCGATCAGGGTCCGAAGCTCGTGGACGCGCTCAAGGGCCGCAAGCTCTTCCTCACGACGGCGTGCGGGCCTTCCCGATTCGACTACGCCGACAAGTCGAAGAACGACGCCGAGGTGGAGAAGTTCATGCCGATCCTCGAGATCCTCGGCCAGATGAAGAGCGTCGGCCTCATCATCTGCCCCGCCCGCGGCAAGCCCGAGGTGGGCCTGAAGGAGCTCCGCGAGGACTTCGTCACGAACACGGGCAAGCGCCTCGCCGAAAAGGCGGCCGCGTGCGGCACGGAGATCGTCCTGGAGCCGCTGCGCCGCGGCGAGACGCCGTTCATGCGCCAGGTCGCCGACGCGGCCAAGATGGCGCAGGAGATCGGCAAGGGCTGTGCCGTGATGGGCGACTTCTGGCACATGATGTGGGAGGAGCCGAGCTACTTCGCCGCGTTCGTTGCTGCCGGAAAGCTCCTCAAGCACGTCCACATCGCCTCGCTCGGCAACCGCAAGGTGCCTGGCACGGACGGCGACCTCGACAACTACGTTGACGGCTTCAAGGGCCTCAAGTTCATCGGCTACCGCGGTGCGGTGTCGATGGAATGCGGCTTCCCGTCCAAGGGCAAGGATGCCCGCGGCAAGCCTATCATGCCCAGCGACGGCGAGAAGCACGTGCTTATCAAGAACATGGTTTCACTTCTGCGCCGCCAGTGGGAGGAAGCGTGAAGGGTGAATGGTGAAGGGTGAAAGGTGAAAGGTGAAGGGTGAAAGGTGAATGGTGAAGGGGGGCCTTCGGCCATAAGGCAATTGATTAGGACAATAAGAAACCTCTAACAAACAAAGGAAAAGCAAATGAACAGAAGAGACTTCATCAAGGGTTCGGCGCTGGCTGCTGGCGCCATGAGCATCGGCGTGCAAGCCGCTGACAAGCGCGTGATCCGCGCGGCGGTCGTCGGCTGCGGCGGACGCGGCACGGGCGGCAAAGGCCAGCCGAAAGGTCCGCAGGACTTCTACCGCCAGGGCGCGCTCGGCAACCTGCTGAACGCCGCCGAGATGTTGCGTGGGCAGGGCGTGCCGGTGGAAGTGAAGCCTGTGGCGTTCGCCGACTACTTCCTCGACAAGGCGCAGTTCGCCGCCGAGAAGTTCGGAGTCGGCAAGGAGAACGCCTACGGCGGCGCTAACGGCTACAAGGAGATCATGAAGCGCAGCGACGTGGACGTGGTGATCCTCACCACGCCGCTCAACTTCCGTCCGCGCCACACGATGGCCGCCATCGAGGCCGGCAAGCACGTGTTCGCCGAGAAGGGCGTGGCCGTGGACGCGCCCGGCGTGCGCCTGATGATCGCCGCCGCCAGGAAGGCAGAGGAGAAGAAGCTGACGATCGTGTGCGGCACGCAGCGCCGTCACCAGCGCGGCTACCTGCTCCAGGCCAAGGCTCTTCAGGAAGGCACGATCGGGCCGATCCTCGGCGGCGAGGTGTACTGGAACAGCGCGGTGCCGTGGGTGCGCGAGCGCACGCCGGAGCAGTCCAACAAGGACTACCTCTGCAACAACTGGCTCAACTTCACCGAGCTTTCCGGCGACCACATCTGCGAGCAGCACGTCCACAACATCGACGTGGCCAACTGGTTCATCGGCCGCTACCCGAAGAGCGTCGTCGCGTTCGGCGCGCGGATGCGTCGCGTCTCAGGCAATCAGTACGACTTCTTCTCCGGAGACTTCGACTACGGCGACGGCGTGCACATCCACTCGATGTGCCGCCAGATCGACGGATGCAAGAACGACGTGCGCGAGTACTTCCGCACCGCCAAGGAGATCATCGCGGGCGGGCAGAGCGTGAAGCGCCTAGACGGCACGAAGGTCGAGCTGGCCGGCGACTTCCCGGAGGTGAACGCGTACGTGCAGGAGCACGTGGACATGCTCAAGTCCATCCTCGGGAAGGGTCCGTACCTGAACGAGGGCGAGGCATGCGCGATGTCCACCGCGTGCGGCGTGATGATCCGCATCTCCGCCTACACGGGCCAGCTCGTGACGATGAACGACATCATCAAGAGCACGAACTCTCCGTTCTACAACCTCGCGTGCACGCCCACGCCCGAGGACTTCGAGAAGGATGGCGACGTGCCGATGCCTGCGCTCGGCGACAACGAGTTCTCCCGTCCGGGCCAGCCGTGGCGCGGACTGAAGAAGTCGTGACATGGTGTAAATTTGCCCTTGCTTCGGCGGGGGGCATTTGATATACTACTTGCGTTTTCACCGCGAAAACGCGGGCGCGTAGCTCAGTTGGTTAGAGCACTACCTTCACACGGTAGGGGTCACTGGTCCGAGTCCAGTCGCGCCCACCATTCCCGACAATCCTAATTGCGGGCTGGATTGCATCCATGACGGTCGGCTTACAATTCTTGTAAGCGTTTTCGGCCCGTGATTCGTGCCGATGTAAAGATAAAGGTGCCAACATGCGCTCCTAGGGCGTTGGCACGGCTCTTGCTTATTGTCGTTCGCCGGGCGCGAAGGTCGCGTCCGCCAAAGGAGAATGACGATGATGGAAGAAGCAAAGAACATGACCGAGTTCGGAGCCGACGTTTTCGGCGACGAGGCCATAAGGACATACCTCTCGAAGGATACGGCTAAGAAGCTCCAGGCGACGATCCAGGACGGCAAGCCGCTAGACCCGTCGATCGCCGGCGAGGTCGCCCACGCCATAAAGAAGTGGGCGATGGACCGCGGCGCGACGCACTACACGCACTGGTTCCTGCCTATGACCGGCTCGACCGCCGAGAAGCACGACTCCTTCCTCGAGATGAAGGACGGCGAGCCGATCATGGCGTTCTCCGGAAAGAACCTGATCGTCGGCGAGCCTGACGCCTCGTCCTTCCCCTCGGGCGGCATCCGCTCCACTTTCGAGGCGCGCGGCTACACGGCATGGGACCCCACCTCGCCCGCCTTCATCAAGCGCCACTCGAACGGCGCCACGCTCTGCATTCCGACGGCGTTCTGCGCCTACACCGGCGAGGCGCTCGACAAGAAGACGCCGCTGCTGCGCTCGATGCAGGCGCTCGACAAGTCGCTCAAGCGCCTCATGAAGCTCTTCGGCCGCCCCGAGGCGCACACCGGCTGCACGCTCGGTGCCGAGCAGGAGTACTTCCTCATCGACAAGAAGTACTGGGAGAAGCGCCCCGACCTCGTCCTCACCGGCCGCACGCTCTTCGGCGCGCCGTCGGCGAAGGGGCAGCAGCTTGAGGACCACTACTTCGGCACGATCCCGGACCGCGTCCTCTCCTTCATGAACGACGTGGAGCGCGAGCTCTGGAAGCTCGGCATTCCCGCGAAGACGCGCCACAACGAGGTCGCGCCCGCGCAGTTCGAGCTGGCGCCGATGTTCGAGGAGCTGAACCTCGCCACCGACCACAACATGCTCGTGATGGACACGCTCCGCAACGTGGCGGAGAAGCACGGCTTCAAGTGCCTCCTGCACGAGAAGCCTTATGCCGGCGTCAACGGTTCTGGCAAGCACAACAACTGGTCTGTCAGCTACGGCGGAAAGAACCTGCTCGATCCCGGCAGCAACCCCGACGAGAACGCCCTCTTCCTCACGGTCCTCTGCGCGATCATCGAGGCGGTCGACAAGCACGCCGACCTCCTGCGCGCCTCCGTGGCCGGCGCGGGCAACGACCACCGTCTCGGCGCCAACGAGGCGCCGCCGGCAGTCATATCCATCTACCTCGGCGACCAGCTCGCCGACGTGATCGACCGCCTGGAGAAGGGAGTGGGCGGCAGGGCGCGCAAGGCGGACACGCTGAAGATCGGCGTGGACACGCTTCCCGCGCTCCCGAAGGACGCGACGGACCGCAACCGCACTTCGCCGTTCGCCTTCACCGGCAACAAGTTCGAGTTCCGCGCGCCAGGCTCCAGCGTCTGCTGCGCCGGCCCGACGATGGTGCTGAACACGATCGTCGCCGAGGCGGTGGACCGCATCGCCGGCGAGCTCGAGAAGAGCGGCACGGCCGGGAAGGCCAAGGCCGGCGAGCACACCGCGGCGTTCCACACCGCCCTCCAGAAGATCCTGCAGGCGACCCTGAAGGCGCACAGCCGCATCATCTTCAACGGCAACGGCTACGAGGCCGGCTGGCTTGAGGAGGCTGCGAAGCGCGGGCTGCCGAACGCGCCCACCACGCCCGACGCCCTGTCGGCGCTCGACAAGAAGGAGAACCGCGCCCTCTTCGAGAAGTACGGCGTGATGACCTCGCGCGAGCTCAAGAGCCGCCACGAGATCTTCATCGAGGAGTACGCCACGAAGATCCGCATCGAGGGCACGTGCGCCCGCGACATGGCGAGCGAGATGATCCTCCCTGCGGTCAAGGCCGAGTACGCCGAGACGGTGGCGGCGTTCGCCGCGGCCGAGCGGATGGGCGTGAGCTCCGGCACGAACGCGCTCATGGACGACCTGGTGGAGCTGGGCTCCGGGCTTGACGGCCTCAAGGCCGGGCTCCGCAAGCTCGACTCCGCGCTGGACGACAACGAGCCGTCCGCCGTCCTCGCCGCCATGAAGGCGCTGCGCACGACGGTCGACGCGCTCGAGCACAAGGTCGCCGACAAACGCTGGCCACTGCCGAAGTACCGCGACATGCTGTTCCTGTACTAGTGGCTAGTGGTTAGTGGCTAGTATGTCCGACGTACTCAAGCACGAATGCGGCGTGGCGATGGTGGTCCTGAGAAGGCCGCCATCCGCCACGCGGCGCGTTGGTGACGACGCGCCCTGCCATGGAGACTTCGGAGGGACGAAGCTCTCGCTCCTCCTGGAGAAGCAGCACAACCGCGGACAGGACGGAGCCGGGGCGGCGGTCCTATGCACCGACCCCGAGCCTGGTACGCCGCCGTACTGGTCGTTCAAGTCCGCCACGGCGACTCCGCTGGTGGACGTGCTGGGCATGATCGCGAAGCGGCCTGCCGTGAGGAACGAGAGGATATTCCTGGGCCATCTCCGCTACGCCACCTTCGGGAAGAACGAGGTTTCGTTCTGCCATCCTTTCATCCACGAGGCGAGCGAGCTGTGCCATACGGTCCTGCTCGCCGGCAACTTCAACCTCACGAACGCCCCCGAGCTGTTCGACGACTACCGCCACCACGGCTCGTTCCCAACGAGCCGCTCGGACGGCTATCTCCTCTGCGAGATGATCGCGAAGGAGCTGGGAGGGTCGCAGCTTGCTGCGACCGCAGGGAAAACGGACGCAATGAATTGCGTCCCTCCCGTGGCTTCCGCCATCTCACGAGCCCTCGCCAACGCCGACGGCGCGTGGACGCTGTGCGGCATGACAGGCGACGGCTGGGCGTTCGCCACGCGCGACCCGTACGGGATACGCCCTGGCTGGTACTACAAGGACGACGACGTGGTGGTGGTCGCCAGCGAGCGGCCGGCGATACAGGCGGCCTTCGACGTGCCGCCGGAGGCCGTGAAGGAGCTGCCGCCGGGCAAGGCGCTGGTAGTGTCGCCGAAGGGGGAGGTGACGATGTCCGAACTCAGTGCGGACATCAGGACTG